>CAZDQP010000026.1:0-24229 GCA_964507485.1 uncultured Pirellulales bacterium | reverse complement strand
GCTTGGCTTGTCATAATAGTTCTCCAAAAAAAGAACTCTCTCTATAATTGGACGGACCTGCGCGAATGATGCGAAAATTCTGGTATTTTTGGAGGTGTGATTTTGGCTAAGTCGTTAGAGGAAAAGGGATAAAAAAATTTTGGGAAAATGGATTTTAGGGGTAAGACTCCCTGCGCATTTGATTGATTCCGCTCAGGCGCCGCGGTTGCTTTTAGGAAATGGAGGGAATACCTAAGATACTTAGGTATTCTTTTTTTAGGTTATGGATTGGGGAAGTGAGAGGTTGAGAATGGAAGGTTTTGATAAAGATGGACTGTGTGGTGCGGCCGATAGGCCATAGTTGCTGGTGCCCACAGGGTAAACTGCCCGTAGGCCGTACATAGGGCACATGCCCATAGGGCAAGCAACCGAAGGAAATGTAATATGTTTTGCTGTTGTACCTAAGGCACAAGCTTGGGCTTGCTTCCGGAGGCCGCAATGAGAGACCTTAGTATTACGCAGTCCGCCTCCCGTAAGGGATGCCTTTCGGCAGGACGAAGTAAGAAAAATAAAGGAGTATCGAACTGGAGGCAGCAACAGCAAAATTGACAAAAAGGATTCTGAGCAGAAGGCAGCACAAGCAAGTGTTTTGTGTTGAAAGATGGGGGAATTTGGGGGAGAATGTGAAATAGGAAAAAGAAAAATTACGGCGTAACGGAGAATGGCGGTTATACGAAGTTTTGTTATGGAAAGGAGTTCCGGAATGACACGAATAACTGGAGTTTTAAGTATTTGCCTTTTGGCGACAATTTGTTTCGGACAGGCAGGATTTAGATACCATAATTCAGAGGAACACTTTTCTTTTGAACTTCCTGTGGACTGGGAGGTTACTTCTTTAGAAGAATTACCTAGTAAGTACAGGCAGGCCATTAACGATTTATTCCCTAAAGCAGGAGCTTTTGCAGTATGCAGTAAAATAGGCAGTGAATATTTGAAACCGCCGTATATACTCGTGCAAGGTGCAAGTACTGGTGAGGTCTCAGAAGCTGTCTTAGAAAAGAAGTGGCGGTTAATGAAGGGAATAGATATAAAAGAAAAAACAATAGAAAGCATTCAGAATGCAGAAGGATATCTGCCAAAGTCATGGAAAGGGGCTGAGCTGGTAGAGAAAAATTTAGATTATTATGCAGACAGGCACATATCTCTCGAGACTTTGAAATTTCGTCATACCGATGTTGGAAAGATTACTGTTGCCACCATAAGAGCGCTTGGCAATCATAGGATGGTAGTTTTGAGATTTTACTTGGATGGAGATGATGCGGAAAACTTCTCAGATACTATAGAAGAAATCGCAGATTCTTTTAGTTATGATGAAGGTTATATGTTTGGGGAAACGAAGGGGGTGACTTTCGATATTACAAGAGCATTTACGCGTAACTATCTATTTTACAGTATCTTGTGTGTGGGCGGCATATCAATACTTTATATGATATTAGGTAAGTGGGTAAGGGGTTAGAAGTTCTGCCGGAGGTTGCCCCAGTGAGATAGTCCGAGGGACTATCTCATCCCGATGAGACAGCAAAAGGCGCGTCTCACAGGACAGGCTGGGGCAAGAAGTGAATGGTAAATTTAAGTTTATGAGCAAGTTTTATTATGTATATATTCTACAGGCCGAGAGGGACCATAGTCTTTATGCCGGACACACTACGGATTTAAAAAGGAGACTGGAAGAACATAATGAGGGTAAAGTTTCATCGACAAGTGATAAAAGGCCCTGGAAGTTGATTTACTGGGAAGGATGTTTGAGCTGGCAAGATACAATGAAAAGGGAGGAATATTTTAAAACAACTTGGGGCAAAAGATATATTAAGAAAAGGCTACAGAACTATCTTGCCAAGTAAAACAAAGAAGATATGCGATTTGCTGTTGTACCTAAGGCACAAGCTTGGGCTTGCTTCCGTAAGCCGCAATGTTTTCGTATTGCGTAGTGCTAACGGAAGCCGCGATGGTTTGGGTCCCCTGTACATAGCCAAAGTAGTATTTCTCGGGGATCTTCGCCCGCAGGGCAAGCTGCCGCTACGAGAGGCGGCACTGCGAATATTTATATTATTAAGAAAATCTCTTGCTGATTGGGTGTGATATATATAGTTTGTATATGAATGGTTCAGCTTAAGAGAGTTTGATATGCCGCTCAAAGAAGAGCTAAAGTTAAAAAGGGGGTTCGAGATAGCCGAGCATGAAGCGCTGCTGAATATTTACTATACGGCGAATCTTCTGAAGAAACGTGCTGATGCATTTTTCAAGGGTTTCGGTCTGACAGATGTCCAGTTTAATGTGATGATGCTGCTTCAACATCACAGCGGGTCCGAAGGCGGCCTGAGCCAGGCGCAGCTAAGCGATATGATGTTAGTGAACCGCGCGAATATAACATCGCTGGTTGACCGGATGGAGAAGGGCGGATTAGTTGTTCGAGCGTCGCACTCGAAGGACCGCCGCTTCAATATCATCAAGCTCACGGGCAAAGGCGCTAAACTTTTTGCCAGGGTCGAGCCGCATTACATCGAGCAGATACGGCAGGTGATGTCCGGCGCCGGCAGGTCGGAGCTGAGGAAAGTAATGACAATACTTGAAAAGGTAAGAGGTAATTTAAAAAGGTGAAATAGAAGAGAACAATTATTTTAGGGGATTAATTATGGTTGAGACGGCTTCTACAATGCTGCCGTTGGGGACAAGGGCGCCGGATTTTAGTTTGCCGGATACGGAGGGAAAGACGGTATCTCTTTCAGATTTCGAAGGGGCCGAGGCGGTCCTGATTATTTTTATGTGCAACCATTGTCCGTTTGTAAAGCATGTCATAGATGAACTTGTCAGGATTATAAAAGAGTATCAGGGGAAAGGAGTATCGGCGGCTGGAATTAATTCGAACGATGTGGAGAATTATCCGGAGGACAGTACTGAAAAGATGGCAAAGACGGCGAAAGAGAAAGGGTTTAGCTTTGCTTATCTTTATGATGAGACGCAGGAGGTCGCAAAGGCGTACCGTGCGGCGTGTACACCTGATTTGTTTCTGTTCGACAGGGGTAGGAGACTTGTTTATCGCGGCCAGATGGACGACAGCAGGCCCGGCAATGGTGTTCCGGTAACGGGAGGGGACCTGAGGGCGGCGCTCGAAGGCAAGGAGGCGCCGGCCGAACAGAAGCCAAGTATGGGCTGTAATATAAAATGGAAGAAAGGGAACGAACCCAAGTATACGGAACAGGGTTAGAAATTTCAGATTGATTATAAATTCAATTGAAAGGAGGCAATAATGACTAAAGCCAGTGCACGTCACATTCTTGTTGAGACAAAAGACAGATGCGAAGATATAAAGAAGCAAATAGAAGACGGTGCGGATTTTGCGGAAATGGCGAAGAAGCATTCCAAGTGCCCGTCCGGGAAAGACGGAGGGGCGCTTGGTGAATTCTCGCCCGGTCAAATGGTCGAAGCGTTCGATAAGGTTGTTTTCGGCGAAGAGGTCGGCAAGGTTCACGGGCCTATTCAGACGGAGTTCGGATTTCATTTAGTTGAAATTACCAGCCGAACCGAATAATTAAAGACGGGAGGGAAATGTCAGCTGCGGCGAACAGAGGGGAGGGGTTATGAGTATAAATAATCAGGAACATATATTCATAATGCAGAAGGTTGCTGAAGATGAAACCCAAAAAGGGGTCTTTTGACGAATGGCTGGTTTTGGCTGCTCTTGTGGTTTGTGTTGCGGCTGGGGGCTTATTGTGGGGATGGCTGTTATCTTCGCAATCCAAGAACCGGATATATAGGGAAAAGAACGACGGTATTGCAGCAATGCGGGCGGGAGTTTCAAACAACAAAGCGGGTCTTAACGAGGAGCGGAATATGTACAGGAAGTTAACAAAAGAGGAAGAGCGGGTCATCATCCATAAAGGAACGGAGCGGCCTTTCAGCGGTGAGTATTACGACCATTTTGAAAAAGGAGTTTATACGTGTAAGCGGTGCGGGGCTGAGCTGTTCAAGTCGTCGTCGAAGTTCAGGTCTGACTGCGGCTGGCCGAGCTTCGATGATGAGGTGGAGGGAGCAGTCAGAAAGGAGAAGGACGCCGATGGTGTTCGGACCGAGATTATATGCGCAGAGTGCGGGGCGCATCTGGGGCATATATTTACGGGCGAGGGAATGACAGCGAAGAACGTTCGGTATTGTGTGAATTCCATTTCAATGGATTTTATTCCGGAAGGTGAGCAAAAGATAAAGAAAGCGATATTCGCATCGGGGTGTTTCTGGGGGACGGAGTATTATTTAAAACAGGCGCTGGGGGTAATATCCACGACGGTTGGGTACACGGGCGGGCATCTGGACAATCCGACATACAGGCAGGTATACACCGACAAGACAGGTCATGCTGAGGCGGTTGAGGTCGAGTATGACAGTTCGAAGACGAGTTACGAAGAGCTGGCGAAGCTGTTTTTTGAGACGCACGATTTTACTCAGCTTAATCGTCAGGGGCCGGATGTGGGGACGCAATATAGGTCTGCGATTTTCTATTTAAATGAGCAGCAGCGGGAAGTTGCCGAGCGACTGGTTCGTGAACTCGAGGAAAAGGGTTATGATGTTAAGACGGAAATAACTGCGGCCGGAGAATTCTGGCCTGCGGAGAAATATCACCAGGATTATTACGAAAAGGCAGGGGAATCTCCTTACTGTCATATATACAGAAAGATATTTTGAGTATATTGTTCGTGCGGGGCTTGTTGGAAGTTTTTCTTTGGGAGCGAGAAGATTACCACTTTAGATAACAGCTATAATGCCTGTAGAACAGTCCGATTGAGCGCATAGCGATTATTGTAAGTGCCTGGACGGCGAGGTTCAGGGCCAGAGCGCCGGCGGTTATTGTGAAATCGAGGTCTTCGAACTGTCTTGTTCGGGTATGCAAAAGAGAAGCGGCGACGAGTAAAGCCACGACTGTGAGATACGGAATGAAAGCTTTGAGAACGGGGGCTATGATGTAATCGGGTCTTAAAAGTGTGAGGTCTTTTCCAACGGCCGTGGTCAGTATAGCCATTGGGAATAAGAACAGGCCGAAGATAAACAGCAGCTGCAGGAGAAGATGAGGGATGGTCTGCGACTGCCACATATTTTCGTAGGTCATACCTTTGTCCCCGAGTGTCGACAGTGCGAAGATAAACGGTAACTGAACTATGAACATCGTGTAGAAGAAGGTCAGGAACGGTTTGATAATGTGCACCACGAGGGCCGTCAGCCCTAAGAAGCTGCTGTCCGAAATTTGAATCTGGGGTAACTGGTCTATTTCGAAGGCCGTTTCGTAAATGATGTTCAGGTAAAACGCAAGCAGCCAACCCCAGACAACCACAAATGAGATATATTTCATACACCAGATGTCTGCGAGAAAGAACTTGAAGCAGATTACAGCGATGACGAACACCAAAGAGGTAGCGTTTTGCGGATCGAAGAAAATTTTCCAACTGTCCAGGAAGACGGTGCGGTAGAAGCCGGGTACGGGGTCGCCTTTTGGTATCGGTTCGGGTTTGATTTTTTTCGGTATCTCGTCGTCTTTTTGCGGGATTATAAAAATCTGTCCGCAGGTAAGACATCTGGCACGTTTTCCCGAATGTTTGCTGTCGAAGGCGATGATGGCATCGCAGTTAGGGCAGTAGAACTTGATTGTCATACTTTAAGCCGTTAACCCCGCTTCATTATATCAGCGAAGCTGGTGACATTATTGACCCATTTTTGGGCTTCAAGGAGGTCGATTTTGTCCTGTTTTACAAGCATAGCGAGGTGTTTTTCCATAGTTATCATTTTTTCATCGGGTCTGTCTTTGGTTTTTATCTGCATTTGTGAATAGAGCTGTTCTATTTTTCCTGTGCGTATAAGGTTTGCGCAGGCGTAGTTTCTGTTATTGAGTATTTCCATCGCGATGAGCCGACCTTTTCCGTCCTTTTTCGGGATGAGTTTTTGGCTGATGATGTAAGCAAGGCCAAGCGAGAGCTGGTTTTGCACCTCGTTTTGTCTGTCGGCGGAGAAATAATCGAGGATTCTGGTTATGGAGCCGGTGGCGTCTCTTGTGTGCAGGGTTGAGAAGACGAGGTGTCCTGTCTCGGCGGCCATAAGCGTCATAGCAATGGTTTCCGGGTCTCTCATTTCTCCGACGAAAATTATATCGGGGTCTTCACGGAGCATAGCTCTTAAGCCGTCGATGAATGAGTTGACATCTTTTCCGATTTCTCGCTGTGAAATTATGGAATGCTTTTGCTGGTAGATATACTCTATCGGGTCCTCGATAGTAATTATTCTGGAGGCGTGTTTTTCGCTGACGCGATCGATTAGCGAAGCGATGGTTGTGGATTTTCCTGCTCCTGTGATTCCTGTAACGAGGACCAGTCCCTGCTTTCGATTGACGATGTCCTTCCAGATATTGTTTGGAAATCCGATAGTTTCTACTTTCGGGATGTACAGAGATAATGCCCGGATTGCGGCACAGATACCATCGTTTTCCTTAAAGACGTTTATTCGGAACTGGAGAGAGCCAAGTCTATAGGAACTGTCCACGCTGTATTGCGTTTGGAGCTTTTTTAAATTTTCTTCACTTACAAGAGGATAGATAAGCTGCTTTGCGGTCTCTTGGGTTACGGAGAGGCCCTTTAGTTTTACAAGGTCGCCGTCGATTCGGTAGACAGGCGGTGCGCCTATTTTGATATGCAGGTCAGAGACCCTCATAGCGCCTTTTTCCTCGAAATAGTTCAGCATATCGAGGATGCTCCATTTGCCGAGATTTTCGGTTGAGTATACCTTATCCGAAGCGGAGTACTGTTCAGACATACATCACCTCTGCATAAAGCGGAATAGCAATTTGGCTGTTTATTTTTTAGCTATTTTACCGCGGTAATGGGTTTATGGCAAATTATTATAATTTTTATTGGAAGTACAATTCTGAGCAAGTCAGGCGACAAATCATAAAATCGGGAGGACAAAATTTGGTTTTTGTTGGCTTTGCGAGGGGGAGATGGTTATAATTTCGTGCTACGTGTTTCGCAAGAAAGTAATAGTGCACGTAATGCGAGGTAAACGTTAAATATGCGAAAAAAAGAATTATCTTTTTTGATATCTGTAATTTTAGCGGCTGGGGCGGTTTCATTAGCCAGCGAGGGAGAGGTTTCCAATCGCGAAGCGCAACCTTTTGTGGGTCAAGATTTGCAGCTATCGGGAGGGGATGTCATAAGCTATCAGAGTGACAGCGGCGAACATATTCTTGTTTTCCAAGA
This sequence comes from uncultured Pirellulales bacterium, assembly GCA_964507485.1. Lineage (GTDB taxonomy): Bacteria > Planctomycetota > Phycisphaerae > Sedimentisphaerales > Anaerobacaceae > CAIYOL01. The sequence continues at coordinate 16,958 of CAZDQP010000026.1, read as the reverse complement.
CAGGTTTTTGATGTCGATAGGAGCCAATCATTTTTCGAGCGACAGAGCGGTAGTCTGGGTGAAAGGAATAACTAGTGAATTTTGGGGAGGTGGTAATATTGATTATAAAGTAAAGACGTATCTCGAGGGCAGCGTTTTGGTCAGGAAAGGCAAGAGCGCCAAGACGACCGATATAAGCCAGACGGTAGTTGAGGACAGGCAATCAATTGTAGTGCAGTTTGGAGTGAGCGGCGAGGTTTTTGTAACGGCGGATAAAAGGGTATCGACCGATCCCCGCGACTTAGCGCTTTATAAAAAAGCTGAAGCGTCGATAGTGCCGATTAAACCGAAGTTTATTGTTCAGCCGGAAGCAATGGTGCCTGGACTACCGAGTGAGAAGATTCGGCAAGAAAAGCCCCCTAAAAGAGAGGCGGTTTCTGTTTCTTCCAGAGTTGAGAAGAAGAGTTTGGCTGCTGCTAAGAAACCGGAAGGGGGCGGATTGCTTGGTGTGTTATTTGGGGGCAAGAAGAAGGCGGCAGCACCCGTTCAAGAAGTTTTTAAGCCGAGAGTAAAAGAGCCGCACTTTGGGTATCCGGTTAATATAGCCCCAGCCGGTGAGGTTGCGCCTAAAATAGAACGCACCAAGACTGATGATGGACTGGATGTCAGAACGGTGATAGGCAGGTTCTATGTTTGGCAGAAGCAGGATGAGGAGGGCGGGTTGCTGGAACTGGAGGCGGATAACGCGGTCATGTTTTATTCGGGCAAGGAACAGGTTGGTGATGACGTGGCCTCAATTTATATGTCCGGAGATGTTGTAATGACGGAAGGTCAGCGGACGGTCCGTGCCGATGAGATGTATTATGACTTTAAGGACAAGAAGGCGCTTGCAGTTAATGCGGTGATGAGGAATTTCGATGAGGGGCGTGGAATTCCGATATATGTTCGAGCATCGAAGCTGCGTCGTATATCAGAAGACAGATTTTTTACCGAAGGGGCCATGTTGACCAACAGTGAATTTTATCTACCGCAGCTTTCTCTTACGGCGTCGAGCGTTCTTATTACAGATACGACAGCCATCGACGAGCAAAATGGTGGTGTCTCAGACAGCAGTTATGATGTTCAGATGCGTGATGTTCGTTTTAAGATGGGCAGGCGGACACTTTTCTACTGGCCGTTTATGCGAGCTAATCTTGAAAGGCCAGATGTTCCTCTCAAAAGCGTGCATAGTGGTTATGACAGTCATTTCGGAGTGTTAGTTGAGAGCCGTTGGTATTTATCCCGTATGCTTGGATTGCGAGAGCCGGAAGGAACGGATAGTACATTTCTCCTTGATTATTATAGCAAGCGAGGCGTTGGCACCGGAGTCGAGATTGATTATGACAGGGAGAATTATTACGGGGAGCTTTTAGGTTATATAATGAGCGACCACGGCGAAGACAGACTCGGCAGGATGAGGAGTCGAAAAGACCTTGAGCCCGACAACGAGCTTCGTGGACGGTTTACGTGGCGTCACAGGCAATTTCTACCCTATAACTGGCAGCTTACGACGGGAGTTAGTTATATTTCCGATGAGCATTTCATCGAGAGTTTTTATCGCAGCGAGTTTTACTCCGGCGAGAAACAGGAGACTTATGTTCATCTTAAGCGTCTTCAGGACAACTGGGCGTTGTCTATTCTTGGTAAAGGCCGCATAAACAGATTTGCTGATGAGCTCGAAGAATTGCCCAGCGGTGAATTTCATTTGACGGGACAGTCACTTTTTGATGATAAGTTCACATTATACAGCGATACCGAAGTCGGCCAGCTACGTCAGAAGATAGGCAAAGACCATTCTCAACCTATAACGCCTGGGGTGGCGACGAATTTGACGGTAATCGACGAGGACCGGTTTACTTTTGTGTCGCACCGAACAGAGCTTGATATGCCAATTCGGGCAGAGCCGTTTAAAATTGTTCCGTATGTGGCGGGTACGTTCGGCTATGACAACCGCAGCGGTTTTACGAGAACGCTTGTTGACGGCAGCAATACGGGCAGTTTCGGAGACAAGGATGTTTGGATTGGTGAGGCGGGGATCCGTGTTTTTCCGCGGCCATTCTGGAAGGATTATCCTAATGTGAAGTCCCGACTCTGGGATTTGAACCAACTGCGTCATATTATAAAACCATACTTTACAGGTGTGATTTACGAGGAGAGTGATGATGTTGTTCAGCAGCGTGATACGTTGAATGCAGGGATTTCTCAGCGTCTGCTAACTAAACGTGGTTCTGACGGTGAACAGCAGACTGTTGAGTGGATGCGTTTGGATACGGAGTTTACGTGGTTGAACCATAGCGGTGAAGCAGATGAATCCGGTCCCGACCGTTTTATCTGGTCGCGTCCAATTGTACCTCTTCGAGTTCTTTCGGCACCTGAGATATTTAACGGCGATATGGTTACTCATGACGGCGTTCAGGCGACCGGTCTTCACAGATTTGAGATGTTTGGTCCAAGGCGTGATTACTTCAGCGCCGACTATATCTGGCGTACAAGCGATACTACGGCGATATTGAGCGACATGAATTTTGATATTCAAAGCGGCGTTATCCAGCAATTTAATATTGGTATTTCTCATCTTTGCTGGCCTAATTTGAGCTATTATATAGGCAACAGATATTTAAGACGTGTGGATGTTCTGGACGAGGAGGGTTCGAGCGCGTTCACTTTTGCAGCTACTTATGTTCTTGACCCGCGATATACTCTTGTTTTTGCGCAAGAGTATGATTTTGACTATGGTGTAAATGTGTTAAGCGAGTTGACTTTGCTGCGTCGGTATCACAGGATGTATTACGGTTTTACATTCAGTGCGGACGAGTCGCTGGACAGACATGCGATTGTGTTCAGTATATGGCCCCAGGGCGTTCCGGAGCTGGGTATAGGGCAGCGAAGGTATTCCGGGTTAACCGGACCGGCGGGTTATTAACAAAGGCAGAAATGTATAAGGTTTATTGAGCCCTGATTTGTAGTTCAGCTCTTTAGTTTTTAGATTTCAGATTTTAGTTCGATAAGGAGAAGAGTATGGGATTGGTCGATACCAAAAAGATGTTTAAGATGGCTTATGAAGGAGGTTATGCGGTCGGAGCGTTCAACGTGAACAATATGGAAATCACGCAGGGGATAGTGAGTGCAATAGCGGAAGAAAAGGCGCCTCTTATCCTTCAAGTTTCCAGAGGCGCCCGGTCTTATGCGAGCATTAGCTACCTGAATGCTATTATTAATGTGGCGGTTGAAGAAAACCCTGATATTCCGATAGTTACGCATCTTGACCACGGTGATAGTTTTGAGACCTGTAAGCAGTTTGTGGATGACGGCTTTACGTCGGTTATGATAGATGCCTCGAAATTACCGTTCGAGGAGAACATTCGGGTCACCAAGCAAGTAGTAGAGTATGCACATAGTCATAACGTTGTAGTCGAGGCAGAATTGGGTCAGTTAGGCGGAATTGAAGAGCACGTTGTAGGTGTGAGTATGGACGATATTGCCAAACACCTGACCGACCCTGAGCAGGCGGTAGAGTTTGTAGAGAAAACCGGCTGTGATTCGCTTGCTGTGGCGTGTGGAACAAGTCACGGCGCTTATAAATTCAAGAGCGAGCCGAAGCTTGCCTTTGATGTTATACAGAAAATAGCAGATAAGTTGCCTGGATTTCCGTTGGTTATGCATGGTTCAAGCAGTGTTCTTAAGGAATTCAAGGACCTTATTAATAAATATGGAGGCAAGATGCCTGATGCTATGGGAGTTCCTGAGGAGGCAATAAGCCGGGCGGCAAAGATGGCGATTTGCAAGGTCAATATCGATACAGATTTGCGAATGGCGGTGACGGCCAAAATCAGACAGGTTTTTGCGGAGAAGCCAGCTGAGTTTGACCCTCGCAAGTACCTTGGCCCTGGTAGAGAAGCTATAAAAGAAATGGTAAAGCACAAGTTGCATGTTTTGGGCTGCGCGGGCAAGGCAGCGGAGTGTATTTGAGAATCACGAAACGTTCGATACGAAATTTACAACAATATCCAAACGACTGGAATTTAAACAACCTAACGACAGGTTCAAATTTATACAAGGTATGAGAGACTGGATTTGCGAGCAAAAAAAGGATATTTGATTTTAACTTTTTGTTTGGCAGTAGCCTTTTGTGGATTGATTTACTGCCGAGTACCGGAACGGCTGGAGCCCGTTGAAGCTGTTCAAGAGGTACATTCGTCTGCGTTTGTTCAGCCCGAAATGAACAAAGCGGCAGATTTGTCTGCACGAGTGTCGGTGCAGGAGATGGATGTTGCGTGTGACCCAAACTCACAAATTGATGAGGTTTGCGCCGCTATAGACAGGGGTGAGTTTGCTACTGCCCGGAAGCTTGTCGGTAGAGGAGAGAAATCCAACAACAAATATATTGCGGAACTTGCAGATATTGTTTCCGAATATGAAGCGATAGAAGTAGCTCGAAAGTCAACTCGTGAAGCTACGTGCATGGAGCATTTAGCTGAACTGGAGAAATTACGAACTGAAGCAAAAGCTGAGGGCGTAAATGGTGCGCAGGAGGTGAACGAAGTAAATGATATTTCAAAAGCACTATCTGTTATTGCCAAGGTCAGCGAGTTTTCCGATGAGGCACAAAAGATTAAGTTATTGTCCGAGCCGTTTACACAGCAAACTTTTCAAAGAGCGATAGATAAAGCTCGTGAATTCGAGTCAAATGGTGAATGGCTTGAGGCATATGCGATATGCTACAGTTGGCTGCAGGCTATTGATAAAACTAATGAGTCGTATTCAGAGCATGCGGAGCAGCTTATAGAAAAGGCTAATATTGCGATATCGTTTCAAGACAATCCGTGTGAAAGCTGTGAGGAACGTTTTGAAGGTGTTAATAAAGAGATATTTGTCCGATCGCTCGATGCACTGAGATTCAATTACGTCACCAGTATTATTGATTATCGGCAGATGGCGATTGAAGCTGTCAAACGCTGTCGATTGCTGGCTGAGGTGACGAGTTTACTGCCAGATACTTCGGGCTTATTGCCTGAGCCGGAGGTTACAAGGCGAGAGAAGCTTTCGGCATGGTCATACGGCCTGTCGGCAATTTTAGATGAAATCAGCCGTTCGCCGATGGAGGTGAGCAAAGGTAAATTTGTAGATATTTTTGAAAGGGTGCTGGTACTAAACACAAGAACCGTAGAGTTATCACCACAGGTGCTGATTGCACATTTTGCGGAGGCTTCGTTGTCTACACTTGACCCGTATACAGTTTTGGTTTGGCCGAAGCAGGTGGATGATTTTGAAAAGATGATGACCAATGAGTTTACGGGAATCGGGATAGAGATTTCAAAAGAAAAAGGGCTGTTAACGGTAGTGAGTCTATTGCCGGATACTCCAGCATACTACTCAGGTCTTGATGCGGAGGACATAATAGAAAAGGTGGACGGCGTAGAAACAAAGGATATGAGTCTTTCCTGTGCAGTTAAGAATATTACAGGCCCGGCAGGTACAAAAGTAAGATTAGCAATAAGGCGGGCGGGAGAGGATGAGATAAAGGATATTACTATAACCCGCGCCAAGATAACCGTTCCAACAATTCGCGGCTGGCAGAGAACCGGAACGGGCAAATGGCTTTATATGATTGATGAGAACAGGAAAATCGGCTATATCCGTATTACGAGTTTTTCCGACAAGACCACTTCCGGACTTGAAAAGGTTCTTAATGAACTTGAGGCGGAGGGTATGAAGGGTTTGATTTTAGATTTGCGATTTAACAGCGGCGGACTTTTAAGTGCGGCGGTCGATGTGGCCGATGCTTTTCTTAAAGAAGGCCCGATAGTGATAACCCGGCCGCGGTCATGGGTATCATCGACCTATGCCTGGGCACACAAGGAAGGGACTCATCCAAATTATCCGTTAGTTATACTGATAAACAATTACTCTGCAAGCGCATCAGAGATTGTGGCTGGAGCGCTGGCGGACCCGCTCCACAAGCGGGCGATTTTGGTCGGCTCAAGGACGCACGGCAAAGGCAGTGTGCAAGGAATAATCTCGTATCCCAGAGGAGGAGCGCAGTTAAAATATACGATGGCGTATTATCACTTGCCCTCGGGCCAAAGAGTTAAAAGCCAGGAAGTGGCGAAGAAAGAAGGTGGAAATGATTGGGGCGTTGGGCCGAATATCGAGGTGAAGTTGAGAAGCGATGAAGTGAAAACAATGTTTGATGTACAGAGGGACAATGATGTGTTAGTAAGAGCCGGCCACGACAGAGAGACGGCGCCGCTAAAAAAGCACTCAGTTGAAGAAAGTTTATCCACCGACCCTCAATTGGCGGTCGGTGTTTTGGTCATTAGAAGCAAATTGATTCAGAACCTCGTTAGCGAATTAAATCGAGCAGATGATTCTGAAACCTGAAATTTGCGAGGTGTGAGTATTTGGCGAAGCAGGAAATAAGCCAATTTGAGCGGCAGAGACAGGAGAAGCTGTCTCGCATCAGGGAATTGGGAATAGACCCCTACGGCAGCAGATATGAGGGGGCAGAGCAATCCAGCGATATTAAGGTCAGGTTTAAAGATGGCGACGAGAACCAACAAGCCAAATGCGCAGGCAGGATTGTGCTGCTGAGGGACATCGGCAGCCTGATTTTTATGACCCTGCGTGACTGGAGTGGCACTATCCAAATTGGCTTGAGCAAAAAACTGCTGGGTGAACAATGGTCAGTTGCGAAGTTGTTCGAGCTTGGCGATATAATCGGTGCCGCCGGTCGGTTGGGGAAGACTAAAACAGGGGAGATTACCATATGGGTGGATGAGGTGACTTTATTGGGCAAATCGCTTTTACCGCCTCCGGAGAAATTTCATGGTTTGTCAGATATTGACCTGCGTTATCGGCAGAGATACGTGGATTTGTGGGCCAATCCTGAAGTGATGGACCTGTTCAAAAAGCGCAGCTCGATAATTGCTGTGATTCGTGAGTTTCTCGGGTCACGTGGTTTTCTGGAAGTTGAGACACCGATGATGCAGCAAGAGGCCGGCGGGGCGGCGGCAAAGCCGTTTGTGACGCATCATAACAAGCTGGATATGGAACTGTTCCTGCGGATTGCACCGGAACTGTTTCTCAAAAGACTATTGGTCGGCGGAATGGAGAAATTATTTGAGATAAACCGGAATTTTCGAAATGAGGGGCTGAGCAGGGTACATAACCCGGAGTTCACAATGCTGGAATTGTACCAGGCCTACGCTGATTACAACGTGATGATGGATTTGACGGAGGAGCTTATTTGTGTTTTGGTGGAAAAGTATTGCGAGGACGAACAGGTTCAATTCGGCGAAGTGATTGTTAATTACTCGAAGCCGTGGCGGCGGGCCACATATACCGAGCTGTTAAAGGAATACAGCGACTGCAGTATAGATGATATCAAATCTGTTAGAGTCAAGGCAAAGAAGCTTGGTTTAGATGAAGCTGGTATGGATGATGTTGTGGTTGTCAATGAAGTGTTTGAGGCAACGGTGGAGGAGAATCTGGTTTCGCCGACATTTGTAATTGATTATCCATCGGCTTTGTGTCCGTTAACGAAGCGTAAAAAGGACAATCCCGGATATGCGGAGCGTTTTGAACTTTATATAGCTGGTATGGAACTGGCTAATGCCTATACGGAGTTGAACGATCCGGTTATTCAGGAGGAGAATTTCAAAATCCAGCTTCGCGGGCAAGAAGAAACGATGGCAAAAATGGATGCTGATTTTATAACGGCACTGAAGTATGGTATGCCGCCGGCAGGGGGGCTTGGTATTGGAATTGACAGATTGGTAATGGTTCTAACCGGCGCTGCAAGCATTCGTGACGTGGTGCTGTTTCCACTTCTTAGACCTGTGGCAGAATGAAACGATTGGGCTGAATATGCTAAAATTGTTTTTATGGCTGCGGTACCTGCATAAGAAAAAGATTATATTTTTAAGTGTAGCTGCAGTTGCTTTATCGGCAGCGCTTCTGATAGTCGTGGCCAGCTTGTTCGGCGGTTTTATAGAAGCTTTTGAGCAAAGCGCGGTTGAAGCAATAGGGGATGTGGTTCTGGAGCCGCCGGTTAAATTTTTAAAATACGAAGAACTTATCCGGCGATTAGAGCAAAGAAATGTAGTGGAGTCAGCGTCGGCAAGGTTGTCGGCCGAGGGATTGTTGCACCTGGGCAAGGGTGATGTTCGTGGGGTGGAAATTTGGGGAGTCTCAAATTTGGATAATCGATTCTCGAAACTTGAACTGGTATCAGGGAACAAGTCTGCAATATCAAGGGACGAGCGTTTGGCATATGGATTTGTGGGAATCGGCGTGGTGGCGCAACCGGATGAGGAGACAGATGAGTATGATTTTGAGGCGGTTAGAAGAATGATTGGTCAGCAGGCCGTTCTAACGACAGGTACAGTGGTGGAAGCGCAAGATGAGAGCGGGACGGCAGTAAAGAGAAGAACCGTAAGATTTACAATTGCAGATGTTGTTTTCACAGGTGTTTATCATTTTGATAAGAAATTAGTATATTTACCTATAGAAGAACTGCAGAAGGTTTTATACTCGGGGGAGAACGAAGCTGTTGCCGGCCAGATTCAAATTAAGCTGATAGCGGGAGCCGATGCCGATGCTGCGCTGGCGCAGATACGCGGAGTTTGGGAGAGTTTTGCTACTGAGGAACTTTGCTGGGAGCAGTATCTTATAAGAAGAACGGCAATTGTCACGGCTAAACAGATGCAGAGCAGATATGTGGCAGAGTTTCGAAAGCAAATGGGAGTTCTGCTGTTGATATTCGGCGTAGTAAGTTTAAGTGCGGTTCTATTGATTTTCTGCATATTTTATATGATAGTCGATACACGTCAGAAAGATGTCGCGATAATAAAAAGCTGCGGTGCGACGAATAGTTCAGTAGCGTTGATTTTTACCGGTTTCGGCGTATGTGTTGGCTTGATTGGTTCGGCGGCTGGTATAGTGTTGGGTGATATTGTAACAAGGAATATAAATATCATTGAAGAGTGGATAAGGATAATCTTTGGTTTGAAGCTTTGGAAGAGCAGTGTATATATGTTTAGCAGGATACCGAATGAAGTTGATTGGAATTGGGCATTCCTTATAGCGTTGTCTGCAGTTATAGCGGCGGCTGCAGGGGCCCTGATACCGGCGATTATTGCAGCAAGGACAAAACCCGTTAATATTCTGAGATATGAATAAATAATTTGATAATGTATAAAATTATTTTGTCATTTCGTTACCTGTTCAAGAAGCGCATCAGCTATATAGCATTTCTTGCGGTGGCACTCTGTGTATTTATAGTAGTTGTGGTGATGACCGTAATTACGGGCTTGGTGGGCAGTTTTAAGGTCAATAATCATAGATGGGTAGGTGATTGTGTAGTTGGGACCGAATCGCTGGTTGGTTTTCCTTATTATGAGGATTTTATGGAAAGGGTTGAAGGGTCTGATTTTATTGAGGGTGTGTCGGCGGCGGTGAAAAGTTATGCGCTGGTGAGAAATCGCGGTTTAGAGGAGAGTCTCGGCGCAGAAATTATGGGTGTGGACCCTGTTAAACACAGCAGGGTTACCGGTTTTGGCGAGATGCTGTACCACCGTAAGAATGATGTGTCTAAAGCATTTAAGCCATCCTACGACCCGAATCTTGTTGGTTTTGTAGTAGGGATAAATCAATGGTTGGGACGTGACGAAAATGGAAAATACATTTATGAAGACAGTCCTGACAAGACTGCTCTTATGGTTAGCTGTTTTCCTTTGACCTCTAAAGGCGCTTTGGCAAAAGCCGGTATGGGATTAGTGAACACGAAGACTTTCTACTATAGCGACACGTTGCACAGCGGATTAGCAAGAGTTGATAGTTCGTTTATTTATCTGCCGCTTGAAGATGCGCAATTACTTTGTGGTATGGCGGGTCCTATCAAGAGAGTCAGTGCAATCCATATAAAGTTCAAACCGGGTGTGACGCTTGAAGAGGGCTGTGAAAAAGTCGCCTTAATGTGGAATGACTTTGTGGAAGCGAAAAAAAACGATAAACAGGCAGAGTTGCTAAGTACAGTCACGGTGCAAAGCTGGAAGGAGTACAGACGGGGATTTATTGCAGCTATGGAGAAAGAGCAGACGATGCTGACGATTATGTTTTCTCTTGTGGGGGTCACAACGGTTTTTATTATTTTTGTTGTTTTTTATATGATTGTCAGTCATAAGAGTAAGGACATCGGCATATTAAAAAGTATAGGCGTATCGAGGCGGGATATTATCGAATTATTTTCATGTTTTGCTTTTTTGATAGGCCTTCTTGGTTGTGCTGTTGGAGTTTTAGGAGGCTGGTTATTTTTACTCAAAATCAACAGTATAGAAGACCTTCTTTTTGAGCATTTTGGGTTTCAGTTATGGGACAGAACGATGTATGCTATCGGTGATATTCCCAATACTATTGATTCAAAGGTTTTAGCAGTGATAATAATAACGGCAATAGCAGCATGTTTGGGTGGAGCTTTTTTACCGAGTCAGCGGGCGGCGAAATTAGAGGTGGTGGAGACTTTGCAAGTGAGCCAATTATGAGAAATGACGATTTTATACTAAAAGCAGAAAGGCTTTGTAAGTCTTACCAGATGGGCGAGGCAGAAGTCAGCGTACTCAGGGGGGTGGATTTGGCCGTTAAAAAAGGTGAGTTTGTGGCGATAGTCGGGGCCTCAGGAAGTGGTAAAAGTACGCTATTGCATATATTAGGTGCTCTGGACAGGCCTGATAAAGGTATAGTTAGTTTTGAAGGACGTGATTTAAGCCGAATAAGGGAGCGAGAATTGAATAAATTTCGCAATAAAATGGTAGGATTTGTTTTTCAGTTCTATCATTTATTGGACGAATTAAATGTATTGGAAAATGTTTTCCTTCCGGCAATGGCCTCTAAAAGTATATTCGGCTGGCTTGGTAGCCGGAGATGGGCAAGAGGCCGTGCTAGGGAATTGCTTGTCGAGCTTGGTTTGGGCAAAAGGGTCAATCATAAACCGTATCAATTGTCGGGTGGAGAGAGACAAAGAGTGGCTATCGGCAGGGCGTTGATGAACGAACCGAAAATACTTTTGGCCGATGAGCCGACGGGAAATCTTGACTCTGCGACGGGAAATGGTATCCTTGAGGTCTTTGAAAAATTAAATAGCACCGGCCAGACGATTGTGATGGTAACACATGACGAAAGGATAGCCCAAAAGGCCGGGCGGATAATAACATTGGCGGACGGCAGGATAAGGTGAAAAGGTATAAAACGTATGTTCGCGGTGCGCGGGTCTGTTAAAGGAATATTGTATGGCATTGAAGATTTGGCTTGATAACAAGCTTGTGGATGAGACGGATGCCAAGATAAGTGTATTTGACCACGGCCTTCTTTATGGCGACGGGGTTTTTGAGGGTATTCGTGTTTACAGCGGCAGGGTATTTGAGCTGGAGGCGCACATCAAGCGGCTTTATGACTCGGCAAAGGCAATTCGTCTTGATATCCCAATGAGCAGGAACAAACTCATTGATGCGTTAGAAAAAACCGTTGAGGCTAATAATGTTATTGATGGTTATATCCGGCTTGTTGTAACGCGCGGCTCGGGTACCTTGGGGCTGAATCCTTTTGTATGTGAGCCTGGAAGAATATTTATTATAGCGGACAATATACAGCTTTATCCTGAGGAGCTTTACGAAAAAGGGATGAAGGTGATTAGCGCTACTACGGTCCGAAATCATCCGTTGGCAATTCCTCCGCAGGTAAAAAGTATGAATTATCTCAATAACATTCTGGCCAAGATTGAGGCGCTGGATGTAAATTTGCCTGAGGCGATTATGTACAACCATGAGGGATATGTTGCTGAGGCGACCGGTGACAACGTTTTTATAGTAAAAGGAGGAGTGATATATACACCGCCGATTGAAGCCGGCGCGCTTGAGGGGATAACACGCGGTATCGTTATCAGATTGGCTAAGGAAGCAAAGATTAAGGTGGTTGAACAAAACCTTACGAGATTTGATTTATACGTTTGTGACGAATTTTTCCTTACCGGTACGGCTGCCGAGGTCATTGGCATTGTGGAGATTGACGGCAGGGTTATCGGGGACGGCAAGCCAGGGTCTTATACCCGTCTAATGAGGAAGAAGTTCTTCAAATACGCTCACGGAAAGAGCAAATAGTTAATGTCTCTGTCTCGTATGACGGTCGAGATACAAGGGGCCAAGCTCGCAGCATATATACTATGAATTTACCGGCGAATATCGACACTTCCAGCAGTCTGTATCAGGGTGGTATTGCTGCTTTTAGACTTATCAGTGATGAGTTGGGGAAGGTGAAAAAGCTGATGAATGAGCAGTTGTTGTGTTGTCCCGACAAAAGCAGAATCAAGCGACTGGTGAAGCACTTGAATAGCTGCAGCGGCAAAATGATTCGTCCAGGCCTTGTTTTACTTTCCGGTAGGGCAGTTGGTAAAATCACAGGCCAGCACATACGTGTTGCATCGATTATGGAGATGATTCACAATGCCACTTTACTACATGACGATGTTATAGATGAAGGGCGGAGGCGCCGAGGGAAGGCTACGGTGAACAGTTTGTGGGGTAATGAGTCTGCGGTTTTGTTGGGCGATTTTTTGTTGAGTAATGTTTTCAGGATGTGTGCTGATTTGGAACCGGAAGTTATGAAGATAATTGCAAATTCGGCGGGCCGAACATGTGAAGGTGAATTGAGGCAGATAACGCAGCGAGAAAATTGGCAGTTAAGTGAAACAGAGTATCTCGACATAATTACCGAAAAAAGTGCAGCACTTTTCAGCAGTTGTTGTTATCTCGGCGGGTTTTTAAGCAGGGCAGGTGAAACGGAGGTCCGATTGTTGTCTGATTTCGGTTTGAATTTAGGTGTTGCGTTTCAAATTACCGATGATTTGCTCGACATAGTCGGCGATGAGGCCAAAATAGGCAAAGCTGCTGGTAATGATATCGATAAAAACAAACTTACTTTGTCTGTGATACACTTATTAGCAGGTGCAGAGGAAAATCAGAAGGGGAAATTAATAAATAAGATGGTGTCAGTGAGAGATAACAAGAGAGCATTTGCTGAAATTTTAAGATCAACTAACTCGCTTGAATATGCATACAACAGGGCAAAAGAATATGTTGCGAGAGCAACGGGGTGGCTTTCGGAATTGAAGGATAGTGCTGCGAAAGATTGTCTTGTAAAGACAGCAAATTACGTTGTAGAGCGAGTTGTGCTATAGTGCAGAGACAAACACTAAATACGTATAATGCTGTCTTTTAGCGAGAAGTATTATATGTTTCTTGACAAGTCATACCGGAAAATGGTATAAATGGAGCGTAAAGGGATAATTTTTATACAGAGAGTAGGGTAAATATATGTGTTGTAATCTCACCTGTATCGGGGCGGCGGTACCAATTTTGTGACGATGAAAAGTGCAATAAACGGGCAAAAAAGAGGAGTAGCAACTATTTTACTGTCGGTAATATTGTTGGCGGTGTTGGGTTTAGCTCAATCGGCGTTTAGCCAGGTCGAAATTATTGGTTCATGGGTAACGGGTACATCACATACAAAAGAAGCCGGCACTAATCGCGCACTTATATTCATTGCACATTGTGAAGATGATGACAGCCCGGATATAGTGCTGAATACGGTAAGCTTTGGCGGACAGTCGATGACCCCGGTCACCGAAATACTGGTCAGTAGCGGAGACCCGTTGACCCGTGCGTGTGTTGCAGCGTTTATTCTCGACGAGGCAGGCGTCGGTGCTGCGAGCGGGAGCACCTTTAGTGTTTCGTGGAACCAGACACCTGATAATGTCGTATACACCAGCGTACTCCTTCAGGATGTTAATCAGACAACCCTTACCGGGGACGAAGATAATAATGGCACAACCAGCGGTAATACAATCACAACTTCTGCGCTGACTACCAATGATGGTGATATGGTTATTATCGGCGCGACCTGCGGTAACTCGGGTTCGTATACGTTTAATAACGGCTTCACTGAAGGCACCGACCAGTCATTCTCTTCGTCTACGGGGGCAGCCGGTCACAAATCTGCAACGGGAGCGGCCGAAACTCCGAGCGTGACTCACTCGGGCGCAAATCGTCAGGTGCTCATCGGCTTTGTAGTTAATGGGACGCCTCCTAATCCGAATATCGCCACTGGCCCAAATCCGGGTAATGGTGAGGATAACGTTTTGGTTTCCACGAATTTGTCCTGGGATAGTCCTGCGGGATATATACCCACCAGCTATGATGTTTATTTCGGAACCAATCCGACCGCACACAGCAATCCGAAGCATACGGTTTATACGGGGAGTTACGACCCGCCGGGCGACCTTGATATTGATACAACGTATTACTGGGCGGTTGATTCCAACGACGATGGGACAATATATGCAGGGAACGACTGGCACTTTACGACTTATGCGCCGGTTATGATAGGCGACCTCGTAGCAGAGTATATAATAAGTCAGTCGCTTGGAACCTATTACGCAACAGTCTGTGCTTATTACGGAGTGATGATATATTCTGAGATAACAGAAGATACAGGACTGAAGGACAGTGTCATTGCTGCTTATCCGTCTTCTTATTATTCGGGGTCGCAAATGCCGCCGGAAGGCAGCGTTGATGACAATGTGTATGGGATACTTCCATTCGAGCTGTATCGCCAAACCGGAGATGCCAACTACCTTACAGCGGCGCTGTATCTGGCGGATGCGGAATTCGAGAATCCGCGTCCGGACGGTCTGAGTGAATACACGCGATTCTGGATAGATGATACTTATATGATTGGCTCGCTTCAGGTGCAGGCGTATAAGTCTATGGGTGATATTAATTATGCGAACCATGCAGTGACCCAGCTTTTGGGATATATGGGAGAAGTAGAAAATCTGCAGCAATCCAACGGGCTTTTTTACCATACGTTGAGCGCCCCGATTCACTGGGGACGCGGCAACGGGTGGGCGGCATCGGCAATGACAGAGGTGCTGCTGGGTATTCCGGAAGACCATCCGCAGCGGGCGGAACTGATGACTAAATATCAGAATATGATGGCAGGCCTGGTCACATACCAGGACGCAAGCGGGATGTGGTACCAAGTGCTCGATATGGGCAGCGACCCCCGCAACTGGGTGGAATCGTCGTGCACAGGTATGTTTGTTTTTGCGCTGACGACCGGAGTGGACCAAGGATGGCTTCCTGAGGAGCCGTACAAGCAGGCCGCACTGGACGGCTGGGCGGCACTGGAGGATTATGTTGACGAGCAGGGGCGGGTTCATGAAGTCTGCATAGGGACGGGCGCCAGCTCGGACGTGCAGTATTATTTTGACCGGCCGACGGAAATCGGCAATCACCATGGTCAGGCGGCGGTGATATGGGCGGCGACGGCGATAGAGCGGATGAATTCCACGGCTGATATTAAGGGTGATATAGACGGCGATGAAGATGTGGACTTCGATGACCTGGATATACTGGCTGAGAACTGGCTGGGTGATGAGCCGTCTGCAGATATTTTCCCATCGGGAGGGGACGGCATAATCGATTTTCTTGACTTTGCCGAGTTTGCTCAAGACTGGCTGAAGTAAGCGGGCGTTGTCTGGGGTGGGAAAATTGGGTTCGTTTTTGGCAGTTCATTGTTCATAGTTTTTTGTTCGTAGTCACTGCTGTTACTAAAGTTAGGGTTATTTTGGCATTTTGGAAATTGGGTTCGTTTTGCATAATTAGTTGTTTTTGATTGATTGAATTTTCTGTTCATAGTTTATAGAAAGTCTCCGCTGAGGTTTACGAGCGCCTTATAAAAGGCGAGGCAAACTCCCCTGAAAGATATAAAATATTTAGTCGTTTCTGACCCGGACCTGCTGGTCCCACGACCTTGCCCTGCTGGGCGAAATGCAGTCTCTAAGGACTGGGTAAGTATTGTACCAAATTTCAGACAAAAGTCAACGTAAAAATCACAGGCGCTGCCGATAGGCCCTGATTGCTGGTGCTGCCGGAGGCCGCAACGAGGAAACATACAGTAAGTATGCCGAAGGCATACCAGTGGAAAAGTATCCGAGCAGTAGGCAGCAACAGCAATAAAAAAAGAAGGCCGAACTGGAGGACACAACAGCAAGCACTCCGCTTAGGCGCCGCGGGGGCTTAGCTTTTGAATTCGCCGAAGCCGCCGGCGGTATCCCCGTGGGAAACATGGTTTTAAGAGGTCAAAAAAAACATGAAAAAATACATAATTTTTGCTTGCAAGAAAAAGAGGTTGTTGTTAATATATGCTTTATAATATAAAGTTCTTTATAAAAGGAGGTAAAAACATGAAAAACGAATACTCCAATGAAGAAACGAGACCTAAACAAGAAGGTATTGAAGAACAAAAAAATGCCGCTGAAGACATCAAGTTTATGCGGTCGGCAGTGGAGAAAACGTACAAGCAGGTCAATCCCGACACTCACACCATGATTATGTGGGGGGTGGTCTGTATAATTACTTATCCTGCGATACATTTTCTTGTAAAATACCAGCTCTTCAAGTGGGTTTGGGCTGTTTTTCTGCCGCTGATGGCATTTGGACTTTGCTATATTTTTATCACCCTTTTCGTAGTAACCAAACGTGACAAAAATGCCGGTTTCATCCCCCTTCTAAGAAAACAACTTACCTGGGTATGGATTATTATTATGGTAATGCACGGCCTTACCTGGAGCATTCTGGGCACGGCATTTAACAATTACTGTGCGGGAGACCCAGGATTCCTTTTTGCAATATTATTCAGTATCGCCCTGAGCATCACCGGAATTTTTCATTCGAAAGAATGGCTTGGAGGCGGAGTCGGGATTTTCATAGGTGCACTGCTGGCATTTTTTATAAAAGATTACGGCTATATTATCCTTGGCCTGGCAACAGGAGCAGGACTTATTATTCCTGCGATAATCGTACAGAGAAATTACTATAAGCAGGAAA
>CAZDQP010000025.1:0-24953 GCA_964507485.1 uncultured Pirellulales bacterium | reverse complement strand
TTGACTAAATGATCCAGAGTCATTTGTGCTACCGTTACACTATTCCCCAAATCAAACTCCGATTGTAAAATGTAAATTGTGAATTGTCAATTGCATTTGACAGCACTTCTCGTAACCGCTAATCTATCTCTATGACTCGTTTTTCCCAAATTATGGTTTTCACCTGCACGGCAACGTTACTTACAAGCTGCAATGCCCCTGAAAAAAACAAACCTATATGGGAGCAGGTCAAGATAAGCGATTTAGCCCCCTCTCATAATTTACAAGACGGCGGAGGACGATTGTTAAAGACAATAAATTTCGATATCCACACTTTTAAAATACCCGCTGAAAACATCAGCGTACTGAACGAAATCTGGCAGATGTTGTACACAAAGCCGTTACAATTTAATGACTATGACGCTTTCAAAGCTAATTCATTTTCAGTTGGTTTTGGTCAAATCCAAATGTGGAATACAATCGCCAATGTACTACGCGATGGTGGTGGAAAGCACATAGAAACAGTTTCGCTGCTGTTGCCTGACGGCGGGACAAATGACTTTACTATTACAAGGTTAAACAAGGAACAAACCGTCTTCTATATCTCAATCGCCAGATCTATGGAAGGAGTAACCATTGGCCCAGGCAAGCTTGCTCTTCGAATAAAAGTTGAAAAAATCCCCGGCTCAAGAGGTGTATGCCGGCTTAATGCTCAGCCGGTATTTCCATCACCAATACGAAGTCCTATCCCACAATTAGCCGCTCAAGCAAAATCGGCCGAATTTCTTTTTACCTCTGCCGGCTTTAACCTGAAAATGAGCCCAGGCGATTTTGTTTTGCTCGGACCGGAAAAATACATCGACCACCAAATAACCTTAGGCAGCCTACTTTTCAGCAGGCCCAAATCTAAACCAGTTACAACTATCAGAATATTCCTAATTATTTGTACCAGGATAATTGACTGAGCCGCCGTATGCCCAATCCAACGGTGACATTAACCCGATGCCTTGATTACAACCAAGCCAAAATCTCCCGGGCGATTGCTACACAGTTCGAACTTCTCGGCGGACTGGAAAAATTTGTAACGCGAGGTGATACTGTCCTGCTTAAGCCGAATTTCATTGCCCCGAGGTCCCGCCGCTATGCCACACAGACAGATCCGGCGGTACTGCTCGGAGTTGCTACCCTTCTAAAGGATTTCGGCGCAAGGCCTTTCATCGGCGACTCCCCAGCCTGGAGCAATGTCTTTACCTGTATAAGAGCTTTAAAACTGGAAGAAGACTTGAAAAAACTATCCGTACCGGTAAAACAGCTTGACAAACCAAGAAAGTGTCGAATAGGAACGCACAACACCAAGGTCAGTTTAAGTTCAACCGCGCTCGACGCCGATGTTATTATAAATATGCCAAAGCTCAAAACACATCAACAATTGGTAGCGACGTTTGCAGTTAAGAATATGTTCGGCTGTGTAAGCGGCAAACGAAAAGCCTTATGGCATTTTGCGAAAGGCAAAAATGCCAGCGAGTTTTGTGAACTGCTCATTGAAATATACAAATTCCTAAATCCTGTCCTGACCATTATCGATGCGGTCACAGTAATGGATGGCCCCGGCCCAATCCGCGGAAGAGCCAGACCATTGGGGTTTCTTTTGGGTGGAACCGAACCAATCGCCTGTGAAACTATCTGCTGTAAATTGGTCAACATCAATCCCCAGGACATCCCGATTATCAAAACAGCGAAACAAATGGGTTTTGGCTGCTCAGACCCGGACAAAATAACAATTGCCGGTGATTCATTGCCACAAAATCCATGCACGGATTTCGAACTGCCTCGACTTATTCCAATCAGATTCTCTCTACTGCACGTCTGTAAAAGCATTTGCAAACAAATAATACTTCTCACAAAATCGGCATTAAAAACAAAAACCAAGAAAAGTAGATAAAAAATGACTTCTCAGATTCGCGGTAAATTTCGCTTATTCGCATTATTAATCCTCATTGTTATCGTATGTTCTCTGATTTATTTTTTTCACACAACTATTAAAATCCGTCATATTCTTCTCATCAGCATCGATACTTGCCGGGCCGACTACCTCAGTTGTTATGGTTATCACCGGAAATCCACCCCCAACATCGACCAAATCGCAAAGGAAGGTATCCTCTTTACCAACACTATCACTCCGGTTCCTATAACACTTCCGGCTCATAGTTCTATGCTGACCGGCACTATTCCACCATATCACGGCGTTCGCAATAATAATTTTTATCAGCTTAGCCAATCCAACGTAACACTGGCCGAGATATTAAAAAAACGCGGCTTTACAACCGCTGCCGTTGTCAGCTCCTTCACAATAGATTCGCAGTTTGGACTTGACCAAGGTTTTGATTATTACAATGACGACTTTGATGAAAACCTAAAAAGCGTCGGCATAGGCGAACGCAGAGCAGAGGAAACAACTCGCTATGCATTGAAATGGCTGGAAGAAAATTGCCGCAAAACGTTTTTCCTTTTCCTTCATTACTTCGACCCACATGTTAAATACGACCCCCCGGAACCCTTCAGGCCTAAAGATTCAGAAAACGAATCCTCCTCTCTTTATGCCGGGGAAATTTCCTATGTCGACCACTGTATTGGCCAGGTCGTTAAAAAATTAAAAGATTTAGGGGTGTATGATTCTACCTTAATCATTGTCACATCTGACCATGGTGAAATGCTCGGGGACCACGGGGAGGAAACCCATGGCTACTTCATTTACCAAAGCAGCATTAAAGTTCCTTTGATTTTCAAGTTACCGGAAGAAACCAAATCAAAACGTGTTAAAGAGCTGGTTGGCTTAACTGATATAGTACCGACCGTTTGTGGTTTGCTTGGCATCAAGCCACCACCTCAGGTACAGGGAATCGACCTCGGCCAATACTTTGGAGAAGAAAATACATCCACAAATCAAAGGCATATATACTGTGAGAGTCTCTTCCCCACAATATTTAACGCTAATTCCTTGCTTGGCGTTGTTACTGACCGCTGGAAATACATACAGACCACACGCCCGGAATTATACGACCTCACCAAAGACCCGCGGGAATCTAACAACCTGGTGGCAATACAACCTCATCAGGTTCGCATCTTGCAGGATAAATTAAAGGAGATTTTGGAAAAACAAGTTCGCAGAGATAATTTTGACAGTAAGCTGGATTTGGACTCGGCAAGTATAAAACGCCTACAATCACTTGGATATATTAGCGGCGTCCCTATAGACGAAAACGCCGGGTTCGACCAGAGTAAGGATGACCCCAAGGATTTAGTTGATTTTTATAATCGATGTACAGCCCTTCCCAACTTGGTTAACCAGGAAAGATACTCCGAAGGCAAAGACCTGTGCAAACAACTGCTCGCACAAAGGCCGGACGCATTAATGCCGCTGCTTACGATGGGTGTCATCTGTGTAAAACAAGGTAATTTTTCGGAAGCCATTCCCGTTTTACACAAGGCAAGTGAAATTCAGCCGGAGAATACCTATGCCCTCAATTACTTGGGAATAGCTTTGGGATTAGATAAAAAGCTGGATGAGGCAGCCAATTATTTGCGTAAGGCCCTGCAAGTCAGACCCGACTATGCTGAAGCACACTACAATCTCGCTGGAATACTTAGAGAGCAAAAAGCGTTTGAAGAAGCAATAGACCATTACCGCAAAGCGCTAAAAATAAATCCAAACAATGCCAAAGCCCACTACCATCTGGGCCTGACAATGATAATGGCAGGCCAGCTCGATGGGCCACTTGAGCATTTTCGAGAGGCGGTGCGCCTTGAACCCAATGACTGGGAAGCATTGAACGGATTGGCCAGAGTCTTGGCCACCCACCCGGACCCAAAGCTGCGCGATGCCGAACAGGCAATTATCCTTTCTCAACGCGCAGTTGAACTAACAATGCAGCAGGAGATAATACCACTTAACACACTCGCAGCGGCTTATGCATCTGCGGGTCAATTGGACAAGGCTGTAATAGCTGCGCAAAAAGCATTGGATCTGGCCTCCAAGGCACAGGACGAAAACGCATTTGTCCAAATCCAAGAACAACTCGAAATTTACAAACAAGCAAAATAAAAACAAAAAAGCCCATCCTTGCTCTTCGTGCTTTTCCACTTTTACCTTTTACTTTTTACTTTTATTTCTTTAATATCCGCCTTATGCAAAGCAAATCTATAAATATCCTGGGTATCGAGACCAGTTGTGATGAGACTGCTGCGGCCGTTGTTGCCGATGGCCGGATAGTCAAATCATCTATAATAGCTTCGCAGACAAAGCTGCACGAAAAATACGGCGGTGTTGTTCCTGAAATTGCCTCACGAGCTCACATCGAAAAAATATATCCTGTCATAACCGAGACAATTCAGCAAGCAGATGTTAACAAAGACGATATCGATGCAATCGCCATCGCAAATCAACCGGGATTGACAGTCGCCTTAATAGTCGGCGTAACCGCCGCCAAAACCCTCGCATTTATCTGGGAAAAGCCGCTGATAGCAATAAACCACCTGCATGCACACCTGCAATCAGCTCTTTTAGAGCAAAACAGTCCCGCTTTACCAGCCGCAGCTTTGATAGTATCAGGCGGCCACACCTGTCTTTACGACTATCATTCCCCCTTACAACCAAAGCTGCTGGGTTCCACAATTGACGATGCCGCAGGCGAGGCCTTTGATAAAGTAGCAACCATCTTAAAATTACCGTATCCGGGCGGACCTGCTATTGAAAAGGCAGCTAAAAACGGCAATCCCAAAGCAATTAAATTCCCGATATCGATGCTCGGAAAGGACTCGCTGGATTTTTCATTCAGCGGCATCAAGACCGCTGTGCTGTATTACTGCCATGGCCAGGATATGAAAGGCAAAAACAAAGTTGACTCAATGACAAGTGAGCAAATCGCCGATATCGCTGCATCGTTCCAAGCCGCGGTGGTTGATGTACTTGTTAAAAAAACGAAGAGAGCCGTTGAAAAAATCGGAGCAAAAACCGTCTTGCTTGGCGGAGGAGTAGCAGCCAATACGGAATTGCGAAACCGTTTGCAGCAGATTTGCGATTCAATGAAACCACCTCGAAAACTGCTGGTTGCACCAAAACAATATTGCACAGATAACGCAGTTATGGTAGCTTCTTTGGCATATCATAAATTCAAAGCAGGGCTTTTTGCAGATTTAACCCTTGAGCCAATAGCTACCGGATAAACGAGGAACAAATTATTAAATCCGAAAATTTAAAAAAACTGCTAAAACAGGTTAAAAGTAACAAAATCTGTATAGAAGAGGCGGTTGAAAAACTTCGCCACCTGCCGTTTGAGGACTTGGGTTTCGCCCACGTAGACCACCACCGCCAGATCCGACGCGGCTTCCCCGAAGTCATTTACTGTCCCGGTAAAACTACCGAACAGATAGTTAAAATCTTTTCAAAACTTGCTGAAAAAGGCAACAATATCCTTGCCACGCGGGCTGAGGAAAGTGTTTTCAAAGCTTTAGTAAAAACATTCCCGAAAGTAAGATTCGAGAAAGCAGCCAAAGCAATCGTTCTTGAGCAGAAGAAAATCAAACCTTCCAATTCTATTATTCCGATAGTTACCGCTGGCACTGCTGACATACCAGTCGCAGCGGAAGCGAAAGTTACTGCTGAGATTATGGGCCAACGGACGGAGCTGATTTATGATGTCGGCGTAGCCGGTTTGCACAGATTGCTCGGGCATATAAAGCAGTTTCAGCACGCTAACGTCATTATTGTTATAGCGGGAATGGAAGGAGCTCTTGCTAGTGTCGTCGGAGGCCTTGTCAGTTGTCCCGTAATCGCCGTCCCCACCAGCGTCGGCACAGGCGCCAGCTTCGGTGGTATCGCTGCCCTTTTGACTATGCTCAACAGTTGTGCCGCAGGTATCACCGTGGTTAATATTGACAACGGCTTCTCCGCAGGTATGGCGGCGACACTTATAAACAAAAGAATTGAACAAAGCGGTAATTGAGCTAAAAATGAAAATAGTAAAAGACATCCCGAAATTAAAACCAAGAAAATCTGAAGCCCACAAAGGCGATTTCGGCAAAGTCTGTATCATGGGCGGCAGTATCGGAATGAGTGGTGCCGCCGCCCTCACCGGCCGCGCCGCTCTGCGCTCCGGTGCCGGACTTGTTAGAGTCGCCATCCCAAAAAGTGTTCTACCGATAGTCGCATCGATAGAGCCATCCTACACTACTATACCATTAGCCGAAGACAATGCAGGTCGAATATCCACAAAGGCAATCAATGCTATACTCAATGCCGTCAGTGAAAATGATTGTCTCGCCTTCGGCCCCGGTATTAGTACGAGCGGCGCACTTCGTTCTATACTTGAAACACTAATCGAACAGGAACATCTGCGCCTGCTTATAGACGCCGATGGTCTGAACAATCTTAGCAACATAAAAGACTGGCCGGTCAAACTCAAAGCAAACTTGATTCTGACGCCACATCCGGGAGAGATGAAAAGATTATGGTCCGGCCTATTCAGAGAACAACTGCCAGCCGACCGCCAAGACCAGGTAGACAAATTAGCACAGAGAACCAAAACCACCGTGGTACTGAAAGGAGCAGGGACAGTCGTTACCGACGGTCAAAGAGTATATATAAATAAAACCGGCAATCCCGGCATGGCAACAGCCGGCTCTGGTGATGTCCTCACAGGTGTTATAATAGCCCTTATGGGGCAGGGTTTGAGCAATTTCGATGCTGCGGTTCTCGGTGTTTACATTCATGGCTTAGCCGGCGACATCGCAGCAGAAAAATGCGGCCAAGTCAGTCTAATTGCCACCGACATAATCGAATTCTTACCTGAAGCTTTCTTAAAAAATAAATAACTATTCCACAGGATTCTCAGCTGTTGTTCCTTCCAACTTAACTAATCGTCCTATATTATTGCATCTGTCAGGCAAGATAACGTAAGGCTAAAAAAAATTTCCAATCCGCCGATTTTTGTTCGGTTTTTGTTAGGGTTTTTGCCCTCACCTTACCGATACAAATATTTGCTGTGGCATTATCGATACGTGACCACTTGCATAGTCCTCCTTAAAAATAGGATTGGAAAAAATGGATAGTGATAAAGAAAAGCAAATTGAGCCTGTATGCAGATTCGGACCAGGTGGTGATTTTGTCTCGGTTTGGCCGCCCCAGCCCCAAAAGAAACATTCAGCCAAACTGTTCGGCCGCCTGAATGAAATTATAACCGCACTAATAGGCTCAACTTCTAAGGAGAACTTAGATTATGCCGTTGAAAACAACGATAGGAAATCAGCTTACCCCACGCCAACTGCAGCTATTAAAAGCGATTCGCGCTTTTCAGGCAGAACAATGTTATTCCCCGACGATCGCAGAATTAGCGTCCGAACTAGACATAAGCCGAAGCACCACGTTCGAGCACATCACAGAACTGCGAAACAAAGGCCTGCTATCCGCTTTGCCGGCCAGGGCTCGCTCTTTGAAACTAACCTCAAAAGCGCAAAAACTGCTTAACTATTTCAACAGCGACATTCCAAATCACTGTAGCTATTCACAGGAAGAAATACCTCTTGCAGGAAAAGTGGCTGCCGGTGTCCCCATTGAAGCCGTCGAAAACATTGAGTCGTTATCTTTAAACTCCTGTTTTGGAAACAGTGATGACATATTTGCCCTTGAGGTAAAGGGCGACAGTATGACCGGCGACGGGATAAAAGACGGCGACTTTGTAATCTGCCGTAAACGCAGTACTGCTGATAACGGTCAACTGGTTATTGCAATTGTGGATAATGAAAATGCAACATTGAAAAGATTTTACAAAGACAAATCTACTGTCCGCTTGCAGCCGTCCAACAATGATTACGAGACAATTTGTTCAGAAAATTGCAAAGTCAAAGCCGTCGTATTAGGATTGGTGAGAAAACTTTAACTTAGTCTCACTGGGATTTTTTATGCACCTGTGTATGAACCTCTAAGAGGCATTTGAGTGTCGGGTCTGGCTTTTATGTTTTTTCAGGAATTTCAACCACCTCGTCCAAGCATCTTTGTAAATCTCGCTGGAGACCAGAAAGCCGTCGTTATGACTGCCGAAAATCTCGACAAACTCTTTTGGTTCATTTGCCGCCTCATATAGCTCCAAACCAAATTCAAACGGCACAGTTTCGTCAGTTCGGCTGTGAATTATCATCACTGGGCAGCGAACTTTTTGAATATAATCGATCGTTCTATAGCTGAATCTCGCAAACCACCGCACCGGCATATAAGGGTAGAATTTCCTGCCGATGTCAACATATGATGTAAAAGTACTCTCAATAATCAACGCTCCCAACTTGATCTCACCCGCTAATTGCGCCGCAATACTCCCGCCCAGAGACCTGCCAAACACGATAATATCATCCGGTGATATCTTCTTTTTCTCAGTCAACCACATATACGCAGCTTTGACATCCAGATACGTTCCCTCTTCGCTGGGTTTGCCTTCGCTGTTACCATAACCGCGATAATCAAATATAAAACAATTTAATCCCAGATTATAAAGAATATTTATCGTGTCCAGACTGTGCATCATATTCCCCCCGTTCCCGTGACAAAACAGAACCGTCCATTCTGAGTGCTCGGCTGGGATATACCAGCCGCTCAACATTAGCCCATCTTTGCTTTTGAAAATCACCTTATCAAAGTCCAGCCCCAATTCGTCCGGCGTGTAAGGAACTTCCTTCACAGGACTATATAAAAACACCGGCTGCATAAAATAAAGCAACAGCCCCAATCCCCCATAAGCAATAAACAGTACTACGATAATAGATATCAGTAATGAGCCCATAAAAATTCAATACTCAACATAATGCCTGGGTCGTATTTTAATTTGCCCATCGGCCTAAAACAAGCTACAATTTTTAATATGACTAAAAGAAGAAAAACGAAAGCCATCAGGGTCGGGCAGGTTACAATCGGCTCATCAGCCCCGATTGTTATTCAGTCGATGACAAAGGTTCCGACCGTAGATATCGCCCGCTGCGTAAAGCAGATAAATCAACTCGTTCGAACTGGCTGTCGACTGGTCAGAATCGCCGTACCCACACATGCCGACACTGCCGCCTTTGCAAAAATCGTCCAAAAAGTATCCGTCCCTCTAATTGCTGACATCCACTTCAGCGCCGAGCGTGCTATTGAAGCGATAGAAGCCGGGGCCGCCAAAATAAGACTTAATCCCGGCAACATAAAGAAAAGGGAAAGTATCCATCGAATAATAGATGCCGCTAAAATGCACAAAATTGCTATCCGCATCGGAATCAACGAAGCAAGCATCAGAAACTTGAAAGCGAAGGATGTCCCGGCTCAAAAACGCACCGCTTTGATGTTGAAAGAAATGAAAGAGTATGTCCGCCTCTTCGAAAATCGCAGCTTCACGCAATTAGTCCTCAGTGCAAAAAGCAGCGACCCTCTGCGAACCATCGAAATCAACCGCCTTATCGCAGAAACTTTTGATTATCCAATCCACCTCGGCCTGACCCACGCAGGACTTCCTGAGGATGCCCAAATACCTTCAGCTGTTGCCTTGGGGACACTTCTCGCCGATGGTATCGGCGATACCATTAGAGTAAGCGCTGCCGGCGATCCCGTTGAGGAAGCAAAAATTGCAAAACAAATTCTGATAGCGCTTGGTCTTTACAAACGCTCTGCGCCGGAATTGATAGTCTGCCCAACATGCGGCCGTGCTGAAATGGATGTTGTAAAACTGGCTCGGCGAATAAAAAAAGCCTTGGCTGATTTTCAGAAACCGCTGCGTATTGCTGTAATGGGTTGTATCGTCAATGGCCCGGGCGAAGCTGCTGATGCCGATTTAGCTGTCTGTGCTGCCAAGAAAAAAGCATACATTTACAAAAATGGCCGGAAAAAAACAGTGGTCCCAGAACACAAAATCATCCCCACTATCCTGAAGGAATTGCAGAATCTATAATGCAAACGCGCGAACAATTACCGGACACATCCCTTCAATCATTGAAAGTAATATTCTGGCGATTCTGTATCGTTGTAGTCTTCAGCATCGCCTTTGCATACATTGAATCATCTGTCGTTGTCTATCTGCGGGAAATCTTTCACCCCGCTGGCTTTACTTTTCCTCTGACCGAATTTGGCATCAGCCCCTTATGGAAACGGTTCCTGCTGACCGAAACCGGCAGAGAAGCCGCCACACTAGTTTTAATCTTTACAGCCTCATGGCTGTTTGGCCAAAACCGTCAGCAAAGGTTCGCTTTTTTCCTGACCATCTTCGCAGTCTGGGACATCTTCTACTATATCTGGCTGAAAGTCCTCATCGACTGGCCCGCCTCATTGATGGATTGGGACATACTCTTTCTAATACCGACCGTCTGGGCCGGCCCTGTCATAGCCCCTATCCTTATCTCGCTTACACTTCTCGCCTTTGCAGTAATAATACTGTACCGTTCCTGCGGTGCCAAAGTCCTCAAACTAACCCCCATTGACTGGTGCATTTTCATCGTCGCCGCTCTTCTCGTGGTTGCATCTTTCTGCAT
Source organism: uncultured Pirellulales bacterium (assembly GCA_964507485.1). Lineage (GTDB taxonomy): Bacteria > Planctomycetota > Phycisphaerae > Sedimentisphaerales > Anaerobacaceae > CAIYOL01. Next base: position 14,432 of record CAZDQP010000025.1, on the reverse strand, counting down.
TGCTGGTCTATACGCCACAGAACCTGATTTCCACTTCCACTTCAATTGGTTCTTATTCGCCGTAGGCCCCGTATGCGCCATTGTGCTATTCGCAAAATGTCTCCTCAAGTCGAAAACAGTCTCTACGAATTCAATATCATAAACCCATCAAAAAAGTAAAAAATATTGTTCGCTTGAACACGCTCACCCGATTTCAAGTCTTATTGTTTTCTAATGTACTTGTTACCGTTGGCCTCTTATATGATGACCGTTCTTTGTCGTTCCCCTTCTGAGCAAAACCTTCGAACCTGCCGAAAATCATCTTGCCAGCCGAAGTCTGCAGCGAACTAGTTACGCTGATTACAACATCCCGCCCAATCTTGTTGCGAGCGCCTTCGACAACAACCATTGTCCCGTCATCCAGATAGCCGATACCCTGCTCTGCCTCTTCGCCGGGTTTCAAAATCCTAACCTCCATAACCTCACCCGGCAAAGCAATCGTCTTTAAAGAGCTGGCTAAATCATTGATATTCATTACATCTACCTCGCGCACACGTGCAACCTTGCTCAAATTATAATCGGTCGTCGCCAACCGCCCATTGCAGTTTTTGGCAAAGACCATCAATTTCTGGTCAACTCCTTTGACCTCCTCTACCCCCGCAATGACACTGTCGTCAATCTCTATATCAATAGCAGAGTCCTTTTGCATCCTGTTAAGTATATCAAGTCCCCGTCTGCCACGGTTTCGCTTCAGCTTGTCGGAGGAATCTGATATCAATTGCAACTCATTGAGTACAAAACGTGGAACAACCAAGGGTGCATCGAACAATTTACTCTGATACAAATCTGCTATACGACCATCAATGATTGCCGAAGTATCCAAAACCAGCGGCCGAGTTCCTTTCGTTTGTTTGGCAAATTCAACATAAGGAACTACAAAACGAACATCGTCTTTAGTACGCATCACAATACTGATTGTAAGATAACATATACAAACACCCATTATCCATTTGACCGCCTGCATCGCTGTCTCGCTCAAGCCCAAACGATAAATCTCATTTATCATATCCAGCACCGGCGCAAGAGCCCAGCTGATAAATATCCCCACCAAAAGCCCAAAAAACACTCCTGCAAGTGCGGCCAAAGATTTCTTTGGTGTAAGAACATCAATAAAAAAGGCAATTAAAGCCAGTCCTACACCGCTCCAAAGAATCGCGTAAAAATTCCCCCTGCCGACCTCTCCAGAAACATCCTCGGAGCTTAGATATGTAAGTAAAACCGCAGCAACAACAATAACAAAGATAGCTCTGAAAATCCAAAGTAACATGGCCGTAAACCTCCAAAAAAATATGATGTCGATTTTTACTTTATAATCATCTGAAATTATATCTTGTATATAAGCCGTTATCAATAATTATGTTATATAGACGGTCAGCTAACATAATTATCGACCTATTCGCACAGAACCGTTAGCTTCGTTTTTGCCGGTGGTAAAAAAACGGCACAGTCTGGCAACCCCCGAATGATATCTATAATCTGCTGATTTGATATCAGATGCTAAACAAACTGTCACAACCATTTTATAAAAGATTCTAAAAGTGGTAGACTTCTGTAAATATCGGTATTACGGTATGAACTTCGACCTGAAGGGTGGGCCTTTTAGTATTGCGCTTTGATTCTAACTTCTGTTTTTTCCACTTGTCTTCGACAATTTTCGCAATCGCATATACCCGCTTGCTTCAAATGAGAAACCCCGGCAAGACTCTTTGTCTCGATTAACTTCGCCCCCTTTGCCCTCATTTTGCGAAATGCCAGTTTTGCCTCGCGTTTGTCAAGCAAACCAACCGCATCAACCACAATGCTGACTTTTTTACCTCGCTGCAACAGTCCCAGTGCCGTCGCTTTAACAGAACCTTCAGCGCTGGCGCCAATGAGAACAAAATTGTCAGCCCGTATCTCGCTTAGCAATCTCTCTATCCGAGGTTCGTTGAATGGGTCAACACAACGCTTATGCAAAACGATCTGCCTATATTGCCGTAGTACATCTACAGGCAAATCGGTACTGCCGTCTGCAGGAAAGCTGGCACGATTACTCAATAATGCATACCGTATCTTTTTTTGCCCATCTGTCCCGTCGATACAGTAGCCGATATCTTTGAAACCGTTGTTACGAGGATAAACCTCACAGGTCGAGATAACCCGAACATTATTGCGCCTCGCCCATGCCATCACCCTGCGGACATTTGCCAAAACCCTCCTGTGGTTTTTTATACATGTATTGCCCCACGCAAAAAAGAAATCTTTCTGCGTATTGATATCTATTAGGATCCACTTGCGCCTTCTTTTAAGCAATTGCTGAATCATTTTCTAACCCTTCCCCCCTCAAGGTTAAACCTTAGTCCTAATAATAAATACGCAACGGCAGATAGTCAGGTTCTTAGTCTTTTATCGAATGCGCTCCGCACCGGCTTTAATCACAAGCAATGCTCAAAAAGCAAGTTACATGTTCACCCAAAACCATATTTTGTTGTATAATATATGCATTGAAACCCGTTTTAACTGATTTAGTTAGGATAACTTTGCTTATGGCTAAAATCTTAAATGACTATCCTTCAGTCGCGCTTAGACCTGAAGATTTACAAGACGAAATCGACTTTGTACAGATTTTCGGACGCAAAAATCCCGTACACGTCGAAATCGGCTCAGGCAAAGCTGCATTCCTACTCAACCAAGCCAGGGCCCAGCCAGATGTCAATTTCCTCGGCATTGAATGGGCAAGAAAGTACTATCGCCACTCCGTTGACCGCATCGGACGGTGGGGACTGAAAAACGTAAAAATAATTCGCACCGATGCTGCATATTTTTTAACTAACTTCGCTCCGGATAACTCCATTAAATGCTTCCATATTTACTTCCCTGACCCTTGGCCAAAAAAACGGCATCACAAAAGGCGCTTCATCGTTCCTGCAAATCTCGAACAGCTCCTCCGCTGCCTCACCCCCGCAGGTATCATCAGAATCACTACCGATCACGCTGAGTATTTCGAGCAAATACAAAAAGTCCTGACCAGTTACAGTAACATATTGGAAAAAATAGAATTCTTCCCCACCGCAGGTGCAAACATCGGCGAATGGGTCGGTTCAAACTTCGAAAGAAAATACTTAAAAGAAAACAGACCAATCTACACTGCTGCTGTAAGAAAAAAATAAATCCGCTCCTAATCTGTGCATCACTGGCTATGAACCTTAGCACATTTCATGCGAAGCCATCTGATATTTATAAGGACATGTTCCCCCATCCTTCAGAGAAGATTTTAACAGAACGTATTGAAATGTTTTTGCTCTGTCCTTATAATTCAGTCGGTAATTATGTATCAGAGGTTGTTCCCTGAAAAAGATTCAATATAACATTTTGGTTTCCGTTATGTGTATTTTGGTAACAACCGTATTGTTACCAAATACCACTTGGGCTAAATCATCATTTCGTCAGTACGAACTCAAATCCACCTATAGTGAACTGCTGTTCTCCGATTTAGATGGCGATGGCCTTGATGATATTATCGTAATTAAAGAGCCGAATCTTGCCTTCTTCTTTCAAGATGGCAAAAAAGGATTTACTAAAGCGCCAAATCTGATTTATTCACTTGGCGACAGCCCCTCTGTCATTTGGCCGGCAAAACTCAGAAAAAACCCCGGACATAGCATACTTGTGATGTCATATGATGGTGTTTCAGCACTTACCTTAGCTGATAAGACCTCGCCGCCATCAAGGAACAATATCATCAATCGGCATACAATAATACCGGCAAAATGCGAAAATCCGTCAGTTGTTAATTTTAGATTCTCGGCTAATACTGTGGAAGAATCTCTCCTCATATTTGTTCCTACCGAAGACAAACTGGAGATTTGGAAATACGATAAAGAATGGCGGCATGCATATTCACTGCAAGGTACGCCTGATACCAGTATATGGGGGCCATATAAAACAGCAGGATATACAAAACAATACTGGCTTAACCTGAATGTAAGTGATTTGAACGGCGATGGGTTGGAAGACATAGTAATATGTGAAGAAAATAACGGAAAGACCTTGTTTAAGATCTATCCTCAATTAGAAGAAGGCGCGTTTGCACAAAAACCTTCGCAATCCTTCGAAGATAATTGGGATTGGCGAACATGGACATGCTTTCAGGATATTAACAAAGACGGGAAGGTTGATATTATTAAAAATAAATGGCTGGAAGAGCCCTGGTTCTTCCCTGGAACATATTCAGGCAAAGTTTTAGTAAATATCTTCATTTCAGACGCAGATGGTAAAATTCCTGATAGACCAACATTTCTTTTTAGGAAAAATGATTGGATACCCTCAATACCAATCGTTGATGTTGATGGGGATGGATTTATTGACCTGATTCTGGGCTACAGTTTATTTGACAGCCGCGAGGGAGTAAGAAAATCTTTAACTGCAAAAAAATTCGACCATAATTTACGAATTCATTTCTATAATAACGGTTTCCGCAAGCAGCCTGACTGTCAAAAAGACATAGCCGTTCAGGTCGGTTACCGTAACATTCTTATAAGCGGTATAGCCCAAAGGAATTTTTTAGAAACGCAAATCACTTTTGAAGGAGATTTTAATGGGGATGGAAATAAAGATCTGCTTGTAAAAGATAGAGAGAATAAAGCTTCGGTGTATTTCTTTATCTCGAGAATAAAAGGATTTAGCAAAAAACCGAACATTCAATTCAACAATATCAGACAAGTAGAACAGTTCATTACCAATGACCTAAATAAAGACGGCATCAGCGATCTCGTGGTTCTGGATGGAAAGAAAAATTCGTTTAGCGTGTTTCTTAGCAAAAGAAAATAAACAATGAATAAGTGGATAGCAAGAGCTTGTGCTTTACTTTTACTCCCAGGTATTGCTTATGCCCAGGAAATTCCCACGTTCAAAAAGCAAATTATTCAAGTGCCGATGAATACCGTGGATTGGGTTTGGCCTTACTGGAAAGATATCGACAAAGATGGCCTTACAGACCTCTCGGTGCTTGTCCATAATGAAAATAAAGCATTTACTTATATCCAAAGTAATTCTGGTTTTCCAGAAATCCCGACTCAGACGATAACGTTTCCAACGGCTACAATGTGGTTTACACTGTTTGATGTCGATGAACATCACGGCGACGAAATGCTGATTTCAACATCCGAAGGACTGGTGTATTACCGTCAAAATAATGGAGTCTTCGAAATAAAACCCGAAAAGCTTATCGAGGCCAAACAGATTATTCCAAAAAATCACCCCCCTATTATTAAAGAACCGGACAAATGGCCGGACGACTCAAAAAACACGCTTCCTCTCGTATTTCCTGACCATACTGTTATTTACGAAGTCAATGATAATTATCAACTTAATGTTGTTCGAACAGTTAAATATGAGTTCAGACAAACAATGGATAAATTTAATTGGAATAGCTGGAATATTGGCTCAAAAAAATCCGACCAGCTGCGCATAAGAACAACAGCTCAGAAAAAACCAGAGACCAATCTGGAAAAAGATACAAAAAAAGAAAATGAATACATTAAGAAAACAATCAGGAATATCAAAAAACACAGCCGTTGGTGGGGAGACCACGGCATAGAGGAAAAGGACATAAATGCTGATGGCAGCATAGACTTAACTTTGTGGTACTCCTCAGGAGATATAAATGCAAAGACAACAATTATCGTATTTATTCGGCAACAAAATGGTACACTGTCTGAAAAGCCTAATCAGATTCTCAGATGCAGTGGAATGCCGATAAACTCCGACAACCAGAGCCGCAGTATTTCGTTATTTTACGACATCGACAATGATGGGGTCTTAGAAATTGTCCTTGCTGAGTTAAAAACCAAACCTATTTCGGCAAGTAGTTTTGTAGAAATTGCAGTCTCAAAGGGAATAGACTGGATTCTTTCGATAAGACGGTTTAAAAAGTCCGGGGAATATCCAAATAAAGCTGATTTCAAATTAAGTATCACAACAATGCTCCCCTTGGAGCAAGGTGTGTTTGATTTAATAAACTTCAATAGCGACTTCAACGGCGATGGCTACAAAGACCTTATGGCAAGATGCAGTCCTGTTCGATGTGATATTTATCTCAGCTCAGCAACCAAGGATTTTTATGATCCACAACCTAAACTACAACTTGAGATTCCGGAAAAAGGCCAAACATTTATAGAAAACTTAAATAGCGATGGTATATCCGATATTTATGTGATAGATTATATAAAGGGGCGAATAACCTTGTTTCTGTCCGAACCTTTGAAGAAAAAAGGTGCTTTATAGTGGACTACAATGATATAGCTCTACGCTTGGAGTGTGTTTGCAAGTCGTTCGGTAAAATCCGGGCAGTGGACCACTTATCTATAGAAGTAAATTCCGGTGAAATGGTCGGTTTCCTCGGCCCTAATGGAGCTGGCAAAAGTACTACTCTTTATATGACTTCCAAGCTCGTCCGCCCCTCAGCAGGTAGAATACAAATATTCGGTCATGATGTCTGGAAAAACTTCAAAGAAGCAATCTACTGCGTCGGAACTATGGTAGAAACACCTTCATTTTATGACTACCTCTCAGCCCAAAGGAATCTGGAATTAATGGCCAGATTACGGCGTGACTCAAATAGCAACCAAATCTGTGAAATCCTCGAAAAAATAGGGCTCTGGGGCAGGCATAATGATAAAGTGGCCACCTACTCCCACGGAATGAAACAGAGACTTGGTCTTGGTATGGCCCTAATTGGCCGCCCAAAGTTACTTATTCTCGATGAGCCGACAAATGGAATGGACCCGGAAGGCACCCGTGAAATTCTTACTTTTCTCCGAGAAAAAATCAAAAACGATGGATTAACTGTATTTATCTCCAGCCACCTTCTTTACGAAGTTGAAGAATATTGTGACAGAGTTTTTGTGATTAACCACGGCAGCCTAATTGCTTCGGGGAAAGTAAAAGAAATCCTGGTGCCACATGAGAATGTGCTACATGTTACTTTTTACGACAAACCTGTTAATCTCGAATCCATTGTGGATGAGGATGGAATAGAACTTGTGGAAAGCTTGTCAAACAATTCCGCTGTTATAACCTTAAAAAATCGAGATGCCGTTTGGCTAAACAAACTTTTATTGAACCGAGGCTATAAAGTTTCAGCCTTTAGCCCTAAGCAAAAAACTCTGAAAGAATTTTTCCTTTCGGTAACCAGAGGAAATAATAATGCCTAATATGGTAATACCTCTTTTGCGTAACGAAATAACCAAGGCCGTACGAACCAAGTTGCCTTACTTTGGCCTCTTTGCAGTATCTCTGGTTTGCCTTCTTGCTTTCGTTGTGACTAAGGAAACAACCAGGGAAAACCTTAATGCTTGGGGATATGTGAGCTTGTCAATGCAGTTGGTGTTTACCGATATCGGCTTGATTTTCATAGCCATATTCTCCGCTATGCTTATCGCAGAAGAAACGGGCTTTGGTACGGCTCGCACGATTCTATCTGCCCCGGTCTCACGTTGGGAGTTTTACGTAGCGAAAGTTTTGACTGGTTTGCTTTATGCGGCGATTACGTCTATCGTATCTTTAGGTATTTCTGTTTGCTTAGGCCTGCTGAATTATAAATTTGGTGATGTATCTGATTCGATGGGACTCATATATGGACAGAAGGAAGTACTTGGAAACTTTCTACTTGCTTTCTTTTTGAGTTGGATTCCTTTGGCTGCGGTCGTTACTTACGGTGTCTTTATTTCAACAATTGTAAAAAAATCCGGCCAGGCCGTTGCAGTTACAATAGGAACAATTTATATAATTGACTTTACCAAGCATATCCTTGGCATAGATTCATACATATTCACAAGGTATATTGGATATTCTTGGCGTACATTAAATCAGGTCGCTCAGGGAATTCCTTGTCAATGGTCACCTGAACTCTGGAGGATGATTGACATATCACTTATTTATTGTTTTATAACTTTCGTAGCAGGCCTGACTATCTTTGTAAAACGTGATCTCAATAGTTAAAGCCCCAATTCTTAATACTCTTCGATTAACCAGACCTCCGCTAATCTCGCAAAGTCGAGGAAATTCATAAAGTCATCTTCAAAAAGATCGCCGTCGGGCGGATTATCTTGGAGCCAGTACTCAGCAATAAAAATAAGGTCCAATTCATTTATAAAACCGTCAGTAAGATTGTATAAACTATTGATTGTTTAACCATTTTCCTCTCCTCTCCTGTTTATACCAGTTCAATCCTTGTTTCTATCCACATAAAATACACGCTTATTTAAATCTAAGGGATATTCAACCGAGCATTTTCAGAAAATGCACATTTACTTTTGTGAGTCCTCCTGCTCGCCGAATAGGTAATACAGTAAATATAACATAAAACCGGTAACTTTCAAGTAAAATTTTCGAAACTCCACAACTACATAGGTGTTGTAAATCTCAAAAAATAAAACACTTATCGACTACCGGCCGTATTATTGCCTACTCCGTCCAGAGAAAGAGACGGTATGTTACATAAGTATCAACGAATCATTGTCACAATTAGTGTGGCTGTTAAGATAAACACTTAATTTATTGGTTTATCTCGATTGTCGGTGAAAACCGGATACATAATTCTTTAATTATAGCACAAAAAACCGTCCTTGTACTTCTTGATTTCTGCTTTCCGCTTATATAAACTCAAGCTAACAAAATGGTTAAACCTCAGCAAAATTCCGTTGGCATCGAAAACTGGCTCAAGTTAATCAGGGCTGATAATGTCGGCCCCGTTACTTTTACCAAGCTTATAAAACACTTCGGCACAATAGACCGTGCCTTAGGTGCCTCTGTGAGCGAATTGGCAGACGTAGATGGAATAGGTTTTAGGACCGCTGAGCGAATTGCTGCAACTCGCGACAAATTCAATCCTTCTGCCGAATTGGAGCTGGCCCACAAACTCGGTGTATGGATAATTAATCTTGCCGATGAACGTTATCCCCCTTTATTAAAACGGATTTACGACCCGCCGCCTGTTCTTTATATAAAGGGCAGTTTAACCGCCGCTGATAATCTAGCTATTTCAATAGTTGGTTCCCGCCGATGCAGTCTGTATGGCCAAGAACAATCATCTCGGTTCGCCCATTTCTTAAGCTCTGTGGGTTTTACTATTTGTTCCGGAATAGCTCGCGGCATAGATGCCGCTGCTCATAACGGTGCGCTGTCAGCCGGAGGACGCACAATCGCTGTACAGGGCTGCGGTCTGGCAAACATCTTTCCACCGGAGAATAAAAAGCTGTTTGAACTCATAACTAATTGCGGCGCTTGCATTAGCGAACTGCCGTTGAGGTATGAGCCGCTGGCAGAAAACTTTCCGCCACGCAACAGAATCATAGCGGGACTGTCGCTCGGAACGATAGTAGTAGAGGCGGCACCGAAATCTGGCGCGCTAATTACAGCAGCAGCGGCGCTCGAAAATAATCGAGAGGTGATGGCGGTGCCGGGGAAAGCAGATTCGCCGTTAAGTAAAGGTGCACATAGACTTATAAAACAAGGCGCCAAGCTTGTCGAGTCTGTGGAGGACGTGATGGAGGCGCTCGGTTATATAGGTGAGCAGCTTCAAGGTCACGCAACGGCGGCGGTGGAAAAGGCCAGCGAAATGGTTGAAAAGCCGTTGTTCGATGTCAAACAGTTAAGCTTAAGTGTAGATGAGAAAGCGATTTACAATTGCCTAGGCAAAGAGCCGCTGCATATAGAGCAGATAATTGCAGGGACGAATTTGACGCCGGGCGGTATTAATGCAGGGCTGATTTCGCTGCGTTTAAAGGGGTTGATAAGGCAACTGCCGGGCAGTTTGTTTCTGCGGCATTAGCTTTTTCAGCATAAAAAATAGGGGTGTTAAATTGGCGAAGACAGGTAAAATGGGGAAGGAAAATTCGCGGAAAATTAGAGAAAAAAATTCGTAAAACGCATCGAAAGGGTACAACGGCATTATTATATTAACAAACGTTCAAAAACGTTCGAAAATTTACAAAAACTATACTGAAAAAGTACCAAAACTTATAAAAATCATACTCAAATATTCAAAAATTTACAGTAGGTAATACATACTATTTAGCGTGTTCAACTCCAGCACAACGGAGGCTTTCGAAAAGATAAAAATTGTCTAAATTGACATCAAATTTTACCAGAAGCCAACCGATGCGAGGTGCTACCGGAGGCTGCAGCGAGAAAACCTTTAGCACATATGCCGAAGGCATACGAATAAGATAGCATCCAAACATTAGGCCGCACAACCAAACTAAGCGCTACTAAGGTGCTGCAGTGGACTTATTTTTTTCCAGGCCATTTAAAAATATTGAACCGAGAGCGAGCAAGAAAACATTACAATTCCGGGCTTAGAACGCTACTACTGTACGGTCATATCTCTATGATTTCCTGTTTTCTTGTCCTTTGCGGTCTTGCTCTCCTTGTCCCTGAATGTATAAAAGCAGCCAGCGGTTAATGCCACTACTATAACAAGATATATATCAAATCCAGGATGGTAAAAATCAAAGAGAGCATTCAGGCCACCAAGTATAATAGCCGCTACACCACACAAAAGAGAAAGCTTCTGTTTCTTATTCATAATTTAGCCGCCTTCAAATTTTCCCAAAACCGAATTTGTAAGATTGTATATCGCTTTAGATGATATTCAAGTCGTAATTACCATTTCTTTCTCAACATCACCACACCAAGGCCAAGTGGCAGGTAAACAGCTACTTGCTGCTAATTTTCATCCGATTCTTTCTTCGCAATTTTGGCCTCGATTTCGGCGCGTTTGGTCTCTATCTTCTTCATTTCCTTTTCACACTTTTCTTTAGTCCGGGCAAGTTTCTTTTCTAATTTCTCGGTTTTCTTCGTATCGTCGGCCGTTTGCGCTTCCGCCAATTCTTTCTCGAGGGACGAAATTTTCTTCTCACACTTTGCTTCTATTTTGGCTGCCTTTGCATCTAATGCCTTCAGTTGCTGCTGATGGTTTTTACCTCGTCCGAACAGCTTTTTATACCACGGTTTCTCTTCATCGCCTGCCGCAGCGGTTTCTTCTGCCTTGTCCTTAGACTCCTTCCTAGCTTTTCGGACTCTTTTGTCCGCTTTGCTCTTGACCTTTTTCTCCTCTTCTTCGGCTTGCTGTGTTTGTTTTGAAGCAGCAGCCGCTTTATCAAATTTCTTGCCAGCTTTCTTCCCGGCATTTTCCTTCCTGGCATAAGCAGCACTGCTTATGAGCAATACCATCAAAGCTATTATCACTAATCTTATCTGGTTCTTCATAATTTCTCCTTTTCACTGAGATTTCTCATATAATATCATATCATTACTATATCATTACTTTGTCAGGAAGCCGAGCATCTTTTCTGATATAATATTCTAATACATCAAAATGGACAAGGTTTCTATGTCTTTTTCTAAACATTTCCGTATTGAGTCCGAGCAGCAGGACTGTGCCCAGCCAAGGAACGACAGTGATGTATAACTAATCAAGAGGAAACAAACACCACACCAGATGAAATATAATCACAGATGCACTGAAAACCGACGTGTGGAGGTATCACCAGCCGGTTTGTCCACATCATATAAGCGGTACAACAGCTTTTTTCACCTACTCTTTATAAATTTCCGGTTTATCTCCGGCGTTTTTTCAGGATAGCCAGACCGCCAAGAGCCAACAGTGAAATAGTAGCAGGCTCGGGAACATAGCCAATACCATCATACCAGGTACGATAATTATGCGCTCCGTGGCTGGTCTGGTCATCGATGTAAACAGTGATTTCCGTACCGGTCACTGCACCAAGTAACTGCTGATACAAGATTCTACTGCCCGCTGTGTACATCGGTACAGGGTCATTGAAGTTAAGAGCATCATCGGCGTTTAACGGTGGAGATGGCGTTGGAGATACGGGTGATGCCGGACTATCTGGAATGGAGTTGGCATAATAAAGCATCAGGGGTGTGGGTGTGTTAGTCAAACCTGCCCGAACACGCCACTGACTGTAATCACTCCAGAAGTATACGTACACATCATAGGTACCATCCGGGACGCTGATAGATGTTTTAAGACGCGGGCAATCTTCTGTATTGTCTGTGCCACTCCCGCTGTACTGACCACCGGATTCATATACCGAGCCCGTTGGGCCATTGCCCCATGTCGGGTCTTCACGCAGGCGCCAGAGGTTATCAGAGCCGCTGACATCTGCTGTAAGACCAGCACCGTAATTTGGGTCAAGGTCAAATCCTCCGCCATTAGCCAAAGTAGTGTTGCCCGTTGGGCCATGGGCAGCATCGACATAGGTAATTTTCTCGGCCGACGCTATTGCTGCTGCAGTTAAAGTTATGCATACAATAATCAGTTTTTTACACATCTCTATTCCTCGTTCGGAAAGATGCTTTAACAAAATTCGCGTATAAGTCAATTCCTCTAACTTTCATTTTTACAAAAATATCAATTTTGTCAAGAAAAATATTTCCGGATTTCGGCGATAATACATCAGGGTACCGGCATATATAACTTCATCTATAACGAGCACATACGACTATTATAAGGAGAATAGAGAGGAAAAGGCTTCCGGGTGAAAACTGTCTAAATTAACAGGTAGTTTTTGGTTAGATGAGGATTAAAGATGTTGGATAATGTTAGTATTTCGAGGCAATCAGCGGGCTATACGACAATATAAGAAAATGCAAGGTAATTTAAGGGCAAAAAAAACGTCAAAGCCGGCCGTCAGTCGGCCACCATGTTAAGAACCATATAATGAATAAAATGACAGCTACAATGAATAAAATCGCGGTTTGGATTAGTTTTTTAAGTCGTTTGGACATTGCTTCAGTGTTTAAAACTCATCGTTCCAGGTATCATTTGATAACGGATGATTGCTGCCGGATGCGACATTACTCTTAACATGCCACAGTATTCATCATAGCCATTTCTTTTAATTCTTTTTTTTCATATTAACTATTTCAGAACGTACTATTTCCACGTTGTGGTAACCAAAGAGAGTGGGAGTATTCAGCCTGTAGGTACGCATATTTATGTCTTCCTTCGCTTTATAAGCTGTTGTAATTGTACACCTTTCCTAATTACCAAGCAAGGACAAAACTTGCCGTTTGATGCTCTATAAGATACACTTACGAATATGGAAAAAGCTGAAGTCTAGTCTACTGGCAATTATCTCAAAGACATTGCCAAGAATGCATTGAGCAAGAAATAAAGGCGGCGAGGAATTGACGACATCAAAGATGAGAAAATTCGGTTCCGTTAATGAGGTTCTGGACTTCGCTATAGAAAGAGAAAATGAAGCATGCCTATTTTATGCAAGATTAGCAGGTACAGTGAAAAAACCTGAGTTAGTTAAAGCCCTCAGAGTTTTTGTCACCGAAGAAGTGGGGCACAGGATAAAGCTGGAAGCTGTTAAGGCCGGAGAAGCAGCAATAGGAGAAGAGGAAGTTAGCAATCTGAATATCGCCGATTATGAGTCTGATGTTGAGCCACATCCGAATATGAGCTACATTGAACTGCTTATTGTAGCAATTAAGAAAGAAAATTTATCTATCCAGCTTTACACTGACTTGGCAGCAATATCCCATACAAAAGAATTAAGGAACATCTTCCTGAAATTGGTACAGGAAGAAACGGAACACAAGTTAAGATTTGAATTTGAGTATGACTTGGCAACATTTTGATTTGATTCTGCAGAAAATTTCAAAATTTTCTTGCCTAATTGTATCTCAATAAAGTATTCTAATAAGCGGCGGAGAGAAAACCGCCATCGATAAAAAACACTGAGATTTCAGACGTTTCGGTCTAAACCGCAAGATTGTAACTGGAAGAAGCGTTTGGGAGGCTCGGTGCTCTTTGTTTTTACAAAGAGCACCGCATGCTTTTTTGCACAAAGCTGCGGTTGCTTACATAGACTATAGAAAGAGCATCGTTTGCTTTCACGTCCTTCCGGGCTCTTGCGGGCCTAGACCGATCGTGATTGCGGCGGTGCTCTTTATCTTTGCGCATCGCGGGTTCGGGAGTAAAGAGATGTTCAAGCTAATGGTGTGGTATCTGCTCGAGAGGATAATAAACATACCGGCACACTGCCTGACGCAGCTACACCTTATAGTCGCAAAGAAGGTCTTAAATGCGCTCAAACAAAAAAGAGAAAAATCGCAGAGGCACCAATGAAAATTACACCACCAAAAGGACTGTTTCAGCCGGCGGTGGCTGCAATGATAATTGTGATAAGCTTATTATTCGCGAGGTCTTTTCCGTCTCTTGCCGTATATGCACTGTTCGGAACAATCTGGCTGCTTTGCTGTCTTATCCGATGCTTCTTCGACACAGACTAATCCATACGTCCAGTATGCCGCACGGCCTGACAGTTCTTTTGTCCTCCTGAGGACCTGCGGTTTTAATAGCCGCTCGAGGCCGT
>CAZDQP010000024.1:0-25217 GCA_964507485.1 uncultured Pirellulales bacterium | reverse complement strand
CCTGTAAGGTTTGCGTACTCAGGTTTAATTTTTTTTCGCTTTTCAATTACGCAATAACCGACGGAGCCCCTGCTATGCTTTGTCGGAAATACTCTTGTAAAGAGATTCGGTTTTATACTGTACTCATCGCCGGCTTTTACGCCAATAAGGTTTACAGGTATTTTATTGCCGTCCAGACGAGACCAGGCATCTATTATTTTCCTCATTGGGCCCAGCAGATTCTCAGGCGCCAAAATTGTTCCGGGCGATTGGCCGCAGAAATTCCGGTGAGACAGATAATATGCAATGCCGGCAGCGTGGTCCATATGACCATGCGTCAGCAGTACATTGTTTATGGGAATTATCTGGTTAGGAGCCTTTCCGATATCGAAGCAAACATCCAACTGCGGCATTGCTACGACGGTTTCCTCGGCAGCGACTGAATACCCGATGATTTCAAGTTCGTCTATTTTTGTATATGCTAAACTATGGCTCGGCATATCTGAAAATCAAAATTAAGAATAAAATGTTGAAACTGTGGAATCCGTTGTCCTTGCATTCGATATATTATGGTCTTCGTTTTCTTAATGTTAGAAAGAACATACGGTTATGTCAATCTGTTTTTAACAGGTAGCCGTTACCACTTTAGATTTTTTAAATGTTAAAATAAACTTGTTAGCAAGGGAGCAGTTAGTTATACTTTTCCCCGATACGAAGCATGGAAGGATAAATATGAGTAAGTACAAGAGTTTTTTCCCAATTTTGGTCCCAAGCATCACGGTATTCTTTTCAAGTTTTTGCATTATGGTGCTGGAGCTGGTTGCCGCCCGTCTCATTGCCAAATACCTCGGCTCATCTCTTTACACATGGACATCTGTGATAGGAATAGTACTGGCAGGGATTACAATAGGAAATTATCTCGGGGGTCGTATTGCAGACCGGTTTAATGCGAGAAAAGCTTTATCTGTGCTTTTTTTGATTTCCTCAGTAGCGTGCGTTTTAACTGTAATTATCAATAATTTTGTCGGCGGGTTAATATGGCTGTGGAATCTCAACTGGCCTGTGCGAGTATTCAGTCATGTTTTCCTGGTATTCTGGATTCCATCAACGCTTCTGGGGATGATAAGCCCCGTAGTTGCAAAAATGGCTCTTGACCGTGGATTACCGACAGGCAGAACAGTCGGAGATATATATGCCTGGGGCGCTGCGGGCAGTATCGCAGGCACTTTTGCAGCCGGTTACTATCTGATAGCTATGATGGGAACCATCGCTATTATCTGGACAATCGGAGCTGGTCTGCTGCTGATGGCCATTTTATACTGGCCCAAGCTGTGGGTGTTATATGTGTGGGCGGTAATATTCATTGTCCTTATGACTATGGGAACTGCACCGGTAGAATGGGCTAAATACAACGGTGCCGCTGTTGAATTTAGAGAAAAGGCAGACCAAAAAACTTTCCACAAAGACGAAACTCCATACGGTTATATCACCGTGGAATAACTATGTGCCGATGGAAAACTTGTTGACGCCGGTAGTACATCAAAGTACAGCGACGTTTAAAAAGCTCATTATTCATTATCGAGGGAACCTCTCTCAATGCCCGACAAGAGAATTCATAGAGGGCCGCATCCTGCCGATGCTGAATTATTCACCGAGAGTAAAATAAGCAATTTGCGGTCGGCCCTTGCTGATTTTTCACTTCTATTGACAAAAGATTACGCGGAGAAAAGTGCTCTTAAATTAGTGGGGGATAAGTTTTCATTGGTGGCAAGACAGCGATTAGCCATTATGCGAAGTGCCTGTTCCGACCAGCAGCTAACGTCCCGAAGACAACGCGAAATCAAACTTGCTGAGATCGGGGGCCAATCCCTTGCTATTGACGGTTACAACTTATTGATAACAGTCGAAGCGGCAATGGGCGGCGGCGTGATTTTTAAGGGCCGTGACGGCTGCTTCAGAGATTTGGCAAGCATCCATGGAACGTATCGTAAGGTTGCCGAGACGATACCAGCTATAAAACTTATAGGTGAGTTCCTGAAAGAGCACAATGCAGGTGACTGTTTATGGCTGCTGGATAGTCCTGTCTCGAACAGCGGGCGGCTAAAAAAACTAATCAGCGAATTAGCACAGGAAAACGACTGGAGCTGGAAAGTTGAGCTTCTGCTCAGCCCCGACGCCAAGTTAATAAAGACTGATTTGACCGTAACCAGCAGCGACAGTGTTGTGCTTGATGGCTGCAAGAGGTGGGTCAATCTGGCCCGTGCTATTGTCGAAGAGAAACTGCCCGAATCCCATTTGGTGGACTTATCATAAAAAAAGACGGCCGTGAGCTTATAAAGCCCACGGCCTACATAGTATACAAGCCCCCCTCCTATTTCCGACTTGTATCAGGACAATATTTAAGCAGCTCTATTAGCGCCTGCTCTGCCGCAGATTAATGCTTGCCACCAAACTTTTTATTCACATAAACGCTTAAACGCTTGGCGGTGTTTTTGCCGTAATAAAGGCATTTTCGCATTCCAGTGTTGAAAGATTTTGCGAATCTGTCTGATTTTAATACGGAATAGGCAAAACTATCTTTTGAAAACTGACAATCTTTTTCATCGGGTACCGGCGCTAAGCAATAAATAGCGGACGCAAATCCGGCAAAATAGACAATCAGCACAAAAATAAATTTGCTTCTCCACGAAGTCCGCTCCATAAATCACCCCTCCTGCTGTTAAGAAATGCTTTTTTATGGGTCGTTTTTGTAACCGACCTCATATCTATCTAATAAAACTTACGGTATAAAAACGGGAATGCCAAATGGAAAATTAATAAAAATATCATAGTTTTCGAGAGTAAAAATGAGGTTGTTAAAATAGGGAGATTGGGCAAAATGGAGAAGAAGAATCGTGAAAAAATTGGGTTCGTTTGGGTTCGAATTGGGTTCGTTTTTGGCAGTTCAGAGTTCGTAGTTTTTTGTTCGTAGTCACTGCTGTTGCTGGAGTTACGTTCATTTTGGCATTTTGGAAATTGGGTTCGTTTTGCATAATTTGTTATTTTTGGTTGATTGAAATCTCGTATTGCGTGGCGCGTAGCGCGTATTGCGAAGTAAAGGAAAAGGTAAAAGTAAGCTAAAGTTTTGTTTTTTCATTATTCTCATAATGTTCTCCTTATTAAGAACAGACTATCGTTGCCTCTATAATTGGACGGACCTGCGCAAATGGTGCGAAAATCACGGTATTTTTGAGTGTGCGATATTGGCTAAGTTGTTAGAGGAAAAGGAATAAAAAAATTTTGGAAAAATGGATTTTGGGGGTGAAACTGCCTGCGCTTTTGATTGATTTAACATGTGGCTCGTCCATATTTTTCTCTTGACGTTCCTGCCTTTTTGTGCTAAAATGCTTTTCTATTGGGGCAGAGGACTCACTATGTTAGCCGAATCTCTTATTTAAGTATATTAAGGAGCACTATCATGCTGAGTTTTCGCAATATCAAGACAAAATACCTACAGACTTCATTTGCTTTTCTGAGTATTCTTTTCTTTCTGAACATTCCCTGCTATGCAGCAGTTATCATTGATGATTTTTCAGCTACGCAGATTATTGTAAGCGGTTCTTCAAGCTGTATCACCGGTCTTGGCATCATCGGCGATGAACGTGACGTCTACGTTCAATCCAGCACCGCTATAGCTGATATAAACAATACTGTTTTCAAACAACTTTATTATACAAATGGTACCGGCGGACTTAATTATCTCAATCTGGTTTATGACGGCATAGATAGTTCGTACGAGAATCATAACTATAGCGGCCTGGGGCATATCGACCTGACAGATGGAGGAACATGTAACGGCATCGCATTTGAATTCACTCAGACATCCGGTAATATGACCAGTATCTTCGTAACGCTATGGCAGGGACAGGACCGAATGGGACATACCTCTGAACTTTTGATGGATAACCCGCAGACAATATTCATACCATTCGATGATTTTAATACAGAACCATGGACAGCTTCTTTATCGGAGCCGTATAATGCTAATGACGTTAGCCTGATAGATTTTACCGATGTGGGATATATTCATATCGAAATGGCTATCTGGAACGGCGATGGTGATTTTACACTTGATTCGATAACCACTGATTATGGCGTTCCCGAACCGACGACGGTTTTGCTGCTTGGCTTTGGTGCGGTGATTTTAAGAAAAAGAAAACATTAATATGCGGTGTTGCCGGAGGCAATACCTAAGATACTTAGGTATTCTTTTTGTAAACGCTGGGGTTGAGAAATGGAGATTTTTGGTGGGTTGACATAACTCGTGATGCTGCCGATAGGCCCTGATTGCTGGTGCTGCCGGAGGCCGCAACGAGGAAACAAACAGTAGTTCGCTGAAAGCGAACATTAAAACAGTATCCGAGCAGAAGGCAGCATAAGCAGATTTATTTCCATTCCATTGCCGCTAAAGTCAAAACCACTGCCCCTGTTATTTTCAGCCAAGATTTGTTCATAATTTTCATCAGCCTTTCCTGGTTCATAAAGAGTAAATTAATCTAAATTTATTAAAATGTCGCTAACAGACAAAAAGGGGTCAACTAACCTTTCGTGGCTTTCATTTTTCATCTAGAAAAGCGAGTAACTCGATAAATATAAAAGATAGTATATTAAATTAGTGTTTTATATAATTTACTTACAGAATAAATAACATAAGTTAGCTAAACATCTTCATTAACGATCTTCTAATACTCGCAACATCTAAACGAAAAAGGACATATAACACCGTACGCATAACAGAAACAATAAGTAAAAGAGCAAGTACTACAGACATAGGTAAAGTCTTGTACCTTATAAAAGTTATAAATAGAATGAAAATAGAGAACAAACATAAGGCGATAATAGTTACTGCAGATTCTTTCATGGTAACAGAAATTGCTACTCCACTATCGTCTTGCCTAAATATACCATAAACTGGTAACCGACGATTGGTAAGGTGCTCAAATTGAAAACCGTGCGAGTCTACTTGGCCAAAACATCGTTTTCCTGTTCCTGGAATAATGCGGTCTTCAGTTTCAATATACTCACGAAGTTTTCCAATAACTTCAGACTTAGATTTCAACGTTTCTATTTCAAATTTCTGATATCCAAAAAGTCTAATTTTATAAAATATGTCATACATAAAAATATTTCCAATTTATTTAAAAATTATAGTGCAAGTTTGCCTTATTCCGAAGGAAAACTATAAGAATACATATCCGAAAATTGGTTGTCTAACATAGCCGCCATTGCAACATTCCTATAGTTTAATCCAATAAAACCCATGTTTCCGCTTCCAAACATATCGCCTAACATTACAGCTTGGTCAAGCAGGTTATCAAAAGAAAACATTTTATCAAAAACATAAAAACGCGTAACAGAGACGCTCAATTCAGCACTGGTAGTTATTCCATGTTCCTCAAAGTCAAGGTATTTTGGGTTCAACGTACCCCCCAGCATAGAATAGGTCCAATCAGTATCCCAACCCCATTGAACGGCTAGGTGTCCACCTGTTACTGTTATAGCTGTGTACCAACCAGGTTTAACATCCTGAAATGAATGTGTGAGGGTTGTGGTTAATCCTCCTCCTAATATACCTGTCAACCCAAGTCCGAAATAAGGGTACACATTCCTACCCTGTCCCAAATCCATCATAAATCCTCCAGTGCCGGTAAAAGTCCCCGCTACTGCTCCAGCTAACGCTCCCGCCCAATGACCAAATCTAGCTCCCAAAATAGCACCTCTTGCCACTCCATAACACCAAGAAAAATTAAGATCAACGTAATCTTTTCCAAATGGGTCTATCCAGTTCAATGGATCATTACCACAGTACAAATACCTGTGCAGAGTTAATGGTTCTTCGAATTTGCCTAAAACTGGATCTCTTGATGTAAACCGGCTTATATACGGGTCATACTGTCGTGCGCGGAGGTGATACTGGCCGATTTCGTCATCAAAGAATTGGCCGCTGAATTTGAAGGGATTAATCAAAGTGCCGCCGGATTCAATGGTTTCACCGAAGGGACTAAATGTGAACATCATAACTACGGCAGCATCAGTGTTAATCACTTGTCTTGCACTTCCCAATCTGTCATGCAAATAAAAGAATCTCGGTGAGGAATAGCTGCCGTTGTGCTGGGCGATGATTTGGGAATTGGCATAGATGTAGGTCTTCTTGATGTCATCATTACTGTCATCAATTTCTAATAAAACAGTCGGCAGGTCGCCGACGATATCGACGATGTATTTTCGTTGAGTAGAGCCGTTGTTTGTTTCTTTATATATTCGATTGCCGGCGGGGTCATACCTGAGGGCGAGGAGGGTATTGCCGCCGTCTTTGGCGCAGCGGAGCTTGTTGTCCCAGTTGTATTCGAGGTCTTTGGCGGACGCGTTTTCGGTCATATTGCCGTTTTCGTCGTAATCGAGGGTGAAGCTTTCATCGCCGGTGGAGCCGGTCAGTTGATGGCCATCGTAAGTGAAAGTGCCGCTGGCAGATTGTATTGTTCTTGAAGCCATATCGCCGTTATCGTTAAAGACGTACTCTGCAACCCAATTACCATCACTTATATTGGATATATTGGCATCTGTCAACTGTGAACGCATATCGTATGTAAAAGTAAACAGGGTAAAAGTAACAATTTATTTAACGGCAACAGATATACTCTCTCGCCCTCGGCAGTTCAGAGAAGTAGTTCCTAAGCGGGCTGGCGAGGCAGTCGCAATTGGTGATTAAGTCTTTCGCCAATTGCTCTGGGGTTTTCGCGCTTGGGGAAATGGAGATTGCCGCGCTGCGCCGGCAATGACAATTTTAAAGATTGTGAGAGAATGATTTGGATGTAAAGTGGTGGAAATTCTAATGCGCAGTGTACCTAAGGCACAAGCTGTCGAGGCCGCTTAAAGTAAATAGACATATAGTAATTGCACAATTATTTTGCCAGGGTATTTTCGAGATGTTTGACTGCCTCGGCTTCTTTTTCCATCGCTTCGAGTATTATCTCGGCTATCTGGCGGCGAATAGCGGGCTGGGCAAATTTTTTCGCCTTCTCTTTCGAATGTCCGAGACCGCCGACAAGCCCCCAGTTTTTCCACATCAGGGCGTGTTCTGCCTCGTAGCATTCTATCGCCTTTATGACCTCTTCAGCCATATCGGATTGGTCTTCTGTCATTTGCTTTAAAAACTGTGCACCATACCATCGTCCTTCCGCAATCATCCCCACGGCATTGTCATGGGCTATATATCGCTCCTGAAGTATGCCGATGTCGTCTGTTGCGAAATCATCGTCGTTTAGAATTGTTTTAGACCACTGTTTATAAGCCGACAATCCGTTGTGTCTCTCGCCGCCGAGGTTTATTTTCGGTCTTTTCGCAAGCTCAATTGCCCAACGCAGCGCGTTTCGGTAGATATCTCTCTTCGCGGGCCTTTCTTTCTTTTCACCGATGGTGATAATCGCCCATGTATCCTTAAACCAGTTTCGTTTTCGGAAGTATCCCGAAGGTTCGAAATCAATTCCCTTTTTGAACTCGGCGCTACCCTGGAAGTAGCTCCAGCCGATTAGAACGTCCCCATCCTCATCATAGCCTGTTATGATGCAGCACTCAGGCGGCCCGATAACGCCCAGCGCTATAACAGGATGCCCCTTATCGTGAATACTCTTTATAATGTCTTTTTTGAATTGCGTTTCTGCCCCGGCGTCATTTTCACGTTTGTAAATAATTTTGTGTGCGTAGCCTGCTGCCTCGAACGCCCTTGTAATGAATTCATTCGGGTCGGTTTCTTTCCCGATTATCCCGACGTTGTCCAGGTTCCAGCCGGGCTTCCAGAACAGCCGAAATGCTTCGCCCGATGTCCCCATAAGGAACACGTAACCATTGTTCAGTTGCCATTTCGAGCCGTGTACTTCAATTTCCTTCACACCGTAATCTTCACCCATCGACTTCAGAGACGCGCTTAGGCACGATGGAAACGTATAGCTCTCGGGACAGTTTTTGCCGCCGCTGAAATATTTCACCCGCGGCACACCTTCGATTACCTTGCGTGCGAAATTATCAGGCAGTTTATGTTCGTCGAATGTTTGCTTGACCATATTTATCATCCTTTCTTTCAGTTGCTTCCTCGAAGCGCTGAGTCTGCTCTTGACCGTATTGACCGGCACATCGAGAAAGTCGGAAATTTCACTATGAGAATAACCGTTGATGTAAAACAGCGTTGTTGCTTCACGAAGCGGCTGAGAAAGCGAACTTATGGCCTCTATTACACTGCTTTTTAGCTCTTTATTTTCCATAATACTTTGAGGACTTGGTTCTTTTGATGTTACTACAACTGCTTCGTCCATTGGTGCCGTCTCTATCCTCTTTTTTCGCGATATCCGGTTGCACCTGTGCAGGACTATCTGTCGAAACCATCGCGGGAAAGCTGACGCTTCTCGAAGTCTCGACAGGTTGTAATATGCCTCAACGAATGCTTCCTGTGCTGCGTCTTCAGCGAGATGAAAATCACCCAGTATCGCGAATGCATACCCATAGGCCATATCTGCAAAACGCTCGACAATTGCCGCATAGGCTTTTATGTCACTTGTCTTCGCTGCTTCTACTAATAATTTAATCTCTTCCATAATTCGATCGAATTCTATAAATAAAGTGCCTAATTGTCGCTAAAAGGTTCGCTTAAATTTGAGCTAATTGTACTTCGGATGAAAACTGCGATTATTTTAATTTCGCTGCATCAATTCTACACGAACATTAAAAGGTTGTAAATCGATATCGGCAGGCTCTGCGGGGTTTGTTATGGAGAACGAAATGAAGCTTCCCGGCAGAGAAAAAGGGGAGAATATAAAATATTTTTTTAAATGTGGAAGGCTGCCTTACCAAGTTAATCTGTTCTATATTCATAAAAGTAATCAGCGAGGTTTAAGCTGTTGTATTCGACATCACAGAGCAGCCGGTCGGATGAGAATCCAAGCATTTTAGTCAATTTAACTTGCCCATTGAGTACGAGTTCTGCCATTTTATTTTTTGCAGCCTGATAGCCCGGCTCACCCAGAGCGGGGGCGTCGTATCCATTGGCTCTAACGATGGAGCCTGTTCGGTCATTCCAGTTCCAATTGGGTGAAACCTCGAAAGTGTTGCCATCAATCACGCTCGTTACTGTAAAGCACATATTGTCCCCCTTTATTTTGTAATAATACTTCCTTGTTAATTTTATATTCGTAATGAGCAGCCAGTAAAGCCAGATATTTCCAAGAGGGTGTGACATAAGTGTGTCACAGGAAGGAAAATTTTTGACGAATACTAATGGTAAGCAGGGCTGGGGAAATCAAGCAGGTATACCTGCCGGATGAGCCGGCCAGCTAACCAGTACACTGTGATGCATCCGGGACGATGGTTTAGTCAAAGGTTACGCGCGTTAATTTTTCTTTTTTTCGGAGAGTGACATTCTTTTGCTGTCCATTCGATGAGATTATGTAATCGCCGTAGAATGCACGCGTTTTAAATATCCCATCGTTGTCGGCTTTTCCGGCAGTTTGTGTCCACCACTTTTGGAAAACGAGGTCGCGATATGCTTTAACCTGTGGTGTAGGGGTCCAGTCTTTTTTCCACATAGCAGTGTGCGGCTTCCAGTGGTCCTGCTCCCAAAAGCACCACATTATAATGGCCTCTACGTTCGGGTGTGCGAAGCAGACGGGAAAGAACATTCTAAGGGCATCGGCTTTTGCCTGTTCGTCTTCGCCGTCGAAGAGACACTCGGTGATTTTAATGGGCATATTGAATTTGGCGAGTTTATCGAGAGTTTTCTGGACGTGCTCGGGTGTAGTAACGGCTTTACCGAATGCCGGTTTTGTGGCGACAAAGTGTCCCTGGCATCCGATTCCGTTAATGGGGACACCATTTTTGAGAAGTGTTTCGATTTGTGTTATATAAGTGTCAGCATTGTAACCACCTTCGACAAGAACGCCGTAATCGTTCACGTATAGGTTAATATCGGGATTTCCGGCCTTGGCCATATAGGCCATTTCGCTGACGATGCCGTAGCCGAGGCGGCGGCGGAAGAAGTCGCCATGAACCATTTCGTTGTTGAGGTCGAATTCAGTGATGCGGCCTTTGAAGTGTTTCGTAACGTCGATTGCCCGGCGGTGTACTGCTGCGCGGAGCTGGTCGGTGTTGAGTTTATTGAGCCAGGGCATAATATATTTATCTTTGGCCCAAAATATGCAATGTCCCCGCATCGGTATATTATAATCCTGACAGATTTCCCAGATTCTATCAGCCCTGTAATAATCTATAACATTAGGTTCCGCCTCGCAGTCATACCACTTAAGGGCGTTCTCGTGGACGGCATAATTAAAGTTCTCGCTTAAGATTTTCAGGAACATTTTTCTGTCTTCTGGTGACATAGCGTTAGAGCTTTTTTCCGCGAGGTGGTTTCCAATAGCGGTGCCGAACAAGAATTCGTGTCGAACCTGCCGGACTTCGACGTCAGAACCCGGTTTGGTTTTTACTATGATATCGCCCATACGGATTTTTGCTATTCGAGCGTTTATTGCAGAGGGGGTAATTTTTACAGCAGTATCATCCTGTGCGAAACAAGCGGGGGCAAGAAGTGTAATAACAGCCGGGAGTAACAGTCCTGTATTTAGGTTCATAATTTATGCTCCTTGTTTGGCTTTGATGTTCATTTCTGTTTGTCGATAGTCTGGTTATTTTTGCTTATGTATCGAAAAAAGTCAAGTTAAATCAGGTTGTCTGATATACC
This sequence comes from uncultured Pirellulales bacterium, assembly GCA_964507485.1. Taxonomy (GTDB): domain Bacteria; phylum Planctomycetota; class Phycisphaerae; order Sedimentisphaerales; family Anaerobacaceae; genus CAIYOL01. Next base: position 14,473 of record CAZDQP010000024.1, on the reverse strand, counting down.
CTTTACAATCCGGTGAGTCGTGATGATGCTAATTTGTGAATTAAGTGACGGTAACTAATTGCGAGTTTTGAATCAGTGAAGTAAAATAATCAGAAAAGAAATTTTGATTCAGCGAGGTGAAGATGGACTTTTATAATCTTATCAGCTTTTCAGGGATATTCGTTTTAATGGGATTTGCGTGGGTTTTGTCCCGAGATAAGAGGAAAATGAACTGGAAAGTTATTATCTGGGGGGTTGTTCTGCAGATAATAATAGCTTTATTTATTTTTGTTGTTCCAGCCGGTACGAAGGTGTTTTTATTTTTAAATGATGTTGTAATCAAGGTGCTGGAATCATCATTGGCGGGTGCGAAGTTTGTGTTCGGGAGATTGGCGATTCAACCGGGTCAAACGGACGAAACAGGAGAAAAGTCACTTGGAGCTATTCTGGCGTTTCAGGCGTTTCCAACGATAATCTTTTTTTCAGCGCTGATTTCAGTTCTTTACTATTTTAATATCATGCAGCAGTTCATTCGCGGATTCGCATATGTATTTACAAAGTTAATGAGAGTATCAGGAGCGGAATCTTTAGTAACAGCCAGTAATATTTTTGTTGGTGTCGAGGCCAATCTTACCGTTAAGCCGTATCTTAGCAGAATGACGCAGTCGGAACTTTGCACTATACTAACGGCGGGGATGGCCACGATTGCTTCGAGTGTTTTGGCGCTTTATGTATTTAGCCTGAAAGACATATTTCCGATGATAGCGGGACATTTGGTGTCTGCATCTGTGCTTTCTGCACCGGCGGCACTCGTTATGTCGAAGATTATTTTTCCTGAAAGCGAGAGGCCTGAGACATTAGGAGTGAACGTCCGGCCTTATTATGAGAGAGAAAAGAGTTTTTTCGAAGCGATAATTAATGGGGCGAGTGCCGGCGTAAAGATGGTTGTAGGGATTGTTGCGCTGCTTATAGCGGTTTTGGGTTTGGTTGCGCTGGTCGATTTGGTGTTAGCTGCTTTGGGGGCGAGGGTGAATCCAGTATTAGGTTTTGAGGGCGAGTGGTCTTTGAAGGCAATTTTTGGTTATATCTTTTATCCGTTTACGTTAATTTTAGGTGTTCCTGCGTCTGATGCGTGGACAATTTCCAAGATTATCGGCGAACGGACGATTGTTACTGAAATTACGGCTTACAAGGATTTGGCAGGCGTTTTAGAGAATAATTTACTTCAGCATCAGCGTTCGTCGGTAATTGCCATCTACGCTCTGTGCGGTTTTGCTCATCTTACATCGATGGCTATTTTTGTCGGAGGTATTTGCGCGCTGGTTCCAGAGAGGAGAGCTGATATAGCAAAGGTTGCAGTTCGGTCACTTTTAGCGGCGACATTAGCTTGTCTTTTGACGGGCTGTATTGCGGGGACGTTCTTTAGGGAGGGTTCGATATTGTTGGGAGGATGATTATGTTCGTGAAGCGTTTAGAGGATTGTGTAGAGTTTACGGCCGGGGATGGTTCGGTTCTACGAGAGCTATTACATCCTGAAAAGGCGAATTTACAGATTCATTACAGTCTGGCTTATGCGAAGGTTGCGAGCGGGCGAGGAACAATCCCGCATAAACTTAAGAGCTGCGAGGTGTATTATATAACAGCAGGGAGCGGTTTGATGCATATAGATGGGCAATCCTTTGAGGTCGGGCCTGAGAGCGCTGTTTATATTCCACCGGGTGCGAGACAATATATTGAGAATACGGGAAAGTCTGATTTGAAGTTTTTGTGTATAGTTGACCCTGCGTGGCGTGAGGAAGACGAGGAAATATTGGAGAGAGTTTAATTTATGGAAATTTGTTGCAAAATTGCAGGTTGGCAGTTAAGATTCGAAAAACGATAGAGAAACAAATGGCTGAGCCTAAAAGAGATAAAGATAAAGGCGGTAAAACCGCCGTCAGTGAAGTCGTTAGCGATTTTATTAACGGGCTGAGCGAGGAACACCGAATGCTGGTTATTTTAAAGGCGCAGCTATATGGCGGGGCCTGGGAGCCGATGTTAGATGACCTGCGAAATCGATTAGCCGGTAAGCCGTATATATTCAAGCTGGCGAATCGAATACAAGATGACATCGAGCGCATTGAGAAGATGCAGGGGTTTGAAGAAGAGCATAAAGTCGATTTGGCGGATTATATTGATTTGCCGTAAAAGGTGAAAAGTAAAATTTTTTTGTGAGGGCAAGTAAGATGTCGCGATGCAGTTTAATTTTGGCGGTGAGTATTTTGGTATTCTGTATTGCTCCAGAAGGTATAGCTGTAGATGGTGATTTGGAGCATCTTGTTTCTCCGGAGTTACTTAAACGGGCCGAGCTGCGAATATTGTGGGAGAACAAGCTGCCAATAAAGAAGGGGGAGCGTTTAGAGCGGTTGTTTATTCTTGGCAATCGTATCTATGGGCTTTCCGACCGGAATTTTATGTGTAGTCTAAACAGAGAAAAAGGCAATATGATATTCGGCGTGTCTATTGCAGAGAGCGGTTTTCCGGTAATCGGGTTTGGTCTATATAAGGATGGACTTTTTGCTGTAGCAGGCAACAGGCTAGTTGAGATTGATCCGGATTCCGGGATGAAGCGCAGAGCTAAACGTTTGAGGTTCATAGCAGCTTGTCCGGCCGTCCGCAACGAGTTGAATTTTTATATTGCAGGTACTGACAAGCGAATACATGCATTACGTTCGAAAGACAAGGTCCAGGTTTTTGAAACGGCTGCTGAGAGTGATTCGATGATTACTTCGGTTGTTGCAGATGAGAATTCTGTATTTTTTGCTACCACTGCCGGTGATGTGGTAAGTATTACAGCAGACAGGTCCAAGCGGTTATGGCAATTTAATGCTGCTGATAGTGTTGCAAGGCCTATTATAAAAGATAATGAATCGTTGTACGTCGCCAGTAAGGATACGAATATTTATAAGCTTAATGCAACGACGGGCGAGCTTATTTGGAAGTACCAGACGGGGGCAATGCTTGAGAAAGGTCCTCATGTTACAGAGAATATGGTTTATCAATATGTTAGTGATGAAGGTTTATCGGCGATAGATAAAAAAAGCGGCAAACTTTTGTGGCAGCTTAGCGAGGGGGTTGACTTATTAGCAGAGGCTGACGGTAAGTCTTATGTGATTACGAGGGCAGGTACATTAGTAGTTATGGACAATAAGAAGGCAAGGCAGGTATATTCAGTAGATTCGTCGGGAGTTTCGAGGTATGCGGCCAATGTTGTGGATTCAAAAATCTATGTTGCAGATAAAGACGGACGGATTGCCTGTTTAAGCCCAATTAAGTATTGAATGGTGATTCGTTTTATTCCGGCACATCTGGAGGCGCGGTAAGATACGTAAACTACATATTGTCATTTGAAAGTTTTTAATGAAAAGGAAGAAGTACATATGGATGTGAAAATTAGGACAGCGTTGATAAGTGTTTCTGAAAAGAGAGGTGTTGTTGATTTTGCAAAGAAGCTCGGCGAGATGGGAGTGAAAATAATGAGCACTGGGGGCACAGCCAAGAAACTGAGCGAAGCGGGCGTGAGTGTAATCGGTATTGAATCAGTTACGGGTTTTCCGGAGATGATGGACGGGAGGGTCAAGACGCTTCATCCGAAGATACACGGGGCCTTGCTAGGTCTTCGCGATAAGAACGAACACATGGCAGCAATGAAGAAACATAGTATTGAGCCGATAGACTTGGTCTGTGTGAATCTTTACCCGTTTGAAGCGACAATTGCCAAAGCTGGCTGTACATTGGAAGAGGCGATTGAAAATATAGATATCGGCGGGCCGAGCATGATTCGTTCGGCAGCGAAGAACCACAGATTTGTAACAGTTGTTACTGAGCCGGAACAGTATGACAAGGTCATTGAGGAAATGAAGGTAAACAAGGGTGCTGTTAGTGAGAAGCTTCGCAGCGATTTTGCGAGGGTCGCCTTCGGGTTAACAGCATCATACGATGCTGCAATTGCGAAGTATCTTAACGGCAAAGCAGATGTTAAATATCCGGAGAGGATTTCAATAGCCCTTAGAAAAGACCGTGAATTGCGTTACGGTGAAAATTCGCATCAGAGCGCAGCGTTTTATAAATTGCCGAAGAGTGGTGAGACATCGGTCAGCAGCGCCGATATAGCGGAAGTTTCGACGGGAATCAGCTTTAATAATCTTTTAGATGCAGATGCAGCTTTTGAGTTAGTGAAGGAATTCTCGGAGCCAGCGGCGGTTGTTGTAAAGCACCTTAATCCGTGTGGATGTGCGGTCGATGATGATATATGCCAAGCATATCGAAAGGCGTACGAAGGTGATGTTATAAGTGCATTCGGGAGTATCGTTGCGCTGAACAGAAAAATGGATGCCGAACTAGCCAGGATGGTTATGGAATCATACAGCAGATTCGGTAAGGCCAGAGGCGCCGGCGGATTTTTTGCCGAGATGATTATTGCGCCAGAGTTTGATCCGGATGCGATTGAAATAATCAGGACATTGAAGAGTTGGGGTAACAGGGTTCGATTAATGACAACTGGGGCAATTGATAGTACCAAGATTGATTGTGGTGAATTTGATGTTCGCTATATTGTTGGTGGGTTACTGTTACAACAGAGAGATTTGGTGGGATGGGAACCGGAAGTATTGAAGTATCCGACAAAAGCGAAGCCTACAAAAGAACAGCTTGAGGATTTACGAATTGCGTGGCTTGTAGCCAAGCATACTAAGAGCAATACGATTGTGCTGGTTAAGGATAAAAAGGTTTTGGGTGTTGGGGCCGGACAGATGAATCGAGTTGAGTCAGGGCTGATTGCGTTTAAACGAGCCGGCGATGAGGCGAAAGGGGCTGCATTAGCATCGGATGCATTTTTCCCGTTCCCGGATAACGTTGAAAATGCTGCAAAAACGGGAGTGGCTTGTATAGTTCAACCGGGAGGTTCTAATAAAGATGAAGAAGTTATCACATGTGCGGATAAGCACGGGATATCGATGGTATTTACCGGCAAGAGACATTTTAAGCATTAAGTTTGCATCCTTAATATGCGTAAATGTGTGATTTTTACATAAAAAACATAATATAGTTAAAACTTTAAACACATCTGGGGGGTAGTGACGATTATTTAGTATCTCCTTATATCCAAGCGGATTAACAGGATAAACTAGATTTTTGACGACATTATGTGGAGGTTTTAACTATGGAAGGTTATAAAAAATCGCTTTTTCCACTGTTTCTGGCAATTTCAGCTATCGCTGCCAATTCCACTTTTACCGCCTCAGGAAAAGAGGTAAAACAGACAGAGGAAAAGCTGCTGCAGGCAGCACTTTTCAAAAACGGTTTGGGGTTTTTCACGTCCGAAGTAACCTGCCCGAAGAAAAAGGACACGTTCAGTTTTACACCTTCTTTGGCAGCTTCTTACGGGACATTCTGGGTTGCGTATCCGTCAAAAGTCCAGGTGGAAAGCCTTGTTACGAGGGAAATAGAACTTGAAGAATCGGCAGAAGTGATATTAGTCAGAGAACTGCTTAAAGCGAATTTAGGCAAGAAAGTGGAGGTGGGCCTTTATTCATTTGATAAAGATGAGGTGTTAATAAGCGGTATATTGAGTTACGTTGCGGAAGACCGTTTGGGGGAGGAACCCAACCCTTATGGACCCGGGACGTGGGGTTACAGTAGAAACCGTAACTATCCTTATGGATATAACTACGGATGGAATTACAGCGGTCAATCTTACAGCAGTCCTACAGCAACTTCTTCTTTAGTTATACTTGAGACTGATGCGGGCGAGGTTGCTTTGGACTGCCAACAAATTAAAAGAATCCGATTCCTAGAAGGCGAGGCAGAAAAAACAATTACCAGCAAAAAGAAATCTATACAACTCGAAGTAAGGCTGAGAAAATCTGCCGGCGGTGAAAAGATTACTATCAGTTATCTTGCAAAGGGCATAACATGGGCGCCGAGCTATATTGTCGACATTGGAAATAATCAGGAGGCAAGGATATCAGCTAAAGCTACAGTAATAAACGAGGCATGTGACCTCGACAATGTTACAGTTCAGCTGATAACAGGATTTCCCCATCTGCAGTTTTCCGATGTATTCAGTCCGCTGTTTTTAAAAGAAAACCTGTCGCAGTTTTTGCAATCGCTTATAAGAACCGAAAATCAGCAGCGTTGGGGTCCACAAGTATCAATGAATGTAATGAGACAAAGCGCCAGATATGAGGGCGACTCTTCCGGTATAATGCCGACATACAGCACTGCTGAAGCAGGCAAGACAGCAGAAGATTTATTTCTCTACCCGGTGGAGCATGTGAAATTGGCTAAGAAAGAAGTTGGATACCTTCCTTTATTTACTGAATCAGTGCCATATAAGCATATTTACACATGGGATATACCGGATTATATCGACCGGGAAGACCGTTACTATTATAATCGCAACAACAGAGAAGAAGAAAAGCCGGAAGAGGTATGGCACTGTCTGCGGATGGAAAACACCACGAAAATTCCATGGACCACCGCGCCGGCTGAAACGATAAAAGAGGGTGTCATTCTCGGACAGGATACCTTATTTTACACTCCACCGAAAGGTAAAACGACACTTAAAATCACGCAGGCGGTGAGCGTTAAGGCCGAACAGGGAGAGTATGAAACCAACAGGGTACGCAACGCAGCTACTTTTTATAATACTTCATATGACCTGGTAACGATAGAAGGCAAACTCACTATTACCAATTTTAAATCCGAACAGATAACCCTCGAGATTAATAAAAAACTTTCGGGAGAAGTAAAGCTGTCACGGCCAGAAGCCAAAGTTGAGACACTGGCAAAGGGACTAAAACGAGTAAATCCCGTTAAGAAACTCATCTGGACAATTGACTTGAAGGCAGGCGAAAGTACACAACTGGGATATACATACAGCGTTTACGTGCACTGACAGATTGCATGCAGTAGATATGGCAAGTTAAAGGATTTTTACTATTTTTTCGCTTTGAGTCCGGCGGCTTTGCGAAGCTTTTGGACCATATCGGTTTTTTCCCAGGTAAAATTCGGGCCTGTTCTACCGAAATGTCCTCCGTGTGAGGTTTCAGCAAAAATAGGCCTTGCGAGTTTCAGATATTGAATCATTTCCCTTGGAGTCAGCGGGAATAGTTTTCTTACGATTTGACTTATTTTTTTCTCACTGGTTTTGGCGGTACCTTCAGTATCTATGAGGACGGAAACCGGTTCAGCTACTCCAATGGCGTAAGACAGTTGTACTTCACAGTGGTCGGCGAGCCCGGCGGCGACGATATTTTTGGCGATGTATCTGGCCATATAGCTTGCGGTCCTGTCAACTTTAGTTGGATCCTTCCCGCTGAAAGCTCCACCGCCATGGCTTCCTCTGCCGCCGTAGGTATCGACGATAATTTTTCTTCCTGTCAGGCCGCAGTCACCTTTGGGGCCACCTATTACGAATTTTCCAGTTGGGTTAATATGGTATATGATTTTTTTGTCCACGAGGCGTTTAGGCAAAACCGGCAGTACGACTTTTTCTATTATCTGCTTTCGCAGTTGCTTGTAGGTTATGAATGGGTCATGCTGAGCTGCGACAACAACGGTGTGAATTCGTTTCGGTTTATTATTTTCATACTCTACAGTAACCTGGCTTTTTCCATCCGGTCGTAACCAGGCAAGCTTTTTATTTTGTCGCATTTGTTCCAGTCGGGTGGTTATGGCGTGTGCGAGTTGTATGGGCATAGGCATAAGCTGTGGTGTTTCATGGCAGGCATAACCGAACATCAGCCCCTGGTCGCCTGCACCCTGTTTTTTATGAAGTCCTTTACCTTCTGTTACACCCTGGGAAATGTCCGGGCTTTGCTTGCCAACCATCACGATAACCGAACAGTTTTCTGCATCAAAACCAATGGCGGGGTCGTTGTAGCCGATTTTTTTGATTGTTTTGCGAACAACCGCTGGGATATCCACAATGGCATTAGAAGTGATTTCGCCGGCAACTATAACCGCTGCATCTTTAACAAGAGTTTCACAGGCAACCCTGCTTTTTGGGTCCTGAGCGAGCATTGCGTCAAGGATCGAATCCGATATATGATCGGCAACTTTATCGGGATGCCCCATAGTCACAGACTCGCTTGTAAAAAAGTATTTGTTAGTGTCACAATGAGGATTGCTGTGGATTGGTTTTTTTGCCATTTGTGAGTTTTCCTTTAAGTAGTTTGTTGATTACGATTTTTCATAGACTATTAGTTATCGTTGAATCGTTAAGTGTCCAGTTGTATGTTAGATACTTAACAGAATAATTCTCTGTTTCGAGGAAGAACACATCCTGTTTAGGGATATACTTTGTGGCGAAGTTTAAAACTGCCCGTATGTGTGGTGGCTGGTCTTTAAATTTTTTGTCTGTGCCGTATTTCGAGACGAATTCTTTACCGAACCAAGTTGAATGAAAGATGGTGGAAAGATGGACGATTTTCTTTCTCCTGTCTATCTTGAATGCAAGTGGACTGGACAGAAATTTTCTGGCCTGGTCATCTAACTGTTTGTAAAGTTGTTTTCCATAATACGGCTCATTACGCAAAGAAGGGCTGGAGAAACTGGCGTAGGATATGGCGAAGAATACCCGAGGTTCATCAAACTCTTTCCGGAAAAACCGCTGTTCAATTTCTTTAAGGGTGAATTCTTCGTTCATGACGATAAATTTGTTTTGGTCCCATATGCCTTTGATGTGCCTGATACTGTAAGGCCCCCATAAAACACGAAGTATTCGCGATGACTCGATGGGATAATTATTAACAATTATATCGAGCATTTTTATATTGTATGCGTTGAGCCAGAAGGCGATTTTGTCCTCTTTAGACCAGGAATCGTAAACATTTGGGCCAAGTTTAGCGAATTCATCGAGGAGTTGGTAAAGCTGCAGTTTTTTGCGCTTTAGTGTTTTATAATCGACCATCCCCTCATCGTTGACGTAGCTCTCCAGTATGATAGCGCACTTGTCGGAGAAAGAAACAGTCGTGGGCTCTTTATTGGCGAGTTTAGGCGGAACCTTTTTGCAACCAGTGATGTAAGTAAATACAGTAAAGGAAGTTGTAAAAACTGAAAGCCAGACTATGAATTCGGCGGTTTTTAGTTTTTTGTTTTTGACAAATCGTTTTGTGGAAGTCATTTTTATCTTCCCAAATGAATTAAATTTTCAGATACCGGCAAAAACTATAGATACTGTAACGGTATAATAATAATTTTTATTGTGATTTAACAGAGAAAAAATAATTTTAGGAATGGAGTTTTACGGGAGAGCTTTGACCTTTCAAGATTATTAAAGTAGTCATGTTTCTGGGTGCGATAATATCTGCCATAGAGTAATCTATTTTTGAGGAAACTGCTGAAGCGAGGCCCGCATTTTGGGCAAACTTTCTGGATAATTTTTCTGTATAAAATCGACCAATTTTTCTCTGACGCTGCACCGAAGACTCCATGCTGTTGATGCATCTGGGGCGCTCATAAGAGCCCTTAGTTCGAGTGCGTGTTCAGAAGTGTTGGTTACCTGTAGTACACATACCTTGCCATCCCACAGTTCGGAATCCTTTAGGATTCTTTGAAGCTCAATCCTGAGAGCTTCGACAGAGACCGTATAATCAACATAAATGTACACAGTACCTAACAAATCTGCTGTGACTCGGGTCCAATTTTGGAAGGGCTTTTCGATGAAATAAGTTATCGGTACGATTAAGCGTCTCATATCCCAGATTTTCACAACAACATAGGTTAAAGCTATTTCTTCAATTCGTCCCCACTCATTTTCCACGATAACTACATCATCGATGCGGATAGGTTGAGTAAAAGCTATCTGAAGGCCAGCTATGAAAGTTCCAATCGTTCGTTGAGCAGCCATACCAACGACTATGCCGACAATTCCGGCTGAGGCTAAGATAGTTGTACCAAGCTGGCGAACTTTCTCGAATGTCATCAACATAGTGCCCAAGGCAAAAATGGACACTATGATAATTACTATCCGCTTCAAAACGTTTAACTGAGTACAAATTTTCCTTGCCCTGAGATTATCTTTCACATCAATATCAAAACGACTGAAGATATATTCATTAAAAATGTAGACCGACTTTATGAACAACAATGAAACAAAACCTATTAACAACAGGCTAAGCACATGTTTTGCAGTGGGGAGGTATTCTTCGGACAACACTGCAGGTAGAACCATGCGTATAACTAACAATATAACAATCCACTGCAAAGGTCGGTAGCAGTATTTAATGAACAGATTATCTACTATGCTTTTAGTATGCCTGGTAAGCATGAGCAAAATTCTGTAAACAAGTAAATGACCTATTACACCTGCCAGTAGAAGTCCGCCCAGGAACCAAAGCGACCAAATATTTACCTGCATATCATTCATCTTAAAAAGGTCTCCTTTGCTATTTGGCAATTATGGAATTTAGCATATACAGATAGTCAGAAAGCAAACGGGTTATTAAGAATTTCTCCCTAACGGTTTCTCTCGCCTGCTGACCCAGATTTTCGCTTTCTTTAGGGTTTTTCAAAAGATGTATGATTCTATCAGCAAATCCTTTTGTATCTTTTGGTTCAAGCAAAAAGCCATTTTTGCCATCTTCGATTTGCATAGGTATGCCCCCTACATTGGATGCTACGACAGGCGTTTTTTTCCAAAGTGCTTCAGTGACGGAAAGGCAAAATCCTTCCCTTGTGGACTTTTGAATTATGACTTTGGAATACTTTTGAATTGCGTTTACTAAAGTTTCATTGTTTCCAACAACAAACAGGATATCATTTTTTTTGAGTAGCTTATCGGCTTTACGCCGTACCTTGTTGTACATTTTTAGGCCTTCCGGGTCGTCGCTGGCCACATTATAACAGAAGACCAATCTGCAATCGACTTTTTCCTTTACGAGATTGAACACATCTATTACGCCCTCCGGGTCCTTCCACGGGTCAAGCCTGGAGACCTGAGTAATTATTGGTTTGTCCGTAGGTATGCCGACTCCAGTTATATGCTCGAGTATGGTTTTCTCGCTGATGTCCTTATTTTTCGGGGTGAGAGGATTGATGGCAGGGAACATAAGTCTCTGGTCTATGGGCAGGTCCTTCTTGAAGTATTTCTCACTTGAAAAGACAATTTGGTCGTATTTGAGTAAAAAACCTTTCAGAAAATCCCATAGCTTTTCGTGTGGTTCAGTCAGGTCTATATGACATCGCCATATCCAGGGTTGGCATTTTCTATAAGACCTTATCAGCGAAAGCGGCTGAGGGTCGTGGATGATAACGCAATCATGGTAAAGATGTGTAAACTTTGAGAAATGCTCGTTGACCTGGAGATATATCCGTTTCTTTCTTTCGGAGAGATTCAGCTGTGCACTTTGTAGCGCGTTGTGAAAGCTTTTTGTAATCTCAAAAAACTCCTGGCTTCCATGCAGTATTCGCCAGCCGGTGTTTATGCCGACGTCGTTCATCAACAGAACAAGAGAGTAAAGAATCTCCGCAACACCACCACCTTGGTACGTGGCATTGAGATGAACAATGTGTTTGCCATAGAGTTTCCTGGCTCTGGCATAAATTTCGGCCAATGTTTTATCGGGCACTGTATGACGGAAATCTTCGACTCTTAACATATTATCTCCTTAAAGAATTTCATTTTTTGATTAGTTCCTCAATTAACAACCTAAGCTCATTTACTGAATCCAAATTGAACCGTGCCTTTGAAATACCGTATCCTACTCTAATCGAATATGCGCTCTCAGGCAATACTGCAAATAAATCCTCATCGGTGAAATCATCGCCCGCTGCGAAGATAAAGTCCCATTTTCGCTTAGATATCCACAATTTTGCGGCCTGTCCTTTATTAATACCAATGTTCTTAACTTCAAGTATTTTACTGCCTTCAAACACACCGATGCCCAGGTTTGCTGTCAGACTCAAAATAGCATCTCTAAGTTCTTGTGTCCTGAGATAGGCCAGTTCCATATCTGACTTGCGGAAGTGCCAGACTAATGAAAAATCCTTTTCCTCAACAGATGAGCCGGGGGTTCTGTCGGTGTATAGTTCAAGAATAGGTCTTATTGTTTGTTTCCAATCGTTTCGTAGCGGCTCTATCACGCGCCAGTCAAGGGATTTTTCTTTAATCCAGGCCCCGTGTTCAGCGATTAACGAAGCATTAAGGTTACCCAGCCAGGAGTGCAAAGTAGTTTTATCTCTACCACTGATTACTATGACTTCATTCTTAGGATCTGCAGCAAGTGGCTGCAATAGAGCAAAAAGTTCTTTATCGGGGGTGGCTTTTTCCGGTCTACCGGCAAAACTTACGAGCGTTCCATCATAGTCAAGCAGGAATAATCGTTTTGCACTTTTATTATACTCATTGAATAATTTTTCCCTAATAGGTTTAGCAAGTCTGCAGACGGAAAGTTTTTGCTGGAGTCTTTTTGCTTCGGAAAGACTTTCCATAAAATCGTGAGCCCATCTTGTAACAGTATAGCGTGAAAGTCTTTTTTGCATTAGTCTATTCCGCTCGATTTGTTCTTCTACGGGCATTTCAAGGGCCTCTTTCATCGCATCGATAATTGCCTGCTTATTATGGGCGTTTACTATAATGGCTTCACCCAGTTCACTCGCGGCTCCAGCCATCTCGCTGAGAATTAAAACGCCCCTTCCTTCTGTTTTCGTCGCGATGAATTCCTTAGATATCAAGTTCATCCCATCCCTCAAAGGTGTCACCAGGGCTACATCGGCAATATTGTACAGAGCGGTGATTCTTTCAAATGGAAGGAAACGATACAGATACCATACAGGCATCCAGCCAATAGTACCGTGTTCCCCGTTGATCCTGCCTACAAGACCCTCGAGCCTGTTTCGCAATTCCATATAGTCCTCAACACCTGTGCGAGAGGGGACTGCTACAAGTATCAGAGTGACCTTTCCCTTGTACTCTGGATTCTGTGACAAAAACAAGTCGAATGCTTCGAGTCTCTGAACAATTCCCTTGGTGTAGTCTAATCTATCGATGGATATGATTATTTTTCTCTCACTTACTTTTTTGCGAATTGCGGTTAATCCTTTTTTGACCTTTGGGTCCTCTGCCGAACTTGAGTATTTGTTATAATTAATCCCCATCGGGAATGCATCTATTTTTACAATCCTGTCACCTATTGTTAGTGAACCCATTGAGTGCTCGGTACCTACTATTCGGGCACTGCTGCTGAGAAAATGCCGCACATAGTCGTAAGTATGGAATCCTATCAAATCTGCACCAAGCAAGCCATTGAGGATTCTTTTGCGCCATGGCAGAAGTCGAAACATCTCAAAAGATGGAAAGGGTATGTGAAGAAAGAAACCAATTTGCGCATTTGGCAGTTGCCTTCGTATGAGTTCTGGGAGCAACATTAGTTGATAGTCATGAACCCAGATTTGGTCATTGGGGCCGGCAATTTTTAAAACGGCATCGCAGAAAGCTTCATTAACCTGTGTATAGGCCTTCCAGTAGCGGTTTTCATACACAGTGTATAAAGGGAAATAGTGAAAGAGCGGCCAAATGGTTTTATTGCAAAAGCCGTCATAATAATTTCGAATGTCCTTTGCAGAAAGAAAAACAGGACACCAATTTTGTTCTTTTAGTTGGTCTGAAATTTGTTTTTTTTCTTGTTCGGTAATTTTATCGGTAGCGATAGCAGGCCAGCCTACCCAGCAACTTTTATGAGATTCGCGGAGCGAGGATAATCCTGTCGCCAAACCGCCTACACTTGGCTGGAAGCGTAAAGTGTTCGAGTGTTTTGTAACATTTATGGGCAACCTGTTTGAGACTATTATCAGCATAGCCGTTATTCTCTGACATTAATGAACAGCATGAACGATAGTATACTAATCTTTTTCACAGTATTTTTACAGGGAAAAAATAATTTTGGGATTTATACTTTACTAAATTGTCAAGATGTTAGAACGGACAGGAAAGAATATCAGCCCTTTAAGACGGCCAAAGGAACCATTCGAGCAACGGCCTTTGCCCAGCCACATTCGATTACAATTCGCACAACTTCATCGATGTCTTTATATGCGTCCGGTGCTTCTTCCTTTATTTTATGTTTATCAGCAGTGATGAGCTTTATACCTTTCATGCTGCGTTTGAACTGGTCGTCGCTTATAAGTGGGGAGGTGATGATTTTACCTTTGCGAGATTTCCCACGTGCTGCGGTTCGACTCATTACTCTGCCTGCTCCATGGTTTACCGAGTTCAAAGATTCTTCAGAATTTCCTGTTCCAACGAGAAGAAAACTTGCTGTTCCCATTGAGCCAGGGATTATTATAGGCTGTCCCGTTTTTTCGAAAATAGTGCCAGTCATACGTTGTTGTCCGAATGCACGTGTGGCGCCTTTCCGGTGAACCCAAAGAGGCTTACCTTTGTGGTTTTCAAGCCTGACCATATTATGAGCTACATCATAGACAAGCTGCAGAGGGGTCGGACCGAACATTC
>CAZDQP010000023.1:0-26605 GCA_964507485.1 uncultured Pirellulales bacterium | reverse complement strand
CGGGATGGGCTTTTGCGGGAGGGGTCTGTCTGGGGCTGTTTGCAATTGGGTCTCCGAATATTTTATTGTTCTCTCCCGCGGTCTTGTGGTGGTTCTGGTGGACAGCCAGGCGAAGAGAGAGACGTAAAGGCACATTTGCAAGCTGGCTGGGATTTGCGCTTGGCGCGGTGCTGGTTATCTGTCCCGTTACTATCCGCAACTACATCGTGGCGCACGACTTTGTGTTCATAACTTCAAACGCGGGAATAAATTTATACATCGGCAACAATGAGAAGTCCAACGGCTTTTCGCCGTACCTGCCCGTAATGGAAGAAATTACCGGCCTTGGCAGGAGCGGCTGGAGAAGTTCCGACTATCCCCGGATAGTGCGCGGTGTTGGGTTGTTGGAGGGCAGAGAGATGAAACCCTCGGAGGTGTCTGCCTATTTCGCACGAAGAGCAGTCGATTATATCAGGCAGAATCCTAAAAGAGTTCTGAAACTTATGGCAATAAAGGCCGCGCTTTTCTGGGGGCCGATGGAAGTGTCCAACAACAAAGAGGTGCAATGCGAAAAGGCGAATTCACTGACGCTTCGTTATCTTCCCGGCTTCCCAATGGTTATAACATTGGCTGTAGTGGGATTTGTACAATTTTTTTCCGGTTGCAAAAAGCAATTCAGAGAAAAAAAAGCATTCGCAACGGTAACCCAAAAACAATTTGAAATTTCGGTGCTGATTCTGCTTTTTATTATCACGTATTTTATCTCATATTTACCTTTCTTCGTCGCGGGGCGATATCGTGTTCCTGTTATACCGTTTCTTCTTCTGTTCGGCGCGTACGGTTTATGCCAAACCGTCGGATTGCTTGGGAAAAATGATATGCGCGGTGTGCTTGGGTGGCTTTTCGTTTATATTGCACTTTACATATTCGCAGGACGTCCCACCGTTGCCTATCATAGTGACCTGGCGGAGTATCACAATCAGCGTGGAGTCTGTTATGGGCTTTCAGGGCAGTTTGACCATGCCATCGACGAATATCGAAAGGCACTACGAGTCAGGCCCGAAAGCGTTCTGTTGCGCAAGAACCTCAGTAAAGCGCTTCTACAGCAAGGAAAGTCCGATGAAGCCGCGGCTTGTTTGAACGAGGGATTGACCGTTTTGGAAGACATAGAAAACAGAGCCAAAGTATATTTTGACCTTGCTCTTTTATATGACCAACTCAACCAGCCGGAGGCAGCAATTAGAAACTATCACGAGCTATTGGAGCTTGAACCAGAGCATCTGCAAGCGCTGCAAAGGCTATCCTGGATTTTAGCCACGACCGAAAATACGGAACTGCAGAATCCCGACGAAGCGATTCGTCTTGCGAAGAAAGCTTGCGATCTTACAAACCATCGCCAGCCGGGGCCGCTTGATATCTTAGCTGCTGCTTATGCCTCAGACGGCAAGTTCGCCGAGGCTATTGAGACAGCTGGCCAGGCGATAAAGCAAGCCGAGGATGCGGGTAGAGAGGAGCAGGCCCGGGAGATTCGAGACCGGTTGTATCTGTACAAAGAGGCCAGGGTGCCGTGGCGGGAATGACAATTTTTAAAGTCATTTATCCTGTCTTCGGAGCATAAAGACGCCCAAACCGAAAGCGGCGGTTCCGATTGCGAGTAAAATCAGGCAGGGGGTTATCATATCTAAAGTGGTGAATTTGCGCCAGATGGCTCCTTCGAGAGCGAATATACCCCATTTCACGGGGCTGACGTGGCTGAAGGGGCGGAGCCAGGTCGGCATAAAGGCGAGCGGAATCATTCCTCCGCCGATCATAGCCATAATCATAAGGACGGCCCATCCTGCGCCGCCGACGCTTTGCTCGGTGCGTCCCAGCGTACATATAAACATCATAAGGCCGACGAAACATAACAGAGTGCATAAAGCCGCCATAACGAAAAGGGGCAGACTGCCTACGGGCATTTTGAAGATTAATTTTGCGGCGGCAAACAGAGTGCAGGCTATAAGGACACAAGTTATGAAACAGGCCAGGCCTTTTCCGCCGAGTATATGTGCACGTCCAATCGGGCCGACCCGCAGGCGCTCGAAGGTTCCTTTCGTGCGCTCCTGGACGATAGAAATTGCGAAGGTTGCGGTGCAGCCGAGAATACCCCAGAGCAGGGCCTGTGGAAAAGTAATCTGGAACGCTGTGATAGGGCCATTGTATTCTCTGTTAACGTCCAGTTGGTTAAAGTTTAATATTTCGCCGTTGAAGGCCGAGTTGTATTCCTGGTCATTGACATCCTTTAAGAGAGTGTCGTAGGCGTCAAAGAAGTTAAATAACAGCTTTGCCTGTTTCGAATCGACGTCGTTATCCTCTTTGACCTCATCTTTCCAGAGTGCAATCTGGCGGCGCATCCAGTTACGGTCGGTGAAATTATCGCTGAGGGCTTCAAATTGTGCCTTGGCAAGGAGTCCCTGCAGGTATCCGGCTTCCATTTTTCGCGATGGGTCTGATGCTATCTCCAGTTTCGGTTCATCGCTATCAAAGAGGGCTTCTAAACCGTCGCCGAAGCCTTTTTTGATAACGACAGCGGCAGCTATTTTGCCTTTTCTTATCTGTTCGATAGCTTCATCGCGGCTTAAACTGAGTATTTCCAGCGCTTCGTCGGACTGCAGCTTCGATATGAAGGAGGCTGAAAAGTCGGACTGGTCCTCATTAACTACGGCTATTCTTATGCCGGACGGCCCATCGCCGGAGCCGGAATATATAGCACCGAAGAAGAGGGCGAACATGACAGGGAAGCCGAACACCCAGAAGATGTTGCCTTTACTGCTTAGCAGCACTTTGAGGTCTTTGAAAGCGAGGATTAGCACTTTCTTCATTGGTCTCTAAGCCTCCGTCCTGTCAGGTTCAGAAAAACATCTTCAAGATTGGGCGTCTCGACCTTCAGTGACTTAAAATGTATGTCGCTTCGGTTCAGCATCGCTAGGGATTCCATAGCCTTGGGAGTCTCGAATCGAATCTTCTTATCTTCGAGTTGTATGTTTTTGTTTCCGATGAACTGTTTTATTTTATCGAGGTCTGAAACGTCTTTTTCGAATTCGGCCTCAATACGGGATGGTCCGCCGTGTTTAACGATGAGATTGTGGACGGTGCCCATATCGAGAATTTTGCCGTGGTCGAGAATCGCCACCCTGTCGCAAAGTCGCTCGGCTTCTTCCATATAGTGCGTTGTATAGATAATCGTCCTGCCTTGTTTTTTCATATTTTCGATGGTGTCGAATATCGAATTTCGGGACTGCGGGTCAACTCCGACAGTTGGTTCATCGAGCAGTAAAAGCGTTGGCTCGTGTAAGAGGGAACAGGCCATATTAAGCCGGCGTTTCATTCCGCCGCTGTATTTGGAGACTCGCTCTTTTCTGCGCTGTGCCAGGCCTGCTATTTCAAGGCAGTTGTTGACCTGCTCTTTTAATTTTCTACCGCTTAAACCATATATCCTGCCGAGGAAACGCAGGTTTTCCTCGGCAGAAAGTTCCTCGTAAACGGCCAATGTTTGCGGAACCATCCCCAGAGATAAACGAACCTCAATCAGAGTCGGGTCGGTTTTGCCGTCAAGTGTGACCGTTCCGCTATTTGGTTTAAGCAGGCCGCAAAGCAGTTGAATTGTGGTAGTTTTTCCGGCTCCGTTTGGCCCGAGTAGACCAAAAGTTTCACCTCTTTGAACCTCGAAGCTAACATCGTCCAGAGCAGCGGTGCTGCCGTATCGCTTTGTAAGATTGTCGGCCTTAATCATGCAAACTCATCAAATGTAATAACATATTTTTCCTCAATTGCAAGTTAATGCCGGGTAATCGTTCTCGTTATTTTACTTCTATTGAGCCGATGTTGGTTTTTAGAGTTATCTGTCCTTCGCCTTTTCCGATTGTGCCGTTTGATTTTTTACCGAGCATGCCTTTTATCTCCAGCGGCAGGTCTGTTTCTATCGCACCGATATTTGTTGAGAAATCCACCTTGGCGGAAAGGTTTGGCGGAGCAGTAAAGTCGATCGTGCCGATATCGGTTTCGATGCTTGCGTTACAAACAGCCGGAGCGGCATTTGAATAGAGGACTTTTACTTCACCAACGTCTGTATTGATATCGATGTCACCTGTGATTTCTTTGCAGGATACGGCCCCGACGTCTGTTTCAGCTTTTATTGGGTTGGTGATATTGGTGATGTTGATTTCCCCGACATCTGTCGCGAGATTCAAAGCAGTTTCTTTCGGCACAGTTATATCGAAACCAATATTTATTGACTGTTTGGATTTATTAGAGGGCTGTTCCACTTTGATGTAAAGTTTATCACCGTTAGGCTGCAGTTTTATCCGGATTTCTTCAGCAAGTTTCTCGGCCTCTTCTTGCGTTGGTGCTTTTGCTATAATTGTTGCGGTGACACTGCATTGCTTAACATTTGCGCCGGTAATTATAATTTTACCTACGTTGTTTTCGAGCTCTAAGGTTTTTCCTGGTTCAAGAGGTGCTGATAATTTTTCGGTTTTTTCGTATTTGGCTTTGCAATTGTCATTTATGACACAACCGACGGAAAAAGCAGTTACTAACAGTAGACAAAGTAAGAACGATACAACGTATTTTTTTAGAGCATATTTTTTCATTTTTTTGTTTCTCCAAATTAGGGATTCTGTATCCGGTTTATTACTTATTTTATATTTATTGAGCCGTTGTGCGTTTCGAGATAGAGTTTTCCCTGGCCTGTTCCGATTGTTCCAGCGAGTTTTCTCCTTGTCAGCTTTCCGGTTACAGTTATCGGTAAATCAGTATTTATTGAGCCGTTGTGCGTCGAGGCTTCGACTTTGGCCGAGAAATTCGGCGGCGTGGTTAAATTGACACCGCCGTTGTGGGTGACCATTGATACATTGCATACAGATGGTGCGGTTTCGGAGTAAAAAGCCTTTGCGCCGCCGTTGTGAGTACAAAGGCTCATGTCGCCTGAGACATCTTTGCAAGTTACTGAGCCGTTGTGTGTTTGAAGCTGAGTATTGCCTGTAACATCTTTGCAGTCTACTTCTCCATTATGCGTTTTAAGCTCGGTTGTTCCTGAGATTTTTTCTGCAGTGACCTTGCCATTATGTGTTGTGCCTTTAATTTGGCCGTCTAAATTTTTGATTCTTAGAGCGCCGTTGTGTGTGGTGATGTCGGTGCTGGTCTTGTTAGGAACGGTTACATCAAGGCTGACGCTGACGTGTCTGTTCTTAGTAAGTTTGGGTTTTTCTATTTTTACCGTGAGAGTATTGCCGGAAGGAACAAGCTCTACAGTTACTTCTTCGGCGAGCTTTTGAGCGTTTTCTTCGGTGTCTGCCTTTGTTGTAATTGTTGCTGTGAGATTGCACTCGGTGACATCGGAACCGGTGATGTTGATATGGCCATTGTGGGTTTGAGCCTCGAAGAGGCTGCTTGGTGACATAGGGGCTGAGAGATGTACTATCTTTTCATATTTCGCCTTCAGCTCGTCGCAGCCGTCCGTGCAGCAGCAACCCATAGTAGCAATCAGCAGACAAAACAAGAAAGCCACAGATGTTTTTTGTAAATTAACTTTATTCATTTTTTTCTCCTTTGATTATATGTTTTTCCTCTTTATGGGTTTATTATCATCTATTTTAGTTTTCAAGTTTTTTATCTATAATAACACCTGCAATAAAGCGAATAATTCAGCAAGTTTTACTCTATGTTATAAATGTTACGCTTTTGTTACGATATTATCCTTCTTTTGTTTTTTTAAACGGTTTTTTAATTACTTTAGAGCGGTGCCTGACAAACGTTGCTAATAATGTATCGAACACATTCGTGCCTGTGCGGAATGTCGTTTGGCCAGAAGCCCGCAGGGTGTAGTAAGTTATTTGGCGGGTTTGGGCCATACTGTTTATGGTTTTGCAGGTTTGTTAGCGGGAGGCAGCCTACGACAATTGCGCCGAAGAGGAAATCCTTGAAGCGAGGAGATATTTTTTCAATGTTTGTTCTTGACGAGTAACTATATAATTGATAATTGGTAATTGGTAATTGTGACTAATCGAAAGGAGGCCGTTATGGCAAAGACAATTCTAAGTATATTACTGATAATTTCCTTGAATGTGCTGGTGGGTTGCTACGGAGTTGATAGCGGGAAGTCGCAGCTTTTATCAAGCCCGATGAAAGTTGTTTCGGTGGTTGAGGCCGGCGAGGCCGATATTATTGAGCATGTAGTTGCCAACCGTTTGGCATATCGACAATATCTTGAATCGCTCGTGGCGCATTATAAGAAAACGGGCAACAATATGAAACTGGGATGGGCTGAAGACGAGCTGGAGAAACTCAATGAGGTACCGCAATATAAATACATTATTGAGGCAGGTGTGGCCGGGCCCAATTTGAAAGCGAAGGACTCAATTAGCGAGGCAAACTATTTGTATGATGAGGCGTGCAAACTTGAGAAAGTTGCCAGGGGACCGGCTCTTATTGTAGATGAGAATTTATTGCGAGTAGCTTTGGACAAATACAATCAACTGACAAGGCAATATCCTACGTCGGACAAGATTGATGATGCGGCATTCAGAGCGGCCGGGATTTATGAACATTTCAAAGATTACACGATAGCACTTTTGTACTACGATAGGACGTATCAGTGGGACCCGGCAACGATTTATACTGCGAGATTTAAGGCAGCATATATTCTTGATAAGTACCTGTCCCGCAGGGCAGAGGCGCTGGAGCGTTATCAGCAGGCACTCCAAAAAGAAAATCTCAGCAAGCAGCAGAGAGATTTGGCAGAGAAACGAGTTGCCGAATTGACCAAGAGCGGCGAAAATATTTAAAAGGAGAGGTGGTATTTGCAGGAAGCTGCATTAAAGTTTTTATAGAAGAGTCGGGCCTGGCTGGATATCAGGCCCTTTTTTTATGTGTAGAAAATGCTGCAGGAATTCGAGAAGAAAGTAGCTGGTTTTATCAAGTCGAACGGTCTTTTTGGCAGAGGTGGTAAAATTTTGTTAGCCATATCCGGCGGGTCTGATTCGACGGCTCTTTTGTATGCCTTGTGTGCGATAAAAGCCGAGGGTGTTTTGTATGGAGATATTCTATGCGCTCATATAAATCATCAGCTACGAGGTTCTGAAAGCGATGGCGATGAGGATTTTGTTATTGCTCAGGCGAATAAGCTGAACCTGGCAGTAACAACGAAGCGATTGGATGTGCGTGGGTTTGCCTGTAAGGAGAAACTGTCGATTGAGACGGCCGCTCGCAAATTGCGGATAGATAGTTTACTCAGTATTGCAAAAGCCAATGACTGTAAATGGGTGACAACGGCACATCAGAAAGATGACAATGCTGAAACAATCATACAACGGCTGGTTCGGGGGACGGGCTTTCGTGGGCTTGGTGGTATCTGGCCGTTGCGTTACTTTTACGATGGTGTCGGGTTTGTAAGACCGCTACTTTGTGTCAGGCGAGACGAGGTTGTAGAATATCTAAAAAAACGCAGTATAGAATGGCGAACAGACCGGACAAACGATGATTGTAGTTACAGGCGAAACTATATCCGTCATCGATTGCTACCGGAATTACAGCGTCGGTGCAGCGGTTCTATCGTAGAGGAATTGTCTGAGCTGGCCCGGTCGGCCCAAAAGTTTTACGGTTTGGTTTGCAGAGAAGCAGATAAGGTATGGCCTGAGGCAGCCGAGGTTAGCAGTGATAAAGTTGAGTTAGATTTGAAAAGATTTTCGGTACAGCCGCAGCCGGTAAAAGTAGAGCTTGTTCGGCGAAGTTTGATAAATTTGGGTAGCGGTGAAAGTGATTTGGCGCATCAGCATTACGAACGAATACTGGAGATGGCACAGCGAAAAACAAGCGGTAAGAGAATCGAACTTCCAGATGGTTTCGTAGTTTGGCGTGAATATGAGAGTTTGGTTTTCACACACCATCGAGAGAGCAATGTTGCCGGGAATCGCGCCGATGAGAAAGTTGAATTACAAATTCCGGGACGAGCGCAATTCGGCAATTTTTTGATAGAGGCGACGATTTTGGAGGCAGATAAGAAGCACTTTGAGAAATTCAAGCAGGAGAAATCTAATTTCGTTGAGAGGTTTGATTTGGATAAGCTGAAATTGCCGTTGTCGGTACGTTTCCGTCGTGTCGGCGACAAGTTTCGGCCTTTGGGTTTAGGCGAAGAGAAAAGAGTGGGGAAATTTCTTACCGCCGCGAAAGCACCGCGACAGATACGCGAAAGACTGCTTATAGTAACCGATGCCGAAAAAATAATCTGGGTTTGGCCGGTTAGAACAAGCGAACTGACAAAAATAACGGCGACGACAAAAAGTATCTTGCAAATCAAGCTTAGGCAATTAGAGTAAAAAAGACGGCCGCTATGGGCAGCATGGATATGGTGGTTAATTGTTTTATATGAGAACAACTGATATAAGATATCCGAACAATTCCGACCAGCCAGCCGAGTCAAACGGTGTGCAGAGCAAGGATGCCAGCCCGATTAAATCAACCATCTCATTGGATAAAATTGAGCTGTGGATTGTATTAGGCATTTTCCTGCTTGGACTTTGTGTCCGGTACTTTTATCTGTATGAGAGTTCGGATAATCCAACGTTTGAGGCTCCCATATCGGACTCACTGACATATCACGGATTGGCCCAACAGCTGGCTAAAAGCAAGCACATAACGGACGATTTTTTCTGGCAGCCATTATTCTACCCTTTGTTCCTTGGGGCAGTCTATTATTTCAGCAACGTGGCTATTATTGCTGCGAAGAGCGTGCAGATTATCTTAGGCGGTTCTACCTGCATCCTGTCCTACTTTCTGGCAAAAAGGATTTTCGGAAGGCGAACCGGTATCCTGGCGGCAATTATGGTAGCATTTTATGTGCCGTTGATTTTTTATGAGACAGAACTTTTGGCCACCGGGTGGGCTTCGTTTTGGTCGCTGGCTCTTATCCTGCTTTTCCTCAAAGCTGGTGACACAAAAAGGCTGTCGGTTTGTTTTCTTCTTGGTGTGTGTGGCGCTATGAGCATAATTACACGTCCGACGTTTTTGCCTTTTTTTGCGGCAAGTTGTTTATGGCTGGTCTTTATCCTTTATTGTTCTTCAATGCCGAAAAAAAATTTCGTTCTAAGTCCGGTTGTAATTCTGACAGGTTTTGCACTTATCTCGGTACCTGTTGCATACAGGTGTTATTGTCTGACTGGTCATTTTGGTATTCTACCTCCTTCGGGAGGTATCAATCTTTATATCGGCAACAACCCCAACTCAGTCGAGACAATGAATATTAGGCCCGGAGCGGATTGGGAGGAATTGATCAACATGCCTGTGTTATGCGGAATGGGCGAAAGCAGGTGGGTAAGGCAGCGATTTTTCCATCAAAAAGTGCGCGAGTATATACTCGGCCAGCCGTTTGACTTTGTAAAAGGGCTGGCGCGGAAAACTTTGCGGTTTTTTAGTTCCAGAGAGATACCGCGAGGCATAAATATTTATACATTCCGCAGGTGGTCAGGCTTGCTGACTTTTGGAATATGGAGCGCAGGCGGATTCGGTTTTCCTTTTGGGCTGCTTTTGCCTTTAGCGATATTCGGCCTGATTTTCGGGCGGCGGCAAATACCTATATTTGTAATCCTGTTTATATTTTTTTATGCGGTGTCGATTATTCTGGTTTTTGTCTCGTCCCGGTATCGTATGCCACTGGTGCCTGTTATGTGTTGCCTCGGGGCCGGCGGGATTGCTGCGGTTTACAAAATGATACGTCAGCACCAGAGTAAAAGATTGACTATAACCGCAGGTTGTATCATCGGGATTGCTTTGCTCTGCAGCCTTGCAGGGCCTTTCCCTGAGGAAAGTGTAAACTACGAGGCCGAGTTATATTACGGTCTTGGCAGCAATGCTTTGCAGTCAGGCGAATTTGACCGGGCAGCTGGTTACTACAGGGAAGCGATTGAGCAAAACCCTGATTTTGCCGGGGCTTACAATAACCTGGGTTTTATTCTGCTACAAATGGACGAACTGGAAAGAGCTGTGCCCTTGCTTGAAAAAGCGCTGCAGCTCAGGCCCAAATATATAAAGGCACACGGCAATATATCACGCGTTTTTATGAAACAGGGCAATCCAAGCGCAGCGATTGAGTATTTGGAAGAAGCACTGGCGCTGGCCCCGAGGTCGAAAATACTGCTTAAAGATCTTGCAAAGGCACATTTCTGCCAAGGCAAAGCGCTTACAGAACAAGGTAAAATAGAGGAGGCTATCGAATCCTATCACCAGGCATTGCGGCTTAGGGCGAATTGGCCGGAAGTGTTAAACTCCCTCGCTCGGATTTATGCAACCTATAAGGACCATAAATTGCGCGACGGCCCGACTGCGGTTCAATTAGCGCAACGTGCCTGTGAACTTACGGATTATAAAAACCCACGTATTTTAGACACTTTGGCTGCGGCTTATGCAGAGGCTGGCAGATTTAGCGAGGCGGTCAAGACAGCTGAAAAGGCGCTTAAGCTTGCAGTGCTGTCAGGGCAGAAGGACCTTATCGAAGAAATCCATGATTGTCTGGAGATTTATAAGGAATCCAAAATCTGTCGGTGAAGTTATATGCGGCAAAACCGGGGTTTGGCCGGTCAGGATAAGTGGGTATGCCGAGGTTGCGGACGAAATTCGGAAAATCCTTCAATTGCAGATAAGTGAGGCTAATTTGTCGTATTAGGTTAATTGTCGGTAATAACTTCTTGACAAGGGGGCATATTATCAATAAAGTAGCCCTTTCGTTTAGTTGTAAAAGGTTGTAAACAGATAGAAAACCGCATTTTCAGTATAGAGAAAAGGAGAATTACGAATGGCAACTAAGGTCGCAATTAACGGGTTCGGCCGAATCGGCAGGGCCGTGGCGAGGATTATTATGGAAAGAGGCAAGGATTTAGAGTTGGTGGCTGTCAACGACCTCTCAGATGCAAAGAGTCTTGCGCATCTGTTCAAATATGATACGGTTATGGGCACGTGGAATGGTACGGTTCAAGCCGGGGATGGTGGCTTAGTGATTAACGGCAAGACGGTCAAGGTTTTGGCAGTAAAAAATCCTGCGGAGCTGCCGTGGAAGGATATGGGAGTAAAGGTTGTTCTCGAATCGACAGGTATATTCCGCACCGCCGAGTCACCCAAAGGTGGTTATGCAGACCATCTCAAGGCCGGAGCTGAAAAGGTTGTTCTCAGTGTTCCTGCAAAGGACAAGATTGATGCGACAATCGTTTTAGGTGTTAACGGAGATAAATTGACCAAGGACGTTAAATGTGTGTCGAATGCAAGCTGCACGACCAATTGCCTTGCTCCTGTGGCAAAAGTTATTAACGATGCATTCGGCATTGAGCAGGGACTTATGACCACCATTCACGCTTATACCAACGACCAAAGAGTCGCTGATATGATACACAAAGACCTTCGACGTGCGCGTGCTGCGGCAGTGAATATAATTCCCACCACAACCGGTGCGGCAAAGGCCATCGGCCAGGTTATCCCAGAACTCGACGGCAGGCTCGATGGTTTTGCCGTTAGGGTGCCCATCCCGGTCGGCAGCGTTGTAGATTTAGTGGTTAATGTGAAGAAAGATGCTTCAGTCGAAGCAGTAAATGCAGCGATGAAAGCAGCGGCAGAAGGGCCAATGAAGGGTATTTTGGTTTATTGCGATGAACCGATTGTCAGCAGTGATATAGTTAACAATCCCGCTTCGAGCATTTTTGATTCTTTACTAACAATGGTAAAAGGCAAAACCGTCAAAGTTATCAGCTGGTATGACAACGAATGGGGCTATTCGAATCGTACCGTCGATATTATGGAAAGAATGGCGAAGATGTAAGGTTAGCGACGAGGACCCGTCCGAATAAGGACGGGTCTTTTTTAGTATCGTGAAGCATGAGTAGTATCGATATTTTTTGCGGAACGTTTTAGAGGCAGGAAAGGATTATGGACAAAGAACAGCTCGAACAGACGCTTGTTCTCATCAAGCCGGACGCCCTTAAGATTTCCGTCACAGGATTTGTCTTTTCCCAGTTATCAGAATTTCACACGGGTGCGCGTTTTGCCGCCGCCAAGGTCGTCAATGTCAGCAGGTTCCTTGCGGAAGAGCACTATGCCGAGCACAAGGGAAAGGTGTTTTATGAACCGCTGCTCGACTACATTACCGGAGTGAGTCATTATTCTGAACAAGACAAGTGGAAACGAAGGGTAATTGCGATTATTTTTCAGGGCGCCGGCGTTCTGGATAATGTAAGGTCGATAGCAGGCCCGACAAACCCGCACGAGGCAAGAGAGGAAAAACCCGGCTGTATCAGATCGCTCGGGACGGTGGTGTCGATAAAGGACGCAGGCGGGAAAGTTATCGGTAGCCGGATGGACAATTTAATCCATACATCGGCCTCATTCGCAGAAGCTGAACGGGAGATTAAACTCTGGTTTTTGCCTCATGACATTCCACCGCTAATGCGCGCCTATCCTACGGAGGTATGCAATTCTCATTATTATTACAAAGACGGACGGCTTTATGATGTTTATGAGCCGGACAGTTTGTTTTTGCTGGCTCCGGGGGATGTGGTTTGGAAAACCGACTTGGAGATATTGCAGAACTGTTCGGGGGACGAACCGGGAAAATGCAGATTAAACACCGTTAT
Organism: uncultured Pirellulales bacterium; assembly: GCA_964507485.1. Classification (GTDB taxonomy): domain Bacteria; phylum Planctomycetota; class Phycisphaerae; order Sedimentisphaerales; family Anaerobacaceae; genus CAIYOL01. The sequence goes on along the minus strand of CAZDQP010000023.1, from coordinate 13,976 downwards.
AGCGAAATATCTTATCAACAGGGGTTAGCAAATCTGGCGAAGTAATTTTTTGATAACGGAGGAATTTATTATGGCGAAAAAAACTGTTGCTGATATCAACGTGCAGGGCAAAAAAGTAATTATGCGTGTGGATTTCAATGTACCGCTCGATGAGAATTGCAATATCACCAGCGACGACCGAATAGTCAAGGCGCTGCCGACAATAAAGAAAATACTGGCTGATGGTGGCGCTCTGATTCTTATGAGTCACCTGGGCAGACCAAGAGGTGAGAGAGACGAGAAGATGTCTTTAGCTCCGGTGGCGAAGAGACTTTCGGAATTGCTGGGCAAGGAAGTGAGTTTCGCTGAAGACTGCGTCGGAGAGCAAACAAAGACTATGGCACAGGCCCTTAAAAACGGTGATTGTATGCTGCTTGAGAACCTCCGTTTCCACAAGGAGGAGACCATCAAGGACAAAGCCGCAAAGGAAGATGCACAGCTGCGACAGGCCAAAGATGGTTTCGCAAAACAGCTTGCTGATTTAGCGGATGTTTATGTTGATGATGCTTTCGGAACCGCACATAGAGATAATGCCTCGATGTACACCGTGCCGACACTGATGAAAGGCAAGCCGAGAGTTATAGGCTTTTTGATAGAAAAGGAACTGAAGTTTTTGGGCGAAGCCCTCCGCGAGCCGGCCAGACCCTTTGTTGCAATACTTGGTGGTGCCAAGGTTTCTGACAAGATAGGTGTTATTGAAAATCTGATTCATAAGGTCGACCGTATTATTATTGGCGGGGCCATGGCATATACGTTCCTCAATGGCAAGGGGAAAAGTATCGGTAATAGTCTTTGCGAAAAAGACTTTGTTGATAGAGCCCTGCAGTTGCTTAAACAAGCCGAAGAAGCCGATTGTGAAGTAGCTCTTCCGTCGGACCACAATGTGGTTCGCGAGCTTAAACCCAGAACACAGCATCGTATCGCTGTTGGTGACATCGACCCGGACTATAAGGCCGTTGATATAGGCCCAATGGCAATCAATGATTATACAGGGAAGATTGCTGATGCCAAAACCATCGTTTGGAACGGGCCTATGGGGGTTTTTGAGATACCACCTTTTGACGAGGGGACCAAAGCCATTGCAACGGCCGTTGCCAAGGCAACAGAAAACGGAGCGACCAGTATAATCGGCGGTGGTGACAGTGCAAGCGCCATAGCAAAACTCGGACTTCAGGACAAGGTGAGCCATATTTCCACCGGCGGCGGGGCTTCGCTTGAGTTTTTAGAGGGTAAAAAGTTCAAGTGCCTTGAAATACTCGATGAGAAATAGAGCCCGAAAATAATAAAGGGACATAATCGATAGAAATGAATCTGCCTAAACCGGGAACAATTGAGATTGTGCCATCAATACTGAGTTCTGATTTTGCCAGATTGGCTGACGAAATAGCGGAGATTGAGTCAGCTGGTGTGAATATGGTGCACTTGGATATAATGGACGGTCATTTTGTGCCGAATATTACAATTGGCCCACCGGTAGTCGAAAAACTGCGAAAGCATAGCAAGCTCTTCTTCGATTGCCACCTGATGATTTCCGACCCGAAAAGGTATGCCTCTATTTTCATTAAGGCCGGCGCAAATAATTTAACATTTCACATTGAGGCGACAGACGAACCGGAGAAGCTTGTTGATGAGATACACAATTCTGGTTGTACCGCGGGGGTGTGTCTTAATCCTGGTACGCCGGTGGAGTCAGTACAGGCGATTGCGCCGCTTTGTGATATGGTTTTGGTAATGACGGTTAATCCGGGTTTCGGTGCACAACAGTTTATACCGGAAGCTGCGAAAAAGATTGTAAGGGTCAGAGAGATTGTCGGTCCTGATATACGTGTGGAGGTTGACGGCGGCGTAAACCGTCAAATTGCGCCGATTGTAGTTTCCTATGGCGCTGATACAATTGTAGCCGGTAACGCCATTTTCTCAAAAACCGACCGTATTGCCGCAATAAACGCCATTCGAGAAGCCTGCAAGAAGTAATTTTTGTAGTTTAACCGGCAGATTTTTGGTACAATACCGAGTTTAGTGAAAAAGATATGGCTATGTCCAAAAAAGCTAAAAACCACTGGAACGGCTTTTCATTAAAGCCGCGCAAAGATATGCCTGAAGGGCTTTGGATTCGATGTCCTGCCTGTGAGCATATGCTATATAAAAGTACGGTAGAGCAGAATCTTAACATCTGCCCGGAGTGTAATCATCATTTTCGAATCGAGGCCACAGATCGGATTAATTATCTTGCTGATGAAGGCTCTTTTCAGGAAGTTTTAAGTGATTTGACAACCAGTGACCCCCTTACATTTAGGTTCAGAGGGACAACCTATAAACAACGTCTCAAAGATGACGAAAAAAAATGCGGCGCTAAAGAAGCTATGCGAATCGGCAAGGCCTTTATTAAGGGAAGAGGAGTTATCCTCGGTGTGATGGAGCCGAATTTTCTGATGGGCTCTATGGGTTTTGTTGTCGGCGAGAAACTCTGTGCAGCTGTCGATAAGGCAATGGAAGAAGATTTGCCGCTGGTAGTAGTTAGTTGCTCCGGGGGGGCGAGGATGCACGAAGGGGTTGTTTCGCTCGGTCAGATGGCCAAGACCAGCGCCGCACTGGCTAAATTCGATGAAGCCGGCGGACTTTTCATTTCGGTTTTGACCGACCCAACTACCGGCGGAGTGACAGCCAGCTTTGCGATGTTAGGAGATTGTATAATAGCTGAACCCGGCGCGCTTATCGGTTTTGCCGGTCCTCGCACTATCGCCGAGACTATAAAAGTAGAACTGCCGGAGGGATTTCAGACAGCCGAGTTTATGCTTGAGCATGGCTTTGTTGATATGATTGTGCACCGTAAGGATCTGCGCAGTGAAATCGCCCGCCTTATCGACTACTGCAGAAAATAGCTTGTGATTTGGGGTTTGAACAAACAGAGAATGTCCCCAGTTATTAGGTTCGATAATAAACAAGTCTTTTTAGAAGTATTAAATATCTCTAAAAAAAGCCGAATCGGTCCAATAAAACAGGTATTTTATTATTTAAAAAATGCTAATAATGGTGACAGCGAAGTTGATGCTGTTATTATCGAATTGGCAGTTTTGTTTTAGCCGAGATATTTCGTATATTTTTGGTAAGAACATTTTATGTTTGATTCAAAGGGGTTGACTATGTTTAAGGTAGAATATAAACACAAAAGCGTCCAAAAGCGATTAGTCGTTGTACTGGCCTTGTTGTGTCTGATCGTTTGTTCTGTTAATGTGCAATTCTATCTGGAGGGTCAAGTTGCAGTTAATATAGTCAATCATACAACAACTTGTATGAGCAAGCAAAACCAGCCTGAAAATTACTTTAACATGTCTCTTACAGAATTGATGGAGGTCGCGGTTGCCTCCTGACCTTATGTGGGGCATAGTTTTTTTTTAGTAAGTTTCAATTAGGCTTTAGCAATCCATCTAACATAAGCACTTCGGAATCTGCAAAATCACCCTTTCACTTCCGGCCCAAAATCCGTATAATTCCGTATGGAAGTTTTACTTCGAGGCAGATAATGGGCTATTTCAGAGAAAGTATAGAAAAAGCAAGAGGGTATGAGCCGGGATTTCAGCCGAAAGAGACCAATGTAGTGAAGCTGAATACTAACGAGAACCCTTATCCGCCCTCGCCGGAAGCGATGAGGGTCTTGTCTGGAATAAGCCCTGAGCAGCTTCGTCGATATCCTGACCCGACGGGAAGCGCTTTTCGGGAGGCAGCTGCTGAAGTTAATGGTATCACGCCGGATTATATTATGTGCTGCAATGGTGGAGATGAACTACTGAAGATAGCTTTTCAGGCATTTTGTGACGAGAATTGTCCGGTCGCCTATCCGGTTCCTACTTATTCGCTTTATCCGGTGCTGGCAGAATTGCAAAATTGCGAAGCAGTAGAAGTTCCGTTCGACAATGAATTTAATCTGCCGCACAGATTAGCTGGAACCGGTGCTGGCTTAACGATTGTCTGCAATCCGAATGCGCCAAGCGGAAGCTTTATAAATGTTAACGAAATAGCTTCGCTGGCCGACGAGACCGCAAACGTATTATTGATTGATGAGGCATATGTGGATTTTGCAGAGCAAAATTGCGTTGCTTTGGTCAGGGACTTCGATAATGTGATTATACTTCGTTCAATGAGTAAGGGATATTCTCTTGCGGGAATTCGGTTCGGATACGCGATTGCCCGGCCGGATTTAATAGCAGGCCTTAATAAACTCAAGGATTCCTACAATGTCGATGCAGTCGCTGTCGCCGTCGCCGCAGCTGCTATCCGCGACCGGGATTATTTTCAAAAGACGGTCGGAAAAGTAAAAGCCGAGCGTAAAAGACTGACCGGTCAATTAAGGAATCTCGGCTTCGATGTTCCCGAAAGCAGTTCGAACTTTATCCTCGCGAAGTGCAAAAACATCAATGCGGCTGAAATTTATGAAAAACTGGCGCAGCGAAATATCTTTGTTAGATATTTTATTTATCCCGGGCTCGAAGATAAATTGAGAATCACTATTGGCACGCCTGAACAAAATGATAAACTACTTTCGGCTTTGAAAGAAATCTTACAACAATAAGGATACCCTTATGGCAACAAGAACAGCTAAAATTCACAGAAAAACCAAAGAGACCGACGTAAACTTGTCGCTTAATCTGGACGGTCTCGGGAAATATCAGATTGATACCGGCATTGGATTTTTAGACCATATGCTTGCACACCTGAGCAAGCACAGCAAAATCGACGTAACGCTCCGCGCTAAGGGCGATTTGAATGTTGATGCTCACCACACGATTGAAGATATAGCGATATGCCTTGGTGAGTGTTTGGTCAAGGCGCTAGGTGATAAGAAGGGCATCACCAGATATGGCCATAGCTCCGTACCGATGGAGGAATCTATAGCCAATGTTTCCATAGATTTGTCCGGCAGGAGCAGCTGCGTGTATAACGTGGAATATCGAACGGATAAAATCGGCGACTTTGATGTTGAGTGTCTCGAGGAAATGCTGCGGAGCTTTTCAAATAACGGCAAATTCAATCTGCATATAAACGTGCCTTATGGTACAAACAGCCACCACATAGCCGAGGCTATTTTCAAAGGATTAGGTCAGGCACTGGCCGAAGCTGTAAAAATTGTCGGCACGGATGTGCCGAGCACAAAGGGGATACTGTGATTGAGCGGCCTAAACCTGAATATCGCAGTGGAATCGGCACCGATATCCACGAGCTGGTTACAGGCAGGAAGCTTATGCTCTGCGGTATTGATGTACCTTATACCTGCGGATTGGCCGGTCACAGCGATGGGGATGTTGGTTTGCACGCCATTATTGATGCTCTGTTAGGCGCTGCTGCGATGGGTGACATAGGGACATTGTTTCCTGATGACGACCCAAAGTGGAAAGATGCCGATAGTAAAGACCTTTTACTTATTGTCAAAGAACAGCTCGAAGAGAAAGACTGGGAAATAGCCAATATAGATTTGATAATACATGCCGACCAGCCGCGACTGGAGTCGTACAAGGGGCAAATGAAAAGATGCATCGCCGGACTTTTGGAAATTGATTTTGCTACCGTTAACGTCAAGGCAAAAACGGACGATGGGTTTGGCGACGTCGGCGCCGGCGACGCTATAGCTGCAACAGCAATTACCCTTTTAAAAAAGAAATTCAGAAGAACATTGTGAAGATAAAATTTATGGGAAGTACCTGAAGATGGGATTTAAGCTCTATAACAGCTTAACAAGAGTCAAAGAAGAGTTTAAGCCGCAGAAAAAAGGCGAAGTAGGAATCTACGTCTGCGGCCCGACCGTTTATGACCACGCTCACCTTGGACACGCTAAAAGCTATGTCAGCTTCGATATACTTATTCGATACCTGAAGTATCTCGGCTATGATGTTACTTACGTCCAGAACATTACGGATGTGGGCCATTTGTTAGGTGAAACAAACGAGGGTGAAGACAGGATGCTCGTAGCTGCGGAAAGAGAGCACAAACACCCTATGGCGGTCGCCGAGTTCTATACCCGTAGCTATTTCGAGGATATGGATAAACTAAATTGCATCAGGCCGGATATCAGCCCTCGCGCAAGCGGACATATCGTCGAACAGATAGAGTTGGTAAAAATACTGCTGGAAAAAGACTACGCCTATGAGATTAACGGTTCGGTATATTTTGACATTTCCAAATTTAAAGAGTATGGGAAACTATCCGGCAGAAATATCGAAGAGATGCAGGCAGGCGCGCGTATCGAAGTTTCGCCTGACAAAAAACACCCCGCTGATTTTGCCCTTTGGAAAAAAGCTGAGCCGAACCATATTATGCAATGGCCGAGCCCATGGGGTATGGGTTTCCCTGGCTGGCATCTGGAATGTTCCGTGATGAGTACAAAGTATCTGGGGCAGCCATTCGATATCCATGGCGGTGGACTGGATAACAAGTTCCCGCACCACGAGTGTGAAATCGCCCAGGCAGAGGCTGCTATGGGCAAGCAGTTCGTTAAATATTGGGTCCACCATAATATGGTTACCGTCGATGGCCAGAAGATGAGCAAGAGTCTTAAAAATTTCATTACACTCAAAGAAGCATTTACCGGGCACCACGAGAGATTGACCAGGAACTATGACCCGTTGGCAATCAGGCAATTTATTTTGAATAGTCACTACCGAAGCCCGCTCGATTTTTCGGATGCGGCGTTGTTTGCCGCGCAGAGCGGCTACGAAAAAATAACAGAGACGGTAAAGGCGGTACGAAAAAGAATGACCCAGGCCGGCACAGGGGAAGCTGATAGTACTGTAATCGAACAGTTGAAGCAGTTGAGAGAGAAATTTGAAGCGGCGATGGATGATGATTTGAATACGTCTATCGCGCTTTCAGTTTTATTTGAGCTGGTGCGCCTGGCAACTGCTCTGCTTGATGGAAATGAGTTGACTATAGAAACCCTTAATGCAATCGACGTTTTGTTTAGTCGGTTGGGTGGAGATGTTTTGGGCCTGGTAAAGGACGAATATTCGCAAGTAGGCACAGCCGATAGCGATATGCTCGACATACTGGTCAATGTTTTTATTGAACAGCGTCGCAATGCCCGCCAGAGAGAAGATTTTGTAGCTGCTGATGCACTTCGGGACAAGCTTGAGGAAATCGGTATTATTCTGGAAGACAAGCCCGGAGGCGTTACTATCTGGAGAAGGAAATGAGAATACTCGGCATAGACCCCGGATTGCAGGTGTGCGGCTATGCGGTGGTAGAAGGAGACAGGTTGATTGAGGCCGGCGCCGTACGGATAAATGAAAAAGCAGCGATAGAGGTAAAATTAAACCAGATAGCGGAAGATATCGAATCTTTGCTGAAGAAATTTAATCCGGGGGTTGTTGCGGTAGAAGAATTGTATTCGCACTATGCTCATCCGAAAACGGCGATATTGATGGGACACGCAAGAGGTGTTATATTACAACACTGTGCTGCAGCCGGTATAGAAGTCAAAAGCTTTAGCGCCACGCGCATAAAGAAATCACTTACCGGCAATGGCCGTGCATCGAAGGAGCAGGTGCAAAGGACGATTCAAGCGTTTTTATCTTTGCCCCACCTGCCGGAGCCGCCTGACGTCGCAGATGCCATAGCGGCCGCCTTGTGTTGTGCAAATACGAAGCAGTTAGTTGGAAATTTTAAATGAGTAGGGTAAAAAAAGCGGTAGAATATTTTGAAGATGGCTATAACTGTTCGCAGGCTATATTTGCTGTCTACAGTCAGGGCCTTGGAATTTTGCCTGAGCAGGCTTTTAAAATCGCGTCTGGTTTCGGCGGAGGAATGCGCATCGATGGCACCTGTGGTGCTGTTACGGGGGCCTTTATGGTTCTCGGATTGAAATTCGCACACGGAAAAGACAAGCCCTACGATAAGATTGTTAAATTTTCCGAAAATTTTCGTCAAAGAAATAAGTCGACAGATTGTCAGGCGCTTATTGGTTGTGATATCCGGACCGAAGAAGGAATGAATAAGGCTGTTAATGAAGGACTTTTCCGAAGCATCTGTTCACAATTGGTCAAAGACGCGGCGGAAATTCTGGAAACGATGCTCGCAGATGATAGCTCGAATTGAAGGAAAACTTGTTAAGCTCGATAGCAGTTCTGCCCTTGTGCAGGTCGGCTCAGTCGGATATGAAGTGATGCTGCCCGGCTACTGCGTGAATGCCCTCTCTGACAAAATCGGCTCCGATATTGCTCTCTATATTATGGAGTATTTCGAAGGTACTCCCGGGGGAGGCAACCTCATACCCAGAATGATTGGTTTCCAGAATACCTCTGAGAGAGATTTTTTCACGAAATTCACCAGTGTCAAAGGTATAGGCATAAGAAAAGGGTTGCGCTCGCTGAGCGTTCCCATAGCCGCAATAGCCTCGGCAATAGAGGATGGTGACGACAAGATGTTGATGTCGCTTGACGGAGTGGGGAAAAGGATGGCTCAGCAGATTATCGCCGAGTTGCGCGGAAAGCTCCGGCACTTCGCAGCCGGGGCGGAATCACCGGGACCGGCTCAAAGAGGTTTCAAGCCGTACCAAGCGCAAGCTTTGGAGATTCTTATTGCCTGGGGTGAAAAGAGGACCGAGGCGATGGAGCTTATCGAATTGGCTTGCCAGAGGCACCCCGATATAAAATCTGCTGAAGAGCTTGTGCCGCTGATTTATCGATTAAAACAGGGAATAGAAGTCTGAAAACAGTTTTGATATTTGGTTTCAAATTATGGCAATAAACAGGGTGATAAGTGCTCAGTCTTTAAACGAGGCAGAGGAGAATTTTAACATCTCTCTTCGTCCAAAGCTGCTGGAAGAGTGTATCGGCCAGGGCAATGTGAAGGAAAAGCTAACCATTGCCATAGCGGCCGCCCAAAAAAGATCAGAGCCGCTGGAGCACATCCTCTTTTACGGCCCGCCCGGTCTCGGAAAAACAACACTCGCCAATGTCGTAGCGAACGAAATGGGAGCGAGAATTCGCTGCTCATCAGGCCCTGCTTTAACGAAGGCAGGCGACGTAATGGGTCTTTTAAGTAATATAAACACCGGCGACGTCCTCTTCATCGACGAGATTCACAGGCTTAGTACACCAGTGGAAGAGTTTATTTACCCAGCGATGGAGGAGTTCAAAGTTGATTTTACGGTCGATAGCGGCCTGCACGCAAAGACCATTAATTTCCCTCTCAAGCGCTTCACCCTTATTGGTGCGACGACCCGTGCCGGCCTACTAAGCGCTCCCCTTCGTGGACGCTTCGGAATGTTGTACCACTTGGATTTTTACAGTGCTGAAGAACTGTCGGCTATTCTGGAAAGGTCCGCGAAATTGTTAAACCTTCACTGCGAGGACCAGACGCTGAAGTTAATTGCCGCCCGCTCCCGCGGTGCACCACGGACGGCAAACCGACTTCTTAGGCGCGTGCGTGATTACGCGCAGGTGAAGGGAGAAGGCACCCTAACTGTTAAAATCGTCGAAAGTGCTCTGAAAATGGAGCAAATTGACTCTCTTGGTCTTGACGAGCTTGACAGAGCTTTCTTGAGAGCCTTGGCTAATACCTATGACGGCGGCCCTGCCGGTATAGATGCCATCGCGGCGACACTTGGTGAAGAAAGGGACACGCTTGAAGATGTGGTCGAGCCATATCTTTTGCAAGTCGGTTTTCTCCGTCGTACAAAACGTGGCAGGGAAATTACTGAAAAGGCCTGCAAGCACTTAAACCTCAAATACCGTGAAAAGAAAAACTCCCACAGCCAACCAGAACTCTTCGAAAAACAACAATAGGTCATCATGGCCTTGGGCAGCTTTACAACTATTGAGTTGATTTTTGTTAAATTTATGCTTTTATTTAGATTGTTTGGTTTATTGCAGAATTAGAGGGTATAAATATGCGTTCCAGTATTTTTGTATGGTTGCTATGTATATTAATGTTTTTTTCACCAGTTTACGCCGATGAAGTTTACTTAAATAATGGTGACCGTCTCACCGGAAAGATAGATAGTATGATAGGCAGCAAACTCATCTTAAAGTCGGAGCTTGCGGGAACGGTAACAATTGACATCTCGAATATACAGACCCTTAAAAGTGATGCGCCTGTGGAAATACATCTCAAAGACGGCACAATCCTGAACCAGCAGGTTCAGGCGTTTGAACTGTCGGCCATAGATACTATAAATCCACCTGCTAAGCCCAAGCCTAAGTGGAAGGGTGATATCTCGGCAGGTTATAACTCCGCGCATGGCAATACTAATACGGACAGTATTAATGTCACCGTCAACCTGAAAAAACGCACCGAAAAGGACCGAACAAAAGTCAGTGGTGACTATGCAAAGAGCAGAGAAAAAGTCACTTCAACAGGCAAAAAAGAAACAACGGAAGATTGGTGGAAAATAAAAGCCAACTACGATTACTTCCTGACCAAGAAGCTGTTTACTTTTGCCGAGGGAAGCTATGAAACAGACAGCATCGCCGAGCTTGACCGCAGAGTTATACTGGGCGGCGGCCTCGGTTATCAGTGGTTCGAGTCTGAAGAGATAACCTTCTCGACTAAGGCCGGCCTCGCTTCTCTGCACGAGAAATTCGATAATCAGAGCAGCAGTAATAATGAGCTGTCTGCTCATTTAGGTTATGATTTAGAAAAACAACTTAAGGAGAATATAAGATTTACCCATAATTTGGCATATTACCCCAGCATCGATAAGTTCTCCGATTACTTTCTTACTACAAGTGCTGAGGTTAAAGCTGACCTTACCCAGAGAACTTTCACGAGCTTTAAGGTTCTTTTTGATTATGATGCGACACCTGCCACTGGTTCAGGCAGAACCGATGTTAAGTACATTTGGGCGATTGGTGCAAGTTTTTAACGGCCGGTAAAACGTTAAGTTTTGTTGAATCTTAAAAAGTTTGCGGCTTTGAACAAAGCAAGAAATTTAAGAAAGGCCGACGATGAAAAAGTTTAAAGTAATTGCGATATCGGTTGTATCATTATTAGTACTGATAGTTATTTTACAGAATACTGAGTCTGTTGAGACGAAGTTCCTTTTCGCCAGGCTTACTATGCCGAGAGCATTTTTACTAATGCTAACATTTTTATTCGGGTTTGTTGCAGGCCTGCTCACAACGCTGAGCCTCGGCTCCAAAACTAAAAAAAGCCCCAGTTAGCCGCAAAGATTTTTCTCCCAAGCGTGACTTTAGCCTGGGTTTTTCAGAAGTCAAGTTTAGGAGTCTATTGAAGTACACTCCACAGCTCCCTTAAGCTGAATGCAAGTTCGATGATGTGGTATTTAAGGATAAAGGCGCCTCATATTTTTTGCGTGGCAATTATGTTATTTCTTTCCAGAGGCCTTTAGGCAAAGTCGCGAGTTATTTTGACCGCCATACAGGTTGCGAAGGGGATAGCGAAGAAGGCACATACGAATGAGCCACTGCTTTGAAAAGCATTATTCGACATGTGGCTATTTGTTTTATAAGATAGTGATTGTGGACAAGGATTTAAAAAATAAAATGCTCACTGAGCTCGAGGGCTTAGTCGTAAATTTAGGTCAGAAGAAGTATCATGCCAAATATATTTTTACGTTTATCCACGGCAAGGATGTTACTGACATATCAGAGATAAGCCCATTAAGTAAGACCTTTCGAAGTGAACTGACCAAGCGGGGTTACTATATTTCTCATCTGAAAACGGTGCGGAGATTTGTCGACCCGGACGGAACCAAGAAATACCTTTTTGAGCTGAGCGACGGCGAGAGAATTGAAACGGTTCTTCTCTCTGACGGCAAACGTAAAACACTGTGTGTTTCAACTCAAGCTGGTTGTTCGATGAGCTGCGTATTCTGTGCGACATCAAACCTGAAATTCCAAAGAAACCTTGCGGCGGCGGAAATTGTCGACCAGGTAAACATTATTCAGAAAAACGAAGGTAAAATAAACAATATTGTGTATATGGGAATGGGTGAGCCGCTGCAGAATTACGAGGCTGTTTTGAAATCCGTGCGGATACTTAATCATCCGGATGGCAAAAATATCGGCATTCGCCGTTTGACAATCAGTACCTGCGGAGAGGTCGAGGGTATCCGAAAACTGGCTGAGGAGGACATCCGTCCACGATTAGCCATGTCTTTGAATGCGCAGTCCGATGAGTTGCGAAGCAAGATTATGGCTATCAATAAAAAGCACCCTATTGCATCGTTATTTGTAGCGGTGAAGTATTACCAGATGAAAACGAAAGAGCGAGTAACTTTTGAATATGTGTTGATAAAGGGTTTAAATGATTCCACTGTGCACGCTCAAATGCTCGCTAAACTAGTTTGTCGGACTAAATGTAATGTGAACCTTATCGAGTACAATCCTCATCCGCATTGTCTGTTTAAGGCAAGCAGCAGGGAAACTATAAAGCAATTTACAAGGATACTTGAAAACGCCGATATTGAAACAACCATTCGTTTTAAAAAAGGGCGTAAGATAAAAGCAGCCTGCGGGCAATTGGGAGCAGACCTGATAGAGAATAAGATGCAGGACAGGGGCAGCAGTTAACCACAAATATCACTTGACTAATCAGACCTCTATTCATACACTCACTTTTTATTTAATTGGCGTTTCCGGAAGATTCTTAGATGAAAGAGGCAATTACAAAAGCAGATGCTCTGATAGAGGCGATGGAATATATCCGACAGTTCCGCGGCAAAATAGTGGTCGTGAAATTAGGTGGAAGCATTCTTGATGAGGCCTGTATGCAAAAGAAACTCTTGACCGATATAGCATTTATGGCCACGGTCGGGATACGGCCGATTATTGTACATGGCGGCGGTAAAGCGATTACTAAAGCAATGAACGAGACGGGGCTGGAGGCGGTTTGGGTACAGGGGCGTAGATATACCGATGAACGGACGCTTACAATAGCGGAACATACGCTTGTGCATAAAATTAACACTCCTATCTGTGAGATGCTTGGTGAGCTGAAATGTAAGGCTATGGGACTGCATTCGCTGAGCAGTTGTGTGCTGTTTGCGGAGGTTTTGCGACTGGCTGGCGAAAACGGGCGCAAAGTCGATCTTGGATTGGTCGGTGAGATCGTGGAGGTAAATACAGAGCTGTTGAAGACACTATGTGCCGATGGGATTGTACCGGTTATTGCATCGGTTGCTAAAGATAAAACTGGCGGAAGATTAAATGTCAACGCCGATAGTGCTGCTGGTAAAGTCGCCGGAGGAGTAGTCGCCGAAAAATTTGTCATTGTGAGTGACACGCATGGAATAAGAACCAACATTGATGACCCGGAAAGCCGTGTGTCGAGCCTGAACTGGGTGAAAATTAAAGAGATGATTGATGATGGTATTGTTGGTGATGCGATGCTGCCGAAGGTCGAAGCGTGCCTGATGGCACTGAATGCAGGTGTTAAGAAGGCACATATTATCGACGGCAGAATACCTCATTCACTACTGCTGGAGATTTATACCGATGAAGGCATTGGGACGGAAATTGTTAAAGATTGAGATGTGAATTATGACTACTGAAGAAACGATTGATTTATTTGATAAATATGTTATCGCCAATTATCCACGTATTCGTCGTGTGATTGTTAAGGGTGAAGGTTATTATTGTTTTGACGCAGACGGTAATAAAATACTGGATATGTTTCCCGGCTGGGCAGTGAGCGGAATAGGGCACTGCCATCCGAAGGTTGTCGCAGCGATTCGCAAGCAGGCGGAAGAACTTCTGCATGTAGATAACACTTTTTATTCCGAGCCGCAGGGGATACTGGCGAAACTTTTAAGTGAGCGGGCGTTTGGTGGAAAATGTTTTTTCTGCAACAGCGGAGCAGAAGCCAACGAGGGTGCGTTGAAACTGGCACGTTTGCATACATCGAACGAGAAATATAAATTTATTACGGCCGAGGGCAGTTTTCACGGCCGTACTTTTGCGACGCTGACGGCTACAGCACAACAG
>CAZDQP010000022.1:0-26685 GCA_964507485.1 uncultured Pirellulales bacterium | reverse complement strand
ACCCAAACGAACCCAATTTTTTCTCGATTTTTCTTCTCTGTTTTTACTAATTCCCACATTTTAACACCCCCGTTTTCAGCCCCAAAAACTCATCTTTCCGCCGGCAACGGCCGATTTACCCAATAAAAAAACCCCGCGGTGCATCCTTTCACCACAGGGCCATAAAAGACCTTTTCCACAATCGCGCCCTTTTCTTCTCGCTCCTAACTCCTTTGCTTAACGCTGTTTAAGTCGCTCATCCGATTTGTCCACCATCTTATCCAGCTTTTTGGTACTCGCTTTCTTTTTTGGTATCCTCACCGCCACCCCCATTTTCCCCAGCTCCCTCGCCACTTCCGGCTGATTCCTATCCAGCTGAAAACTCCTGCTCAAATATCCCATCGCCATTTCTCTATTACCCCTGCTCAAATAATAATATCCTATCTGCCTGTTAATTTTAGCCGAGGTCGGCGCCAAATTAAGCGCCTGCTGATAGCATCTCAATGCATAATCATCCAGAGCTTGTTCCTGAAACGCCATCGCAAGTCGAAGGGATGCCGCCGCCGAAACGGAAGCTTGTCCTATATATTCCTCCACTAACATCGTTGCTTTTGTTGTATCGCCCTCTGCCATTAGCGTCTTTACCCTTGCTGCCTGTGCCCGTTTGTGAGCCGGCTCAAAGCTTAAAGCAACACTATACTGATTTTCCGCCTGAGACCATAATCCATCAGCCTGATACAGCTGCCCCAGCCTGAAATGCGCATCGACATCATCGAAATTACGGTCGATTTGTCTGAGCATTTCGGCCTTTCTCCTCTCGGATGCCGTTTTCCCAATATCCTTAGTCGCTTTAGCTTTTCCATTACAGCCGCCAAGCAAAAATGTGCAAACCAAAAAAGCCAAGCCAACAAATATTCGTTTATTTGTCTGTTCTCGCCTCCATTTCATAATTTGCACTCCATTCTCTCTCAATATATATCTTAAACATTTATCTCTCGCCATTTTGACAGGCCGAAAAATCTTTGCAAGCAAAATTTTGAATTTTTTGCAATAAAACACCAAGAGCAAAACAACAAGCTCTACACTAAATCCTCCATTTGCTGCATCGAAACTATAACAAAAACCACCACCCAATTATTTACTTCTTTTTACGTTTTGATATGCCGCCTCAATGGAATTCAATTCATCCTCAAGGGCCTGTACATCCAACCCCAAATCAGGGTATTTCTTGGCCAACCTTATCAAAGTTTGAAATTCGCTTTTGGCGCCACGCAGGATCTTGAGCACTTTCGGCTTAGGGTGTCGGTACTTAGACTGCTCAATCTTGAAATCGACAGACTTTCTTATTCTATTCAATTGCCCCCTAGCTCTTCTCAGCTCTGTTCTGGCTTTTTGGATTTCATCATTTACCACAATCTTAGCATTGGCCGCATCCAACTCGTTAAGGAGTTTCCGGCGTGAGTTGATAACTTTGTCAGCAATCATACACTCGACTGCCTCTGCAGCGGTGAGCGTTAAAAGCGAACCTTTTTTGCTCCAAGTTCGCATGATGTTCTGTTGAGGTTTTTTATTGACAGGGTCAATAAAAAATCTGCGATTAGCATCAGCCACCTCAATAACTTCGATATTCCTGTCAACCATAGCTCTCGCCAGCAGCCCAGGTCGGCGGTTCTGCTCAGCCAAAGAAGCCAAATACGCCCGCCAAGCTGATGCGAATTTTTCTGCCACCTCACCTCCAAAGGCCTCTTCAAGACTTTCGGGGCGGCCGTTCTCGGAAATATTTATCCCTGTGGCAGCTCCTATTACAGTATTATCAGCCATATAAATCTTATCACACGCCAACGCAACAGCAGCTCCGGCAGAAAGAGCCCCCCCGTGCTTGCCGCCTTTAATAAAAGCAACCGTAGGGCAGTTCCTGGCTTGCGTAATCGCCCCGCAAATCCGCCGGGCTAAATCAATTCGGCCACCCGGCGTGTCAATCTCAAATAAAATAAACAAAGGCCCCTCGCTTGAAAGCCTGTCTACCTCTCTCTCCAAGGCCTGGGTTTCAATCTCAAATAAAATCTCGCCGTCGATCGTTATAACGATGACATTTTTATTCCGACCCTCTCGGTCAGCAACAACCTGCCACTGCGCCAAATTGAGCAACACCTGACCCTTCTCCACTGTATTGACAGGCGTTCCCTCTTCTTCGGCTAGGCCAGCTATATACCCATGCAACACCTCCCTTGTCTGGTGATTTGTGAATGTATCCGCAAAACAAACTAATCTAAACGCTAGCAGCGCTAGAAAGCCGGCTAGAATCTGCGTTTGTTGTCTTTCCACCCTGCTTATTTCCTTCCATTCCCTCCGCCACAAAAAAATAAGCCGCCATCCCTCAAAAACAACTCAGACGTCAAGGTTTTGTACCTCAAGAGCATGCTCGCGGATGAAGTTCCTGCGATCCTCAACATTTTCACCCATAAGGATACTAAACAACCTATCTGCTTCGCCGGCATCTTCAAGCCTCACGCTCAACAAAGTCCTAGTGGCGGGATTCATTGTCGTATCCCACAATTGCTCAGCGTTCATCTCGCCCAATCCTTTGAAACGTTTTATTTCTATTCCTTTTCCACCAATCTGCCTTATACCGGCACAGACATCGCCTAGTGATGCAATATCGTATGTATCTGTGCTATGGATAAGCTGGAATTTTGTAGGCAAAGATTCACCAGAGATAGTCTTGGCTGGTTTTAAAAGGAAATCCTTCAAATCTAAATTCCAAGCGCTTTTGAGTTTCGTGTTTAATTCATTGATTCGAGCTACCTCGTGAAGCTCCTCAGCTACTATCGATTCTTCACCGCCTTCCGCGTCTGCGCCCATGCTCTTCTTTAGCTTTTCAAAACGCTTTTCATACTTGACCCTGGTATAAAACACTTCTTCTTTACCATGAACAAAAATGTGAAACTGCGGAAGTTCCTTCCCGTTATAATACTCTCTCACAAAATCAGTAAAGTGAATCCCGCGCTTGGCTAAAACCGTAATGTTGCGTTCGGCGTCCGCAAGGATTTTTACAAGGCCAGCTAACTGCTTATCCGAAACTTTTTGAGTTTTTCTCCCCCTTCCACTCTTATCGCCGTCTCTAATGACAAGTTCAGTGCCCTCTAAACCACGAGTAATCATTCTCTTATGCATCTGGCTTTCGCTCAGAACGTACTCGGAGTTCTTTTTCCCTTTAACCTTTATCTCGTAGAGAGGAGGCTGTGCTATGTAAATCATATCATTAAAAAGCAATTGCGACATCTGCCTGAAGAAGAAAGTCAACAGTAACGTCCGTATATGAGCACCATCAATGTCAGCGTCCGTCATCAGTATTATTTTGCCGTATCTACACTTGCTTAAGTCGAATTCGTCTGTGCCGATTCCGGTCCCCAGAGCACTTATAATCGTTCTTATCTCATCGTGCGCAAGCATTTTCTCCAGTCTGGCCTTTTCGACGTTGAGTATTTTTCCCTTCAACGGTAAAATCGCCTGGATATTTCTGTCTCTACCAGCTTTTGCCGAACCTCCCGCCGAGTCACCCTCAACGATAAACACCTCGGTGCCAGCTTTTTCCCTGCTTGTACAGTCCCACAATTTGCCCGGCAGGCTAGAGCTGCTTAACGCCCCTTTACGCCTGGTCAATTCGCGTGCCTTTCTGGCAGCTTCCCTAGCCGCAGCTGCCTGAATTGCTTTATTTAAAATTCGTTTTGCCTCGGCAGGGTGCTCTTCAAGAAAATGCCCAAGCTGCTCGTTAACAATGCTCTCAACAAAACCACTGACCTCCGGATTAGTCAACCGCACTTTTGTCTGGGCCTCAAAATGTGGATTTGTAAGCCTTACCGCCACAACTGCAGTTAATCCTTCTCGGAGATCGTCTCCTGTAGTTGTTTGGTCGCTCTTTAGTAAGTTGTTGTTTTTAGCATAGTAATTCATCGTGCGTGTTAGAGCTGTTTTAAAGCCCGAAAGATGTGTACCACCATCGATGTTACGGATGTTGTTGGCGAAGGACAAGACGTTTTCTGTATAACCATCGTTATACTGCATCCCTACCTCGCAACTCATCTTTGCGTCGGGGTCTTCCCTCGCAAAATAAATTACGTTTTTATGCAGAACCTCCTTGCCCTCGTTGAGGTGTTTTATAAAAGCTTTAATTCCATCATTAAATTTGAACACCTGCTTTTTTTTATTTCTGTCGTCCCGGAAAGTAATCTGCAGTCCCGCGTTCAGATATGCCATCTCCCTAATTCGTTTCGCAAGAGTGTCGTAATCAATCTCGGCATCTTCAAAAATTTCCTCGTCCGGCATAAAGGATATCCTTGTGCCTCGTTTATCGCTTTTTCCAACTTCCTTAACAGCGCCTTTCGCTTTTCCCTTTACACATTCAAAATGATAATGCTTTCCATCACGATAAACATCTGCTTCAAGCCACTCGCTAAGCGCATTCACTACGCTGACCCCTACACCATGGAGCCCCCCTGCAACTTTGTAACTGTCACCATCGAACTTGCCTCCCGCATGAAGGGTGGTTAGTACAACTTCCAAAGCGCTCTTCTTAACCTCCTTGTGCTTTTCAATCGGTATACCCCTGCCGTTATCCTCCACAGTGCAACTCCCATCGGCTTGGATATGTACAACTATATTGTCACAGAAACCAGCCAAAGATTCGTCGATAGAGTTGTCCAGCACCTCGTAGACCAAATGGTGTAACCCACCACTGCCGCGGTCGCCTATATACATATCGGGACGTTTTCGAACAGCCTCCACACCCCCGAGTATCTTTATTTTGCTCGCATCGTACTTGTGGTCTCTCATGCCAGTCCTCTGCCTGCTATGCAGGATATTGAGCCAAAAGAAAGTTTAATTTCCTTTACCCGCACACGCGGACACCTACGATTCAATTCTTTGAGAAGCTCGCCTTTTAATAACTGCAACTCATACATATACGACGATGAGTCAACAATCACCTTCAGCTTTCCGCCATCAATACTTATAACCTTACAGTGTTGACAAATCTCAGTTGGTAGAATCTGGTTCCAATTTTCGGTAATTAATCTAAATTTCGCCACTGCAGGCAAAACCCGGTTCTCTACGAGTTCACCCAAGACATCACCCAAGCGGACTATATCGCTAGCCCGGCGATTTGTTGAAAACTTGGCTATTTTGTGCAATTGTCCTCCTTTGCCCACCATCTTCTCAGCCTAAATTTATCGGCATCAGGACATAGAGGAAGCTTGTCCCGCTTTTTATCAAACCTGGTCTGTCTGCCTGGCCTAACTCCAATTCAAATTCGCCAGTCTTAATCACCCGCAAAGCATCTATCAGGAACTGCGGATTAAACCCAATCTCAACCGGCTCATCCTTATAATCGATAGTCATATTAACTTGCGCGTCGCCTGCCTCCGGCGCCTTGCCAGAAAAAACAAGACTGTTTTTTCCTATCGAAAGCCTGATCCCCCTAGATTCCTCATTTGTAAGCAGAGCTGAGCGGCGTACAGCACTCAGTACCGCATCAGTTGACAATGTAAGCTTCTTTTCGTAATCTCCTGGTATAATATCCTCATATTTAGGGAAATTTCCTTCGACTAAGTTTGAACTTATAACTACATTCGCACACCCAAACAATATTTGGTTGTCTAAAAGCTTCACTACAACAGTATCCTTCTCACTGCCTCCGATTTTATCCAGCAGCGCCATAGCCTTGGCTGGTACTATTATTTTTGCCTTGACAATTTTATCGGCAGGCACTGAATTCAAGTTTACCCTGCTCCGAGCCAGCCTCCTTCCATCTGTCGCAACAAGCGACAATTTCTTACCCTTTGTTTCCCAAAGCACACCATTAAGCGCGTAACGCGTGCTCTCTTTGGCCGTGGCAAACAAACACTGCTTTATGCCCGCCTGCAAATTGCCCAAGGCGATTTCCGCATCGGCCTGCGCTTCAAGGCTCGGAACTACAGGATACTGGCTTTGTTCTTGGCCGTATATTGTAAAGCGGCTGTCAACGCCCTCCACTTTGCAAACACCCTCATCCGCCTGTAACAGTAGCACCTCATCCGTACTTTCGCGCACGATAGCAGCCAACCGGTCAGCTGGAACGACAACTGCACCAACTTCTTCAATTTGCACCTCGGATACTATATAGTTAATACCCACTTCCATATCCGTTGCGCATATACTAACGTTGTCTTTATCCGCAGTAATTTTAACACACCGGAGTATCGGCTTGGGGGTGCGACTCGGTACTACCGTTGTTAATATACCAAGTGCCTCTGCCAAGGCCATTCTGTTAAAATTTAGCTTCATAATAAACCCCTATGTAAAACGTGATTAAAAGGCCCATAAACCTTTTTCCTCCCGACTCCAAAACAACAAAGTAGTTTACAATTGCGTGCTATTTTCTGCAACATTTTTCCGGAAAAAACCATAGTATTTTAGGATATGAAAATAACAACAAATGCAATGTTGGAAGTTGAGGGTAAATTTAATTAATATTTTAGGAAGAAAACTATTATTAAAACTCATATGAACGGTGTAATTGTTGGATCTTAGATTGCATCTTTTTATAATTTGTTGTCCAGTAGGCCGTTAAGGAGAAGGGAAGGGGCCAGTTCTTTGTGGATAATGGGTTTGTTTCTTTGTGTTTTTTTGTGTGAGTTAACAGGCTGGCCCTATGGGGCGGATAAGGAAGGTTAGATATTGTATTCAATTCGCACAATGAGAAATATGGTGTATGGGTGGGGCACGTTAAAAATTCTATCTAAGAAACTTGACATTTATGAACAGTTCAATTATAGTTTATATATATACAGTATGCTAGTGAAATTAAAAGGGTGTAGCTTTATTTTTCTTAACACAGGCAAAATAACGGATTGCTGTGATATATCTGTTGCGAGGCGCCTATAGGGAGCTTTGCTGGTAAATATGGCATGAAGAGGCTTGCAGGCGAGGCTTAAGGGAATATAATGTGGGTATGTATCGGCAGTTAGTAAGGAGATAAATATGGGCGATAGAGCGCAGTCAGATGTAGCCGCGTTGAGTGGTACAAGTCAGCATAAACCTATTCCGCTTCGCGGGAAGCGGTTCTATATGGGTATTGACGTAGGTTCTACCAGTAGTGATGTAGTTTTGCTTGATGACGCAGGAAACATTACGTTTTGTGACTATCGGCGCACGAAGGGTAAACCTGTAGAGACTGTGCGCTTGCAGTTAGATAGAGTATTCAAGCAAATAAGCCCTTCAAAAGTCGAACTTTCTGTAGCGACCGGCTCAGCAGGCCGCTTCTTAGCCAAGCTTCTTGATATTCCTTTTATTAACGAGGTTCCAGCTCAAGCAGCAGCTGTATGCCAACTATATCCTCGACTCCGAGAGGCGACGATAATAGAGATGGGCGGCCAGGATAGCAAACTGATTTTCTTAACTACCCAAGAAGGCAGGGTGAAGCTGAGAGATTTTACTCTTAATACTGTTTGTGCTGCTGGTACGGGTTCCTTCCTCGATCAACAGGCGCAGCGATTAGGTGTAAATATCGAGGGAGAGTTTGGTGAGATGGCTTTACAGAGCAAGAGCGTACCACGGATGGCTGGACGTTGTTCGGTTTTTGCCAAAACCGATATGATTCATCTGCAACAGCAAGCTACGCCAAGCTGTGATATCGTAGCTGGTTTGTGTCTGGCGTTAGCGAGGAATTTGAAGGGCGACCTTGGCCGTGGCAGGGAGTTTGTTAAGCCTATTATATTCACAGGCGGCGTTGCGGCGAATACAGGTGTGGTTAGGGCGTTGGAAATGGTTTTTGAATTGACGGAGGGAGAGCTTGTTGTCCCGAACGAGCACTTTTTTACAGGTGCAATCGGCGCGGTGCTGATAGCCAGGAGAAGAGCCGTGACTAATGGGCAGATTCATCCTGAAAGAATAGATAATTATCTATCAAACAGAGGCTCTATTTTGGAAAACGCC
This sequence comes from uncultured Pirellulales bacterium, assembly GCA_964507485.1. GTDB lineage: Bacteria > Planctomycetota > Phycisphaerae > Sedimentisphaerales > Anaerobacaceae > CAIYOL01. The sequence goes on along the minus strand of CAZDQP010000022.1, from coordinate 18,735 downwards.
CCCCGCCGCGAGCTGTTGGGCAGACCAAGCTTGCCATACCCTGATAGCCCCGTTTATGAACATTTGCTCTCAAGCGCGACTGAACCAATAAAAGCCTACTTGGGCGTTGATGTCGGTTCGATTAGCACTAAGGCTGTTGTTATTGATGAACATCACCGCATACTTGCAAAGCACTACATGATGACTGCTGGAAAGCCGCTTGAAGCTGTACGGCAAGCTCTGGGTATTATCGGCAAAAAGGTTAGTGGAAAAGTATGTATTGAAGGAGCAGCGACCACCGGCTCTGGAAGATACCTTACTGGCGACTTCATAGGCGCCGATGTGGTAATAAATGAAATAACTGCGCAGGCTAAAGGGGCTGCTATAGTTAATCCGAAGGTCGATACTATCTTCGAGATTGGCGGGCAGGACAGCAAATACATTTCCCTTGAAAATGGCGTTGTGGTTGACTTCACGATGAATCACGCCTGTGCTGCGGGAACTGGTTCGTTTCTTGAGGAGCAGGCCCAACGCCTCGACATATCGATTGACCGTCAATTTGAAGAGCTGGCCTTTAGCTGCAAGGGGCCTGTTAAATTGGGTGAACGTTGTACCGTTTTCATGGAGTCAGACCTTTTATGCTATCAGCAACAAGGGGCTAAAACCAACGAGCTCGTGGCGGGCTTGAGTTATTCTATTGTTGAGAATTACCTTAATCGAGTAGTTGGGAGGAGAAAGATTGGTGACCATATCTGCTTTCAAGGTGGAACGGCTTTTAACAAGGCCGTATGGGCTGCTTTTGAGAAAGTTGTAGGAAAGCCTGTTATGGTACCTGATCATCATGAGGTGACTGGGGCTATTGGCGTTGCTGCTATAGCAGCGGATCATATCAAAAAGGAATCTCGTGCGAATGGTAGTCCTGTAAAAAGCAATTTCAGGGGATTCGAAAATATTTGTTCTGTCCAGTACAAAGTTGAATCCTTCAGCTGTGAGCATTGTCCGAACCACTGTGAAATTAAGAAAGTTCAATTACCTGACGCCGAACCGTTGTACTATGGTTCTAGGTGTGATAGATACAATTTGAAGAAAAAAGCGGGGGTTTCCGGGGGGCTCGGTGCCTTTGAGTACCGAAAACAGATGCTGCTTGAGTGTGCAGGTTTGTGTGACAAGCCCTCCGAGAAGCGAGGCACAAAAGCCAGGATAGGAGTCCCTATGGCTTTGGTGAATTGGCAGCTTCTGCCGATGTTCGCGCGATTTTTTAAGGCGATTGGCTTTGATGTGGTTACTTCAAGGCAGACGGATAAGCGGATAATTCGTATGGGAGTAGAGTCCGTTAATGCTCAGCCTTGTTTCCCTGTGAAGGCAGCGTACGGTCATATCGCTGAGTTGATAGAGAAAAAGGTTGATTATATCTTTTTGCCGAGTATTGTTTCGATGACGGCAAGCTATCCGGAGAACAAGAATAATCAATTGTGTCCATACGTCCAGTCACTGGCCTATCAGGCACAAGCCGCCTTTCACAACAAGCTCATGGGGTCAAAGATACTTACAGTCCCCATTCACTTAGGGGAAGGGCAGAAACTCTTACGTAAGAGTTTTATCGAGCTTGGCAAGAAGTTGGGCGTTTCCGCCACAGCAACTGGAAGGGCTATTGAGGAGGGATTTTCTGCACAACGAGAGTTTGAACAAGCGCTGTTGAATAAGGGCAAAGAGATTCTTGACCAAATTGGACCTGAGCAAAATCTGTTTGTGCTTGTTTCTCGGCCGTATAATGGGTGCGATGAAGGATTGAATTTGCAATTATCTAAAAAGCTCGATGAGCTTGGAGCTAAAGCAATACCTATGGATATGCTGGCTCTCGACCAAGCACGGTTGAGCGATGAGTCGCTGCATAAACGGGTTTACTGGACATACGGCCAGAAGATTTTAAGGGCAGCTGAACTAATCAAATCCGACAAGCGGCTTTTTGCGATTTACCTATCCAATTTTAGCTGTGGGCCAGACTCTTTTATTCTGACATTTTTTAAGGATATAATGGGCCGAAAACCATGCTTACTGTTGGAACTGGATGAACATTCCGCCGACGCAGGAGTAATTACCCGCCTCGAGGCGTTTCTTGATAGTTTGAGGTATTATCGAAGCCATATGGAGGAGCCCGTTACTGCCAAAAAACATTTAACTGTAGGAGATATTAGCGGCAAGCGCACTTTGTATATCCCTTATATGGGCGATTGTTCTTACGGTGTTGCTGCCTGTTTTAGGGCTTATGGTCAGCCAGCTGAAGTTATGCCGCTGGCGGACGAAGCCACTCTTTTACAGGGAAGAGCGTTTACTTCCGGAAAGGAATGTCTGCCTTGTGCCATTACAAGCGGAGATATGTTAAAAGTAATCAGGGCGGACGGGTTTGACCCTGCCAAAACGGCCTTTTTTATGCCTGCTGCATCAGGGCCCTGCAGGTTTGGTATGTATAGTTGCTTACATAGACTTATTCTAAGATATGCCGGAGCAGAGGGCGTGCCTGTCATTGCGCCGAACCAGGACAGCGGGTTTTACAGGGAGTTCACCAACGAGGTCAACGGCTCGGCTGCAGGGAAGTTTATGAAGGATGTTTGGATTGCCGTTGTGGGCATAGACTTGTTGCGCAAACTGATATTGCATATTCGGCCTTTCGCTGAGAATTCCCGCCAGGCCCAGCAGGTGTATGAACAGTCCGTCAAGCAGTGGATTCAAGCTGTTGAAAGCCGTTTTGGTTTCTCTCAGATGCGACGGCTTATGGGTTCTATTGCGGATGATTTTTCGGGAATAAAACTGGGCGGCGATTTTCAAAAACCGATGATAGGAATTGTTGGGGAGATTTATGTTCGTAGCCATCCCTTTGCTAACCGTAATATAATTGCCCGGCTTGAGGAGCTTGGGGCTGTTTGCGATTTGGCTTCGCTGTCGGAATGGATTTATTATACGAACTTTACCAGGAGCAGGGTTGCCAGACGAAAGGGACAGTACCGGGACTGGTTCACCAATGTATTTCAGAATTATTTGCAGCACAAAATTGAAAAGACACTTGCTGAACCGTTGGAGAGGAAATTCGGCGAATTGGCTGAAGGGCCGATAGAGCATGTAATTGAGCTGGCAAAGCCATATCTGCATCATACGTTTGAGGGCGAGGCGATACTCAGCATAGGCAAGACAATAGAATATCACCATAAGGGGTTCGGCGGCGTGGTCAACGCGATGCCGTTTAGCTGTATGCCGTCGACGGTGGTCAGTACGCAGACGATGCGCATAAGCGCCGACTGCAATGATATGCCCATTTTGAATTTGAGCTTTGACGGGCAGGAAGATTCGACCCTGACTACCCGGCTCGAGGCCTTCGTCGAGCAGGTCCGCCAGAGACAGCCGCGTACCGCCGCCCAGCTGGTCAACGCCTGATTGGCGGATAAAATTGGGTTCGTTTGGGTTCGTATTGGGTTCGTTTTTGATAGTTCACAGGTCGTTGTTTTTTATTCTTAGTCACTGCTGTTGCTGGAGTTACGTTCATTTTGGCATTTCTAAAATTGGGTTCGTTTTGCATAATTTGCTGTTTTTGATTGATTGAATTCCACTTGCCGGGGGGCTTAAGATGATTTTAGATTTAAAATTTAATATTCTCATAATGTTCTCCTTTAAGGACAGACTATCGCTGTCTCATAATTGGACGGACCTGCGCGAATGATGCGAAAAATCCGGGATTTTTCGAGGCGCGGTTTTGGCTAAGTGTTTACTATTAAAGGGATAAAAAAATTCTTAAAAAATGGGTTTTTGGTGTGAAACTCCCTGCGCAAATGATTGAGTTTTTACCTAAATTGCTTGCGCTGCCGGAGGCCGCAACGAGGAAACGTTAGGCGGATATGCCGAAGGCATAACAGTAGGACGGTATCCGAGCAGAAGGCAGCACAAGCAATGATATGTAAGAAGATACCTATAATTTAATAAGAAAATGGCAATTTTAGGCTTATTTCAAAGAAAGTTCTTGCCGAAAATAATGTAAGATTTTGCAACATTTGCTTGACAGATATTCTTTCATGTGGTATAATTATATTAGTGTAGTGTAAGAAGAGTAGAAAAGAGAAGGGGTATAAGATGGCGGGTAACTTTTATAAAAGATTGGGCAAAAAGATAAAAGCACTCAGAGAACAAGTAGGTCTTTCTCAGGCAGATCTAGCAAGCCAATTGAAGGCAAACAGGGTTGTGGTTTCCCAGATAGAGAGCGGGCAGAGAAAAATAAGTGCTGATGAGATAGCGTGCTTTGCTAAGTTCTTTAATATAACATCAGATATTCTTCTAGATTTGGAGAAAGATATTAAGGTGGTTTTGGATAGCAAAAGCGAAATGATGAAAGAACCTAAGACAGAAATACGTATAAACGTGCCGCAGAAAAACTTGAATAAGTTTAAGCAAGTTCTGCTTTATGTTCTTAACAAAGTAGGTTCAAAACCAAACGTTGGTGAGTCAGTTCTCTATAAGCTTTTATATTTTATTGATTTTGACTATTACGAAAAGCATGAAGAGCAATTGATTGGGGCAACTTACATAAAAAACAATTTTGGGCCTACACCTAAAGAGTTTATAAAGATAATTGGAGAAATGGAAGGGAAAGAAATTTCACGGGTTGAGAGTCAGTATTTTCAATACCCTCAAACAAAGTATCTTCCTATACGGACTCCAGATTTGTCTGAATTAAAAGCGAATGAATTGAAAATGATAGATGACGTCTTAGAAAAACTTTCAAATATGAATGCTACGGAACTAAGCGAATATTCTCATAACGATGTTCCTTGGCTAACGACAGAAGAAGGCAAGATAATAGAGTACGAGGCAGTCTTTTATCGTACTCCGGCGTATTCAGTGAGGTCGTACGATGAAGAAGATATTCAGTGAAGTAAGGAGACTCGCTGAGTTTGATAGAGATATAAAAAGGCTTTCTAAAAAGTATAGAACTTTAGAAGATGATTTGGAAACATTCCAAAAGACCCAGCTTAATCTCTTGCATAAACAGGGCTTAGATAACGGCGGGTGTGTTAGAATAGCAAATCTTGGAATTACGTATCCACACATCTATAAGGCAGTGAAATTTGCGTGCAAGTCGCTGAAGGGAACAGGAAGTAAAAGTGGTATGCGAGTAATATACGCTTATTATGAAAAAGAAGATGTCATAGAGTTCATAGAGGTTTATTTCAAAGGCGATAAAGGAAACGAGAACAGGCAAAGAATATTGCAAAAGTATAGAAAAAGCTGACTTGGCGAGACGGTTTTGTGAGAACAGCTAAAAAAGGAATATTTTTTTAAAAAGGAGTTCTTGGTTATGGCTAAAAAAACAGTAAATTACAACAAAAGCGGAATAGGGAAACTTCCTGATAATAGGCCGGTTGTTTATCGAATCAAAACGGAAAGAGGTAAAACTAACTATATTGGCGTGGCTCAGCGAGGTCGGGTACAAGATAGAATCAATGAACATCTTGAAAGAGGAAAAATACCAGGCGCAAAAGTACAAATAGAGCAGATGCCGAGTATAAAGATAGCGAAAAAAAGTGAAGCAAACATAATTTCTCGGACAGAGCCAAAATACAACAAACAAGGCAAATAACTCTTTGCTTTTTTTGTTAGTTAGTCTATGTGGGTTATGAAATAAGAATTAACAGGTTTGGTAGCTAGAGACTGCGCAGTGCTGCCGGAGGCCGCAACGAGGAAACCTACAGTAATAAGACAATATCCGAGCAGGAGGCAGCAACAGCAAATATAGGAGGTTGTCGCTATTTATGCTTCTTAGTTCCAACTATTAAATAAATAGTGTTTGCCTGTATGTCAGCAATACTAGCTTCACGGATTTTTTGTTTTCTGCAATCAATTCCGAACTTATTCAGAATAGAAGCTAAGCGATCAGCAGTTTTTTGTTGCCGTTGCTCTGTTATTGCTATTGCGACATCGCCTTCCGTATCATCTAAGTAAGTTTGGTTTATTTGTCCTATTTGCCATCTAGCTTTTTTAAATATATCGGCAATCTGCTCAGCGGAATTGTAACTCTCTTGGTCAAATGCACGACATGCAACAACGATTTGGAAATTTGATTTAAAGGACAGTTCTTCAACTAGTTGATTTTGTTGCTCAATGGTAAGGCTTACATGGGAAATTGCATCTTCCGATTTTTTAACGTCTTCTTCAAATTCGTTAACATTCTTTTTTGTTGGAATTTTCATTTGAACCTTAGTTTCATCATGTTGGTTGGTAACCCAATAATAAAATGTCACTATTTTACTAAGGTTATCTGTGAAAAGACCAAGGCCTGCTATAACAATGACCACGAAGATTACGACACTAATGAGGGGGTGGTCTTTTGCCTTCCTAACCCATCTATCAATGCGTGTTTCGGAAGATAATGTCGGGGCGCCATTGTGAGATGTTGCTGGCTCTATATTTCTCCAATCGCACAAATCTTTTTCTACATCATTAATAAAAGTTCTTAGCCATGCTTCATCGCTTTGCGGTATAATTAATATCTGCCTAGAGAGTCCTTCAAAAAAAATACTTTTCTTGGCATCTGAAAGTTTATCTGGCGAAAGTTCAATATTTAAATCGGGCCATTCCCAAGGAGGTATTTTGTCTGTACCTCTTCGACCTGAATCATAAATTGCTGCTGAGAGAGTGTACTTCTCCTCTAGAGTTAATATATGATCACGACTTAGAGGCAATAATCTTGTGGTTTTAGGTCGTTTAGAAATAGAAAGTTCAGGTGGAACCCAGCCATTAATTCGCTTATAGCGTGTTCCAGTATAAATTTGTATATGATGCTCAAATTGCCAACCTTCTGCTGGTGGACCTTCTTGATCATCTTGCAATCTTTGGTTATTCGAAACTTTCTGCTCAAAATGTAATCTTCTTTGCTCATCCCATTCATTGTTCTTTTCTATTTCCTCTTCGTGCGATTTGGCCCAAGCTTCGACCATATCCCTAAAACGGGACATTGCATCATATTGCTTGATAATTTTGTAGATTTCCGAAGCTAGATTTGTCAACCATGATGGAACTTGCTCATTCATATTGGCTCACTTCACCACCACTTTTTTGTTAATTTGCTTTCTAATTAATGTAGATTAATGGCTGTATTAACATTAGTCAACTAATATAGGATCACAGTTTGGGTGCTGCAGTAGGCGGCAACAGCAAACCTTCTGCGAAAAAATCACCAAAAAAGGACAGTATCGTAATAAAACTGTAACAGAGGCAGTCTAAACTGCGGCTGTGTTAAGTGCGATGCAAAAGATATATTGGGGCCGGAGCCGAGTTATGTTGAGCCGCTTTACTCGTGCCTAAGGAAAGGAGCTGAACCGGAAATTCGGCTAATCGAAGCCAGGAAGGCTGATGCTCCGGCCCCGCCGCTGCCTGAGAAGTTTAATCGGGCTTAATTGTTTTTTGAGCCGCTGAATTGCTGATTAATCTGCATACACGTCCGGCGGGCCGATTACCGGTTTTCCCAATCCTTTATCAAGCAGGAACTGGCGAATGTTTGTGCAGAGGTGGCATTTGCTGGCATAAACTTTGGCAGGATTAAAGCCCGAATTCGGAAATTTATCGAGCAGCCCTGTAGGGCCGAGATTGAATAAGGTATCGATAATTTCATTTTGGCCGGGAGAAAATCGCTTCCAAATATCCGCCAGAGAGGTATCGGTAATATTGCCGATGATTATTCCGCTGCACGTCCCGCTGAATACGTTGCCGTGGGGGTCTATGTGAACGCCTTTGGCGCCGAGGAAAGCAGCTTTGCAATTCGCTGATTTTAGTTTTTTCAACGGCTCACAGGCCGAGAGTATCGCCAGCTTTCCGGCGGCACTGCCGGTGAATCGGCAGGGATAATCTTTTACGGCATCTATATACCGCTGCTTTCGTTCTTCATTTGGGAGCGTTTTTATTTCAACGGGGTTTTCCAGATATTTTCTCCACCGAACCAACACGCGGCCGGGCCCCAAAATGTCCGACGCTATATCTGCTAACAGCCGGATGGGTTCTATATCGACATATTCCTGGTGAAAGGGGTCGGTGCTGATTTTCAGCCGGTGCATACCGAGTTCGTCAAGGGCTTTTAATCGCTTTGTTATAATTTCTGTATCGGCGGCCCAGTAGCCGTTTGTTTCTATCAGGTCAACTTTGCCCAGCCCCTGGGACTTTGCCTTTTGCATAATCTCCAGCAGGTGCTCCCAGTATAAGAACGGCTCGCCGCCAGTCAGATGCACCTTCGCATCGTCACCTGCGAGAATCCTTAGCGATTTCCATGCTGCCAGAGCCGTATCCACAGGCATCAATCCCCCCTTGTCAGGCGAGCAGTTATAGTAACAGAACTCACAGGCACAATTGCACCTGTATGTCAGGAGCAATCCCGCCGACCGCCACAACTTGAATTTCGGCTCGTCCCGCCCGATATTTTTGTTGTAAAGATTTTCAGATATTTCCGTCATAAGTTTTTGCCGGAGGATATTTTTTTCAGGTGTATCTGTATTACAGTAATGTCCGCGGGCGTGATGCCGCTTATGCGGGCAGCCTGAGCGAGCGTGCCGGGCCTGAAAGCTGTCAGCTTTTCTTTTGCTTCCGCGCGGAGGTGCTCGATTTCGTTTATATCCAAATCGGGCGGTATCTTTTTGTTTTCCAAAGATTGCAGGCCGGCAACCAACCTTTGTTGTTTAGCCAGGTAGCCGTCGTATTTGGCGTCGATGATTGCTGCATCCAACACGTCTTTAGTGCCCATGTTTTTAATTTCGGGGTTCCGGATTAATTGCGCGGCGAGGGGATTGTTTGGTTGTCGCAGGCGCTCCCACAAGCTCAGGCCATTTGAGCGTGTGTTTTTCAGATAACTTTTAAGCTTATCTATGTCATTCAGCTTATTCTGAAATTTTTGCCATCGTTTTTCGTCTACAAGCTCGACCGATTTGCCGATTTGCGTTAATCTTCTATCCGCGTTATCGGCCCTTAACGACAGTCGGTGCTCAGCCCGTGATGTAAACATCCGATAAGGTTCATCAATTCCCTTCGTGAGTAAATCATCTATCATCACGCCGATGTATGCCTGGTCTCTGCTGAGAACAAGCGGTTCTTTGGTTTGGAGTTTTCTGGCAGCGTTTATACCGGCGATGATGCCCTGCCCTGCCGCCTCTTCATAACCGCTGGTTCCATTTATCTGGCCGGCAAGGAAAAGACCTGATATTTTCCTAGTTTCAAGGCTGCTCTTTAGCTGTATTGGTGGACAGTAGTCATACTCGATGGCATACGCATAATGTATAATCCGTGCATTCTCTGTTCCCGGCATCAGCTTTAGTATTTGTTCCTGGATGTCCTCCGGAACAGATGTGCTTATACCGTTGCAGTAGATAGTGGTAATCTCTTGCTGCTCCGGCTCCAGAAATACCTGATGGCGCTTCTTTTCTGCGAACCGAACAATCTTGCCTTCAATACTCGGGCAATACCTCGGTCCCGTAGATTTTATTTGTCCGGTGTAAAGCGGAGCCCTGTTCAGGTTGTCCCGAAGAAGCTTATGTATCTTCTCGTTGGTGTAGGTAATCCAGCACGGTATTTGCTGCCTGTTTATCGATTCGTTTAGGAATGAGAACGGCTTTGGGTCACTGTCGCCGTTCTGGACTTCAAGCTTGTCGAAATTAACGGTTGACGCATCGAGTCTTGGCGGTGTGCCGGTCTTGAGCCGCTTCATCTCTAATCCGATGTGCTCAAGGCTTTTGGAAATTTCGTTTGCGGCTGGTTCATCGAGCCTGCCGCCGGGGAACTGCCGTGTTCCTATATGCATCAAGCCCCGAAGAAATGTCCCCGTTGTTACGATAACCGTTTGTGCGTTGTAGACTCTTTCATCCTTACACCTGACGCCGCAGACATTTCCGTTGTTGACAAGTATCTCTGTTGCCATCGCCTCAATAATTGTCAAATTTTCCGTTTGTTCAAGTGCCTGCTGCATCCACGCTGCATATTTGTATTTGTCGGCCTGTGCCCGCGGTGACTGCACGGCCGGTCCCTTTGAGCGATTCAGCGTACGGAATTGGATTCCTGTTGCATCTATAGCCAGCCCCATTAGCCCTCCGAGGGCATCAACTTCACGAGCAATTTGTCCTTTGGCCAGGCCTCCAATGGCAGGGTTACAGCTCATCTTGGCGATGGTGTCACGACTTATTGTTATAAGGGCGGTTTTAGCGCCTATTTTCGCCGTGGCATGGGCGGCCTCAACACCGGCGTGGCCTCCGCCTATGATGATGCAGTCGAACTCATTTGCTTTCATTGGAATTTACCAGCGCTACCGCTGAGGCAATTGCGAAATTGGCTGTGTGTGTGATGCTTATGCTTATTCGTTTGATTCCGAGCCTGTCGGCGATTTTTTTGACTTCTCCGCTGAGAGCGACCTCCGGCTGACCGGTCGGGCCATTTACTACCTCGATGTCTGTCCAGGCGATTTTACCTCGCCAGCCGGTTCCCATTAGCTTAAGAACGGCTTCTTTTGCCGCGAATCGGCCGGCCAGCTTCTCTGTTCCGTTCTTGTTTGCTCTGGCATAGGCCTGTTCGGCGGCGGTGAATACCTTATCCAGGAAACGCTCATCGTGCCGCTTTATCATCTCTTCTATTCGCGGAAAATCTACAAGATCTATACCATGTGCTACAAGTTCCATTTGTTAGTCCTCATAGGTATTTGGCTCCTGTTTTTATCGGGTTGGAACTGTCTATTGGACACGTTATTGGTGACACTTATGGTAAATTTTTCCCAGGCAGAAATCTATAAATCTGTTTCTTTCGGTCAATGCTACTTGTTGAATCAGCTTGGCGCTGAATTCATCGGCAGCTTTTTTCCGCTGGTCAAAGAGGATTTTCGCTTCCACTTTTTTTTGGACATTTTCGAGAGGCTCGTAACTTTTTGCCCTTTCTCCTACCAGCTTCATTATGAATATGTGCCCGCCGGTTTCAATCGGGCCTGCAATCTGCCCCGGTCTTAATCTGTCGGCTTCGGCAGCAAGAATGTCGTAGGGCCTGGCCAAAGATGTTGGTTGAACTGGTTGCCATAACCCCCCGAACGAGGCCCTGTGGTCGTGAGAATATTGCCTGGCTAATTTGCCGAAGTCCTCTCCTTTACGCAGCCGTTCCATTAAGTCATTAGCCAGCGCTCTTGCCTGTTCAAGCCGGCTTAGGTTAGGGTCTGTTACTGTCAGCCTGGGGAGCTGGATGTCTATCAAACGGAAAGTGATTGTTGCCGGTGTGGCAAAAAACTCATCCTTCATTTCATTGTAGCATTTAACTAATTCGTTATAGGTGACAGATCTGTTTTCCGGCAATTGTTTTCGTATGTAGTCCTGGCTGAGAATCATTTTTTTCTGATATTCTCTGAAGCTGCGCCAGTCCATGCCCATTTTTTTCAGAGCTTGTTCGGCCTTTGCGTAATCGCCATCAAAGCTGGTAATAAATCTCCTCACTTCTGATTCAGTTACCTTTTCCAGAATATCTTCAAGGTCTGTTGCTGTTCCTGCTTCTCTTCTGGCCTGCTGGTAAAGCAGAACGTTTGATATTCTTGTTTCGAGGAGTTGCTCAAGATCCGGTCCTGCCTGTTTTTTAAAGAGCTCGAGGCTGCTTTTCTGCGCAATCGGCCTGTAATGCTCCAGCAACGGTTCGGTTATTATTTCGCTGGAGGATATAGTCTCGTCACCAACCGCCAAAACGAATCCGCCCGATGCTTCAGGCAGGCCTTCTCTTTGTGCAAGAGGGATAACTTCCAGCTCTTCGTCTGTGTAATTCGGCTTATTGCTGACTTCGCAGCCGCATGTCGTCAGAAGCGCCGATATTATTAGAAGAACACGCTTATACATTACTCGGCCTCCAGGCGATAATCTCAATCCGGGCATTCAGTTTTTGTGAAGACGCAGAATTCATTTGTGTATTATACGCCATTTTATGAGCCATTGCTAAGAATCTTTCGCAGAACATTCATCAATGTTTTCGGCTCGAAATAATTCTGTGAAAGATGTAAATATACCGTTTTTGGGTCTGTAATTCTGACTGTTCCTTTAACTTTGGCAAACAAAGTGTCAACCTGCACTCTCGAATCTTTGTTGAATGAAAATATTAAGTCTCTATCAGAGGCGGCGATGTTTCTTATACCCAATACGCTTGCTTTGATTCGGAGGACGGCCAGTTCCAGCAGCATTTTGACATCGTCCGGCACAGGGCCATATACATCAGCTAATTCACTCTCTATCTGTTTCATATCCTCGACAGTTTTTGTGGCCGCAATTTTACGGTAAGTATCCATACGATACCTGTCGGATGGTATGTAGTTTTTTGGTATGTATGCAGTAAAGCCTAAATCGATAACGGCGGCGGGCATAACCTCCATGGGCTCGTTTCTTATTTTTCTAACAGCGTCTACTAATAAATCGCAATACATCTGATAACCCACTAATTGGATGTGCCCGGACTGCTCAGCCCCTAATATATTGCCAGCCCCACGAATCTCCAGGTCCCGGAGAGCGATTCTAAAACCAGCGCCTAAATGCGAGTAATCTTCAAGGGCTTTAAGCCGCTTTGCCGCCGTGGGAGTGATTGGTCTTGAACTCGGCAGCAGCATATACGCGTATGCGCGGTGTTTGTACCTGCCTACTCTGCCGCGAAGCTGATGCAGCTCGGATAAGCCGAACCTGTCTGCATCGTTTATAAAAATTGTGTTTGCGTTTGGAATGTCCAGGCCGGATTCGATGATTGTCGTGCAGACAAGAATATCTGTCTCGCCCGTTACGAAATCTATCATTGCTTTCTCGAGCTCGCTTTTGGCCATCTGTCCATGTGCGATTGCTATCTTTGCGTCGTTAATCAGCTTTTGTATTTCCCAGGCCTTTTTCTCAATCGTCCTAACCCTATTGTGCAGGAAGAACACCTGGCCATTGCGGTTCAATTCTCGGAGAATAGCCTTTTTTACAAGCTCGTTGTTATAGGCAGTTACTGTTGTGATTATACTTCTCCTGTCTAACGGCGGCGTTGCCAGCGAGCTTATATCACGCAGTCCCAATAGTGACAGGTGCAGCGTTCTGGGAATTGGCGTGGCTGTCATCGTGAGGACATCTACATTAGTGCGCAGTCTTTTAAGCTTCTCTTTATGTTCAACTCCAAAGCGCTGTTCCTCGTCGATAATTAAAAGCCCCAGGTCTTTAAAACCTACATCACTGCTTAAAAGCCGATGTGTTCCTATAAGTATATCAATTCTGTCCCTTTTCGTACGTGAGATAATGTCCTTCGCTTGCTTTGTCGTCTTGAAGCGGTTTAAAACCTCGATGCAAATCGGGAAATCGGCAAAACGCTCTGTAAAAGTCCTGCCGTGCTGCACACACAATACAGTTGTTGGCACAAGCACTGCCACTTGCTTTCCACCCTCTACCGCCTTAAATGCTGCGCGCATTGCGAGCTCTGTCTTGCCGTAGCCTACATCACCGCACAGCAGCCTGTCCATTGCCATGGGTTCCTGCATGTCTGTCTTGATTTGTTCTGCAACGGTGGTTTGATCAGGTGTCTCCTGATAAGGAAAGGACTCTTCGAACTCGGTCTGCCAGTTTGAATCTGGTCCGAATACAATACCGCCTTTTACCTGGCGTTGTGCCTGAACCTCAAGCATCTCAGCTGCTAAGTCTTCAACAGAGCGTATAACTTTTTCTTTTTTCCTTTGCCACCTCTTTGAGCCGACCTTGCTCAATTTTGGTCGTTTCGGACTTGTTCCTATAAACTTTTGCACCAACGTAATGTTCCGAACTGATACCTGGATTTTTACGCCGTTGGCGTATTCAATCGTGAGATATTCCGACGAGCCACCTTTTTCTTGTATAGTTTTTATCCCCAGAAACTTACCAATGCCGTAGGAAGCGTGAACTACGAAGTCGCCTTTATGTAAGTCAGTGAGCGTGTCTACCGGCACACCTGTCTGTGTCAACCGCGGTCGTCTCCTGAGTGCGTATTGGCCGAACAGTTCGTGATGGCTTATTATGATGGTGTTTAGAGAGTTTACGATGAATCCTTGATGAACAAAGCCCTGTAGAAGCTTAAAACTTGCCGGCACTTTTCCAATACTCTCTGTTATAATTTCGGTCAATCGTTTGTTCTCGGCCAGGCTTTCGCAGTAGAAAAAAACTTTCTTTCCCCGCTCTGCCTCCTGAACTAATTCCTGCAAGGCCTGTTTGTGTCCGGCCCATAATGAGGTAGCCTTGTGCTGGAACCGCTGCACGCTTTTAATATCGACCTTTAAGAATTCACTTGGTTTAGAGGTGGCGAATCTGCAAATGTGCAGTTGTGTATGTTTTGCGATTGCATCATAAATATTCTGCCAGCTATAAAGTTGTTTTGTGTTTTCAAGGCGTTCTCGGAATAATTTTGCGACCTCTTCAATGTCGTTGGGCTCTTCGAGAATTATTATGGTATCTTCCGGCAGGATATCTATAAAAAGCTCTCTTTCTTTCACGGCGGTCCCACATACTATCGAGAGGACGCTGATACCTTTGATTCGCTGGCTTGAGCGCTGTGTATCCAGGTTTATCTCGCGAATACTATCTATTGTGTCACCGAAGAATTCTATTCTGAGGGCACAGGCGGTTTCTGAAGGAGAACCTGCAGACGGTTCATCGAGGAAAATCTTTTCGTTAACTAACGGCGCATAGATATCGATGATTCCGCCGCGATGGGCGAACTGTCCTGGCAAATCGACTCTTTCGGCGCGCTCAAATCCGTTTTCAACCAGCCACTCGGCCACCTGTTCAAGCGGTACCTTCTTATTTGTTTGCAGTTGAAGACAGTTTTCCTTCAGAGCGTTCGGCTTTGGTATTGGCTGACAAAGCGCCTGTGTCGATGTTGAAATGATAAGCCCGTTTGTGTCTGTGCAGTGTACCGCGTGTGAGAGGCGAAATACGAGCTTTAATCTTTCGGCCCTGATTTCATCGGTGGCGTCCGCTGGTTCTTCTGCGCCTTCCCATGCGGCAAATGTTGCGATGTCTTTGACCCCGAAAGTGTGTAAGTCGTCAGCAACTTTATCGGCATCGTCAAGGTGCGGGCGGATGTACAAAATCGGGCGCTCAAGTTCCTTTGATATGTGAACCGCCAGTAACGGCGCAAACGACCCCCACGTCCCCTCGACTTTAACCACCCCCCTGCCGGGGGAGGTTTTTAGTCGGGAGATTATCTTCGCAACAGTCCTATCCCGACCAAGCTCCATAAAATTACTTCTGTTAATAACATTAAAAGGCTGGCCGTATTATTTGGAGCTTGCCATAGACTTTTTAGCCGCCTCTATTGTCTTTTCGACCGTTATGCCGAATTTCTCAAAACAAATCTTCGCAGGAGCCGATGCACCGAACGTCGACATCCCGATAAAGATTCCATTATCGCCGAGCCACTTGCTCCATCCCTGTTCGATACCTGCCTCTATGCCGACTCTGGCCTTGACCATGGGCGGTAGAACCGAATCTTTGTATGCCTGAACCTGTTTTTCGAATAATTCCCAGCACGGCATACTGACCACTTGCGCAACAATCCCTTCTTTTGCCAGCGCTTCCGCCGCGCCTAAAGCAATGGAGACTTCTGACCCGCTCGCAAGAAGCAGGACGTCGGGTCTGTGCGCAACGACAAGGGCATAAGCACCCTTACTTACATTTGCAGCAGAGCCATATTTGTTTTGGTCCAGCACGGGCAACCCCTGTCGTGTAAGCAGTAAGGTAGTCGGCCCGTTTTGATATTCTAAGATATATTTCCACGATTGGGCTGTCTCGTTTGCGTCCGCTGGCCTGAACACCAGCAGGTTTGGTATCGCTCGCAGCGCCGCCGCATGCTCCACCGGCTGATGTGTCGGCCCATCTTCGCCCACGCCAATACTATCGTGAGTGAATACAAATATGGTTGGGTAGTTTGAAAGAGCCGCCACACGAATTGCCGGCCGCATATAGTCGCTGAATACCAAGAATGTTGCGCCGTATGCCCTTGTTAAACCGCCGACCGAAATCCCGTTCATTACCGACCCCATCGCATGTTCTCTCACGCCGTATCGTATATACCTACCGTTGAAATTATCTTTTTGGAAGTCTTCAGCCCCTGAGAATTTCGTGAGGTTAGAAGGCGTCAGATCCGCCGAGCCGCCCAGAACCATCGGACATTTGGGCATCAGAGCGTCCAGAACTTTACCCGATGCCTTGCGTGTTGCGATGGAGCTGCCGACCTCGAATTTCGGCAGAAGCTCGCCGAGCTCGATGTTTAATTTGCCAGCTATGCTGTCACGAAGCTGCTGTGCGAGCTCTGGATAAATTTGAGCATATCTCTCAAACATCTTGTTCCATTTTTTCTCAGCTCGCTTACCCTTGCCAATGGCTTTTCGCATGTGGTCGAGGACTTCATCCGGCACGACAAAATTCTTTTCAGGGTCCCAGCCGAATTTCTGCTTGACTAATTTGATTTCATCTTCGCCCAGAGGAGAACCGTGTGAACCGGCGGTGTCCTGTTTGTTCGGGCAGCCGTAGGCAATATGTGTCCGTAACTTTATAATACTCGGCCTGTTCTTCTCACGCTTGGCTTTCTTTAGTGCCTTCTCGAAAGACGCCATGTCATTACCGTCGCCATCAACAGTTATTACGTTCCAGCCGTATGCTTTGTATCGCTTTGCTACATCTTCAGTGAAGGAAAGATTTGTATCGCCGTCAATTGTGATATGATTGTCGTCGTAAATCACAATTAGGTTATCTAGCCCGAGGTGGCCTGCCATGGAACAGGCCTCTGCTGATACCCCTTCTTCCAAATCGCCGTCGCCGGCGATTACAAAAACCTTGTAATCGATAATAGGAAAACCATCCCGGTTGAAATAGCTCGCCAGATACTTTTGTGTTATCGCCATTCCGACTGCGTTGGAAATTCCCTGCCCTAACGGCCCGGTGGTGACTTCGATTCCGAGTTCAGCGTGATATTCCGGATGTCCCGGCGTTTTACTGCCCCATTGCCGGAAGTTTTTCAAATCTTCTAAACTCAACGGATAGCCGGTCAAATGCAGCATCGAATACAACAGCATACTGCCGTGTCCAGCCGAGAGGACGAATCGGTCCCTTGTTGCCCATTGCGGATTGGCCGGATTATGCTTGAGGTGTTTCGTCCAGAGGATATACGCTGCCGGTGCCATTCCCATCGGCATCCCCGGATGACCGGAATTGGCCTTCTGTACGCCTTCAACGGAAAGAAAACGGATTGTTTGGATGCAAAGCTCGTCGAGCTCCGAAAGACCTGGATTTTGCGCAGATATACTCATTTGCTCCTTCCTAATAAGGTTTTATATGTTTTTGCCACTGAATAAAACCCGCATAATACCGTTATATGCTTAGTTTTGCAAGTGGTTTTATAGTTCGAGGCGCTAAAGGGCTTGCTACCATGAAGTGGCTTTTTCCAGTTTTTTAAGGTCGGGCCTGTTTTTAGCGATTGTAAGGGATTCGTTATATAGCTTATCAGGGTCCCCGATAGTTTTTATCACTTCTGCCCCTTTTCTGATGAAAATTGGAATCTTATGAAAAGGGGTATCGACGGCAATTTTTTGCCCGCCTTCGTAAATTTTATCTGTGTTCCATGCGTCGATCCATTGTTCAGATGCAGGTAGATATACGCTGTGTTTTTCAGTCTTCTTTTTCCAGACAGCTGATATTAAGATGTCCGGCCCATAAAGATAACTTTGCCAGTCATGCCAGGCTTGTTCCTGCTCAGGATAAACCAGAAACAAGGGACGGACAATCGGAGTACCGCTCTCGTGGGCGATTTTGGCGCAGGCGTAGCTGTAATCCATCAGCTTGGTGTGCAATTTGGCGTAAAGTCGCCAGACGGCTATTAACTCGGTGTCGTAATGGGGCTCGCTTTTCATATCCCACAACCCGCGGTCTTCAGTTGGACCGACCTCCATAATGGGGCAAAAACAACTGAATGCCAACCAGCGGGCACAAACTTCACGGTTGAGGGCTCCCTGCCAATAACCGCCGGTATCGGAGCCCCATACCGGAAAGCCGATTATTGCATTTCTCTGCAGGGCTATAATAGCCGCACGTAATCCCTCTGCAGGTGAGCCGATGTCACCTCCCCAGAAGATACCATATCGGCTGCTGCCTGTGTAACCGGCTCTGGGCATAAGAACAAAATCGTCACCGCGGACTTTTTTACAGATTTCCCACACCGTTTTTACATATTCGCGGGGATAATCGTTGTACATCTGTCGCATGGATCTTCCGTCGTGTGCGAATATATCAGCCGAAGCAGGCGTTAACTCTTCGGAGCGGTCGAGCTTAAATCCTGCGACTCCGACATCTAAAACTTTTTTAACGCCCTCATTTTGCCACCAAGTTTTCGCCGCCTGATTTGTGAAATCTATCAGCGTGCGCTCTGGAAACATAGCTGTTTGGCCTTTTAAGTTGTATTTTTTCTCTGTTGCAGTTTTTGTCATATCCCCACTTACCCACGGTGCAATCCACAGCATGAACTTAATCCCTTTTTTATCGAGCCACTTAATCATTGCCCCCGGGTTGGGCAGTCTGTCCCTGTCCCATTCGAAGTCGTTATAGCCATAATCCCCGACCGCCCACGGCCGGTCCACCCAGTAAACACCGCAGGGAATATCAAGCGCCTCCATCATTAATATATCTTCGCCCATCTGGCTGTTATAGGGCGCGTTTACCGGAGTCCCGTCATAATAACTCTTCT
>CAZDQP010000021.1:0-26714 GCA_964507485.1 uncultured Pirellulales bacterium | reverse complement strand
AAGAATATCACGGCGGGGGCGAACCCGATGCAGGTGAAGCGCGGCATTGAAAAGACCGTCGACAGGATAGTAGAAGAGCTTCAAAAGATGAGCATACCGGTTGAGTCGGGCAAGCAAATCGAACAGGTGGCGACTTGCTCGGCGAACCAGGACTCGGAGATAGGCAAGAAGATGGCTGAGGCGATGGACAAAGTCGGTAAGGACGGCGTTATTACGGTCGAGGAGGGTCAATCGCTGGAGACGACAGTAGAGCTGGTGGAAGGGATGCAGTTCGACAAGGGGTACCTGAGTCCGCACTTTATTAACAAGTTAGAGAATATGACTGTTGTTCTGGATAAGCCGTATATATTGATTCATGAGAAGAAGATAAGCGCGGTGAAGTCGCTTGTTCCACTACTCGAAAAGGTGGCCAAGCAGGGCAAGGCGCTTTTGATTATAGCCGAGGACATAGAGGGAGAAGCACTGGCGACGCTGGTTGTCAATAAGCTTCGCGGAGTTCTGCAGGTGGCGGCGGTGAAGGCACCGGGGTTCGGCGACAGGCGGAAGGCGATGCTGAGTGACATTGCCACACTGACGGGCGGCGAGGCGATTTTCGAAGACCTCGGTCTGCAGTTGGAGAATATCGAGCTGACGCAGCTTGGGAGGGCAAAACAGGTCACCATCGACAAGGACAACACGACCATTATCGAGGGTGCGGGCAGCTCTACGGAGATAAAGGGAAGAATCGAGCAGATAAAGGCGGAGATAGACAGCTCCACGAGCGATTACGACATTGAGAAACTGCAGGAAAGATTAGCGAAGCTGGCAGGCGGGGTTGCGCAAATCAATGTCGGTGCGGCGACGGAGGCGGAGATGAAGGAGAAGAAAGCCCGTGTGGAAGACGCTTTACATGCGTGCAGGGCAGCGGTGGAAGAAGGGATTCTGCCGGGCGGCGGTGTAGCGATGCTGCGAACTTTGTCTGCGCTGGAAAAAGTCAAGACCAGCGGTGATGAGAAAATCGGCGTTGATATTGTTCGCAGAGCAGTGGTGGCTCCGATTAAGCAAATTGCCGAGAACGCGGGTTTGGATGGCTCGATTGTGGCGCAGAAGGTTATGGAAAGCAAGGAAAAGAATTTCGGCTATGATGCATTGCGCAAGGAATACGGCGATATGATTAAGTTCGGTGTGATTGTTCCGACGAAGGTCGAGAGGGCCGCACTACAAAACGGCGCATCCATTGCTTCGCTGTTATTGACGACGGATGCAGTGGTGAGCGAGATTCCTGAGAAGAAAGAGGCAGCGCCGGCGATGCCGCCGGGCGGCGGAATGTATTAAAAAATGAGCAGGTATACAGCGGGCTCCATTTCGGAGCCCGTTTTTCTTAATTAAAGGACAGAGAAATGTTTCGTTTTTACACAAACGCAGTTTCGCAAGCATCGAAAGGGATTGCAAAGGGGATTCTCACGACTGGGCTACTATTGATAGGGTTCGGGGTATTAATTCTGGCGCTGCCTGAGCTTTTTGCGATGCTTGCGGCGGTGGTGTTTTTTATTGTAGGCGGCGGTGCTGTAGCTACGGCGGTCAAAATTTTTCTGGCACAGAGACGGTTGGACAAAATGAGCCGCGACGATTCAACAGGCTACAGAGAAAACGTCCGAATTCATATCGAAGACGATTACGATGTGTAAGAAGTAGAATCCTTAGTTTCCGTTTTTCATTTTGATGTCAGCGAATTTTTAGAGTGGCGAGGGCGATGGCGGCGAAAGCGGCGGCCAGGAGCCAGAAGCGCACGACTACCTGAGGTTCGGACCAGCCGCTTAGATGAAAATGATGGTGGATGGGCGCGCATCTGAAAAGTCGTTTTCCGCCGGTGTATTTGAAGTAGGTAATCTGGAGAATGACGCTAATCAATTCGAGCACAAAAACACCGCCGATAATCAGGAGCAGAATTTCATTTCTCGTTACTAGCGCGCCGTATCCCATTGCAGCACCCAACGGCAGGGAGCCAACATCACCCATAAACGTCTGGGCGGGGTGGCAGTTGTACCACAGGAAGCCGAGGACGGCGCCCAAAATTGCCGAATAAAAGATGCTAAGCTCGCCGGCTTGGGGTATAGCAGGCAGCAGCAGATAGCTGGACCAGGTGATAGGGTTCGTTCGCGTCATTGTTTCGGAAGCGACATAGCAGAGCAGCGCCAGGACGAGACTGACCATTCCAACACATCCAGCAGCCAGACCATCCATACCGTCGGTCAGGTTGACGGCGTTGCTAGTGGCAGATATGTAAATAATAGCTATCAGGACGAACATCCAGTTGGCCAGGTGGATTCCATATTTGTAAAACGGCACCCAGAGCAATTTTCCATCGGGGATATTGGCAAAATCTTTGTACAAGAAGGAAGCAATTAAAACGGCGAAACCGAACTGGAAGAGGAGCTTTTCCCAGGGTTTTAGGCCGTCTCTGCTTCTGTGTCTGATGTCTGCGGTGAGTTTTAGCCAGTCGTCAACCCCTCCGAGTGCACCGAACATTATCACTAAAATGACAGCTTTTTGAACGAAGGGATTGTTTAGCTTTGCCCAGAGCAGGGTTGTGGCCAAACTCGCGAGTATGATAATCGAGCCGCCCATTGTGGGGGTGTTGGCTTTTTCGCGGGTAAGCTCGTTTAGAGCGGCGTGGTGGAACTCGGGGCGGTCGCCGATTTTTTTGCGCATCAAGAAACGAATAACAAAAGGGCCGAGCGAGACTGCTATGAAAAGGCTGGTCAAGACGGCAGCAACAGAGCGAAACATTACATCCTGATATGCATAGAAACCCAGCTTGTGGGTAAAGACGTTACGGAAATGCCATAACAAATGGTATATCATACTGTATCTCGTATCTCGTGTTTTCGTGTCCGCCAAAGGCAGATGCTTTACGAGAAAAGTTCTTTTAATTTTTCGACGGTCAAATCCAGTTTGTTGATTCTTGAGCCCTTGACCAATACTATATCGTAATTTTTTATGAATTTTTTGAGATTATTGCAAGCTGAAAAGACATCAGTGAAAGATTTTGTCTGCAGCCCGTATTTTGCGGCGTTTTTCGCAGAGGTTGCGACGATTTCTGCTTGAACACCGACTGTTACCAGGAGCCGAACTTCGGCCCGTGCGACATTTTGCCCGAGTTCGGCATGTAAAGCGCGTGTATATTGGCCCAGCTCGGCCATATCGCCACAGATGAAAACCGGCCGTCGGTTTTCTTTCGAGGCGATGTTTGCCAATATGTCGAGAGCGTTTTTCATGGAGGCGGGGTTTGCGTTGTAGCAATCATTTAGAATTGTCAGCGTCCCAGTCTGCAGGACTTCGGCCCGCATAGGGACGGCCGATAAGGTTTTTAACGCCTGATTAAAATCATCGATAGTTAAGTCGAATTGGCTGCAGACAGCCCAGGCGGCGAGTGCGTTTTCGATATTACCCGGGCCGGGCAGCGGTAGAAAGATATCTGTGTCGTCAATAGTAAATCTACTACCGGTTCCGTCGAAGGAGATATTTCGGGCGTGGAAGTCGGAGTCATCTGATTTGCCGAAAGTTATAATTTTGGCGGGGTGTGCCGTGGGTGATGCGACGGCAGAATTGATTATCAAGATACCATCAGGGGGAAGCCCCTGCGAGATGGATAACTTTTCCTTTTCGACAGCATGGACGTTGCCGAAGCCCTCTAAGTGGGCGGGATAAACGTTGGTTATGACGGCGATGTTCGGCTGAGCAGTGTTTGTGAGATATGCGATTTCGCCGGGGTGATTGGCGCCCAATTCAACGATGACAACCTGATGGTCTGGGTCGGCGCCGAGCAGCGTAAGAGGCAGGCCTATATTGTTATTAAAATTCTTTGGCGCCTGAAATGCGAGGTAATGCCTGCTTAAGACGTGATAGACTATTTGTCTTACTGTAGTTTTGCCAACCGAGCCGGTTATTGCAACGACTTTGAAGGTGCACTGTCGGCGGTATTCTGCAGCGAAATCACCGAGCGCCTTTATCGTGTCGTGGACTCTGAAAACAAATTTACCCTGGAACTGATTTGGCGGGACGTTTTTGCTGACGACGGCACAGGATGCACCTTTGGCGAAAGCATTGAGGACGTAGTTATTGCCGTCGAAGTTTTCGCCGGTGACAGCGAAGAAACAATCACCGGTTTTGATGGTGCGCGAGTCGGTACTTACGCCAGTGAAAAAAAGCTGCTGGTCAGCGGTTATCGACGGCTGGGGTGCAGTTATTATTTTAGACAGGTCTTTGATTGAGAATTTTTTCATTTTTCTTTGCCAGAGATTCCAATGCGATTTTTTTGTCGCTGAAGGGGAATTTTTGCGTGCCGATGATTTGGTAGTTTTCGTGTCCTTTGCCGGCAATCAGGACGATGTCATCTTTATCGGCTGATTCTATGGCCAGTTCAATGGTCTTTTTTCTGTCTTGTTCAGCAGTAATTTTGGGTGAGTGTGGATTTTTAAAGCCGGCGACGATTTCATTTATGATATCCTGCGGAGCTTCGGTCCGAGGATTGTCGCTGGTTACGAATACGAAGTCGGCAAGTTGCTCAGAGACTTCGGCCATACGGGGGCGTTTAGATTTGTCCCTGTCTCCGCCGCAACCGAAAACGACCATTAATTTATTTTTGCAGAGTGGTTTTAATGTTGAGAGGACATTTTTCAGAGCGTCGTCGGTATGTGCATAATCAATCAGAACGGTGAAGCTGCCATTGTGATTAACTTTCTCAAGCCGTCCCGGAATTGTTTGTAAGGCGGAGAGACCAGATGCTATTGTTTCCAAATCGAATCCTGCAGCGATGCACAGTCCTGCCGCTGCAAGGTGGTTGCTGATATTATGCAGGCCGATCAGGGGCGTTTTGACGTGAGACGACCGGCCATTGTATTCTAAATTGAAGGTTGTTTCATTTACGTCTATTGATTCGGTATGGGCGGTGATATCGGCCGGCTCATCGGCGGCGTACCACAAGATTTTTGCTTTTGTTTTATCAGCAATTAGTTTTGCTTCGGGAGATTGTTGATTGAGCACGGCGACGGCATCCGGAGATAGATTCTGAAAAAGTTTTGTTTTAGCTGCGAGGTATTGTTCTTTGGTTTTGTGATAATCCAGGTGGTCACCGGAGAGGTTAGTGAAAGCGGCGGCCCTAAAGCTAATGGCGTCGAGGCGGTTTTGAGCGAGGGCGTGGCTGCTGGCTTCGATGACCATATATTTTGCGCCGCTGTTTAACATTTGCGATTGTCTAGCGGCAATAGTTAGGCAATCAGGCGTTGTCAGGTTTGCTTCGAAGGTTTCTGCTCCAGTATCGTAGACAATTGTACTGATAAGCCCGCACTTTTTTCCGGCGTTTTGTATGCAAGAACGGACGAGAAAAGCTACGGTGGTTTTGCCATTTGTACCAGTGACGGCGAGGTTGGTCAGTTTCGACGCGGGGTTGCCCATAGCTGCCTGTGCCAGAATCGCAGCTGCTTTCGAAGAATCATCAACGGTGATTGTTTTCGGTCCATCGCAGCGGCAAGATTTTTCACAAACGATATATTCAGCACCATTTGCAACGGCCTGGTTGATGAAGTTGTGGCCGTCGTACACTGTGCCTTTGACGGCCACAAAAATGTCGCCAGCTTTGACTGAGCGCGAATCGATGCAAATATTCGGTGTTTTATGTGAAGAAACGAATTTTATCAGCTCATTCAAAGTCATAGCGTTATGTCAGAAGGAATTTGTATATATTTTAGTCAAAGGATGAAAAATTGCGATGAAAATTCGAGTCTTTACGTATATAATGGTTAGCAAGCTTTTTTAAATCGAGAAGAAGGAAAGGGGCAGAATTATGAAAATCTGGCATATTTTTGTTTTTTGTGTAGTTTTATCAGCAGTTGGGGTGAGCAAATCTAATACGGAGGAAACCGAGTATTTTGCCGTGTTTATGGAGGGCAAGAAGATCGGTTATGCAACGCAGGGCCGTGTCGTAGCAGATGAAAAAGTGACCACGACTCAAGAAGTGAAAATGGAGATAAACCGAGCCGGGACTCCGATGACAGTTGATACGAGGGAAACCAGCATTGAGACGATTGACGGCAATCCATTGGGTTTTAAAGCCTGGGCGGGTTATGGTGCCCGTACGTTGAATATCTCGGGAGAGGTGGATTCGCTGTGGATAGTGGAGGCGACGATTACATCGATGGGAAGGAAGCAAAAGAAATCATTTGGCTGGCCGAGTGGTGCGGTGATGCTCGAGGGGCTTCGTTTGCTGCAGGCAGAGAAAGGTTTTAAAGAAGGTCTGGAATATGACGTTAAGCTATTCAGTCCCACAGCGATGCAGGCTGTCGATATTAAAATGCAGATTGGATCGAAACAAAATGTTGACCTGTTAGGCCGTGTTGTATCTTTGACAGAGGTTAAAACTATCTTTAAGACACCAATGGGTGGTGAAATTGTCACCACCAATTATGTTGGCAAAGATTTTCGGATGTTAAAGAGCATTACGCCTATTATGGGGGCAGAAGTTGAGATGATAGCCTGCACCAAAGAATTTGCGATTGGTGATAATGATGTTGTAGACGTGATTAACAAGATGTTTTTGGCCAGCCCTGAGCCGTTAGATAATATCGAATCAGCTGAACCAGTCGTCTATTACCTTAAGCCGAGCGGCCAATCGACGATGCCGGTAATACCATCGAGCGACAATCAAAGCGTACAGCAGGTCGGCAGAGACGGAGCAGTCGTGACGGTAAAGCCGGTCGCCGCACCGAAAGGCGCGAAGTTTCCCTATAAAGGCAATGACAGTGGCATTCTGGAGGCGATGAGGCCAACAAGCTTTGTTCAGAGCGACTACAAGGAGATAATAGAACTTGCCAAACGTGCAGTAGGTGACACCAAAGACGCTGCAGAGGCCGTAAAAAAAATTGAATCATTTGTGTCGGGGTACATCGAGAACAGGAGTTTGTCGGTTGGATACGCATCAGCGGCAGAAGTTGCTGCCAGCAAGGTAGGCGACTGCAGCGAGTTTGCAGTGCTGACAGCGTCGATGTGCCGAGCCGTAGGGATACCTGCCCGTGTGGTTTTCGGCCTTGTTTATGTGAAAGAATTCGGCAGCCAAAAAAATGTGTTTGGCGGTCATGCGTGGGTAGAGGCATACGTTGGGGATAAGTGGGTAGGTATTGATGCGGCGAGAATGCCGAAGGGTTTTGATTCAAGCCATATCGCTATGGCCATAGGCAATGGTGAGCCGGGTGACTTTTTCGACTTGGCGGCCACTCTGGGCCAATTCAAAATCGACAAGGTGACAATAGGGACAGAGAAAGCGAAGGAGCAGAAGCTTTAAAGACGTGTTTTAATACTTACGTCTTATCCCAGGCGGATATCGGAGAGAACGAACTCGACATTGCAGTAGCCATTATAGGTGTTGAGCTGCGGTTGATAAGCGACATCGAAGAACTCGTGTTCAAGCAGTTTTTTTTCTAATTTTCCCATACCGAAGCCGATGCAGCGGACAGCGCTTATATTGTCTGTTATCACGAGCTGCAAATGGTTACCCTTTGCGCCGCAGATTTTCGGGGGGGAGGCGAGACACACTCCTTTTGTTGCGAAGAGGGGGCTCGGATTTCCCTGGCCGAATGGACCGAGCATCTGGAGTTCGTTGATAGTTTCTTTTCTAAATTCGCTCAGGCGGGCTTCCGCGTCGATATGCAATTTTGCGACGTAATCATTTTTTTTCAGGTGCTTTTTTGCGTATGCTTCGAAATCTGCTGCGAACTGGTTTATTTTTTTGGTTTCGATGGATATTCCGGCGGCCATTTTGTGTCCGCCGAAATTAACTAAGTGATGTGAACAGGCCCTTATTGCAGTAAGTAAACAGAAGCCGTCTATCGAGCGAGCGGACCCCTGAGCGATGCTTTTTTCGGAGTCTGCAGTATTAATAATAATTGTCGGCCGGTGATACATATCGACAATTCTCGATGCCACTATTCCTATTACGCCGGTGTGCCAGGTATGTCCTGCGAGGACAAAACTCGCCTGGCCGGTACGGTCGAGTCCCTGCTCTATTATTTTTTCACGGGCCTGCTCAAAGATTTTTCGTTCACATTGGCGTCTCTGGTCGTTCTGCTCTTTTAGATATCGTGCTATTTCAGTCGAGTGAACAGAGTTATCGTTTGTGAGCAGCTCGATGGCCAATCGAGCGTGTCCCATTCGGCCGGCGGCATTTAACATTGGAGCGAGGCGAAACCCGATTCGAAGGCTATCGAGCCCCTGCCCTGTCAGTCCCGCTGATTCGATGAGCGCCTGTATACCGGCGAGCTTTGACTGTGAGAGCGCTTTTAGTCCATAGCTTGTGAGGATTCTGTTTTCGCCTCGCAGGTCCACGATGTCGGCGATGGTACCCATAGCAGCAAGAGAAGTTGCATTGAGCATAAATTCGCGCAGCTTTGGCTCGAGCTTTCCCGCCCTGCTTCTATTTTGTGGAGCAGAACATTGGTTAGCTATTGCCCAAGCGAGCTTAAAGGCGACCATCGAGCCAGAGGAGTCCTGGTTTGGGTAGGACTTATCTAGCGCGGGGTGAACAACGGCGAGGGCCTGCGGTAATCGGGCGTCGGGCGGGTGATGGTCAGTTATTATCAAGTCGAGTCCGAGTTTGGCGGCGAGTTCCGCCGATTCAATCGCGGTGATACCACAATCAACGGTGATTAGGAGTTTTGTGCCGGCTTTTGCAAGTGACCGGACGGCTTCTTCGTTCAGGCCGTAACCTTCATCGATGCGGTGGGGGACGTAGTAGTTTACATCGGCGCCGAGTAAAGTCAGGAGCTGCCAGAGGATAGCCGCACCGGTGATTCCGTCTACATCGTAGTCGCCATAAATAGTAATTTTTTCTCCGGCGTTGAGTGCCTTTTTTATTCTGTCGACGGCCAGTTTGACACCGGGCATCAGTTCCGGGTTGATAAGCTCGGTGAGTTTCGGTCTTAGAAAAACGGAGCCGGTCTGGACGTCAGTTACTCCGCGATTAATGAGGACCTGTGCAAGGAGGGTAGAGACTTTCAGTGATTTGGCAAGTTCGTCGGCGTCGGGGTGCGGCGGCTTGATTACCCATTGTTTTTTTGGGGCAGCGGAGCGCGTTTTATTGCTTTTGAGGAAGGAGGCCTTTCGCAGTGTTTCGCGAGAGCGGCTGGCTTTTGTTAGCGTCCGTGCATAAGGGTGCATCTGGAATCCGTTTCATCCTTTATATTTTTTGGCTCGTTGTGCTGTCAAAGTGCCCTTATACCAAAAAAACTGCAAAATGCAAGTATTGTTTTTCAAGCCCTCATATACAGACCGCCATTTACGGCGATATATTCGCCGGTTATAAAGGAGGCGGCATCGCTTGCGAGGAACAGTATTGCTTTAGCCACGTCTTCGGCAGTACCATTTCTTCCAAGCGGGGTTTGGCGGGCGGCTGCTTTTCTGCGCTGCGGAGTGCTGAACCTTTCGTGGAACCTCGTTTCGATTAGGCCGGGCAGGACGCTGTTTACTCTGATGCCGTAGGGGGCGAATTCTTTGGCCATAGCGATTGTTTCTGTGGCGACGGCAGCTTTGGCGCCGGCGTAAATGCCTGAGCCACCGGCCCCACCGCTATGTCCGGCGACCGAGCCGATGTTGACGATGCAGCCTTTGTTTTTTTTCAGAAAGGCGAGGGCGGCTCTTGTAGCCAGAAAAATGCTGCGGACATTGGTGGCATAAACGTCTTCGTGGTAATTGAGGGTTGCGGTTTCGAAGGGCTGGCGGTCAATGAGTGAGCCGGCGTTGTTTATAAGGATGTCGATGCCGCCGGCTTTTTCGGCGAACTTCTCGGCCATTTGGCTTACCTGTTTTTCGTCTCGCATATCCGCACAAAGCAGAACGCCGTCGCTGTACTTTTTGACCTGTTCGAGAGTTTTTTCGCCGCCTTTTTGGGTTTGGAAGTAATGGACGCCGACGAAGCAACCCTGCCTGCTGAACATAATAGCTGTTGCTTGACCGATGCCGCTGCTCGAGCCGGTAACTAATACTTTTTTTCCTTTGAGGTCTTCGTAAATCATATAAGATTATTTCTTATTTGCTTTTTTAATGACTTTCCGACGAAACTCATCCCACTTTTCAGGGATATCAACTCTGAATTCGATATCTATCCCAAGCGAGGTGAATTCATTAAGAATATCACTAGATAGCAAGTAAGAAACAGTATACACGTCTTTGTTGGGTTCAACTACAATTGTTAAAGTACCATTTACTTTTTTCAAAATTTGCTTCAAAACCGCCTTTTTGGGTCTTATTCGCTTGAGAATATCCTTGATATGAGTCTCAAGTTTAGAATTTTCACGGACACGAGAATCAAGGCTCCAGCTTCCAACAGGCATTTTTA
Organism: uncultured Pirellulales bacterium; assembly: GCA_964507485.1. Lineage (GTDB taxonomy): Bacteria > Planctomycetota > Phycisphaerae > Sedimentisphaerales > Anaerobacaceae > CAIYOL01. The sequence continues at coordinate 16,348 of CAZDQP010000021.1, read as the reverse complement.
CAGATTTGCCATTTTTATTTCTTACAATTTGTCCATATTTGTTCTTTAATGGGTCCCCCCTTTTAAATGACGCGGAAGGTCGAATGTTCAGAGTCTCAGTTAACTTATCTGGATTAAGGTTCTTCGTAGAAAACTCTAAGAATACATATCGAAATGCATCTGTGTATCGTTTTCTTATAGCACGTTTAGTTTTTTTGGGCATATTTATGTCTTTCTCATAACTCAATCCTTTTGTTTACTCCGAACTTGTATCCGGTAGCGGGGTGTTTAAAGCTTTGACGATGGCGGTCTCGAATCCCGGTTTCATAGGGTGGCCCTGCCATATGATTCGGCCATTGCGACCTATGACAAAAGTTGCCGGGATGCTACGCAGGGAGAATTTGTCGGCCAGGCCGTTATCCATTGCAACGTAATAATTTATGCCTTTGTCCTTCACCATTTTTTTTACCGGTTCTGAGGAGTTGTCTACGGAAATGGCTATGAAAGGGACGTTTTTATATTTATTAGCCAACTCAATTGTATGGGGTATTGCCCGCACACAAGGTCCACACCAAGTTGCCCAAAACTCAATGACATAAACGCGGCCGTCGAGGTCTGACTGGCTCAGCGGCCGGGACGTAATCCATTTATTTAGCTGTATTGGTGGGGCCGTAGCACCGCTTAGACCGGCCCGATTTTTGAAAAAGTGAGAACCAATAGCTGCGAACACTATTACTGCTAAAACAATGGAGAGAAATGTCATAAAGGAATTTTTACTGGCTTTTTGGTTTTCCATTAACTTCCTCACTTTCGTCTTGTATCTGGCTGAGCTGCATTCCAAAACGGTCAAGTCTTTTCTGTCCCTCGTCGTATTGGTTATAGGCATTTCGAAGATGTTTACCGAGTATATCCCAGTTGTTTATAAAGTCGGCGAAAGAAGCGTTCAGCCGTTTTAAGTTCTGGCGGATTTCTGCCGCCTGTTTTTCAATCTGTAGACCGTGCAGCCCCATAACTACAGTCATCAAATAAGCATACAACAAGTTCGGTGATACCGGTATTACTTTTTTTTCGAGGGAGTATTGCAGAATGTCCTGTGTTTCACCAGCATATTTGACAATCGCTTCATAGTAGATATTTTCGGCGGGTATATACATCAGGGCAAAATCCAAGGTACTTTCTGCGGGCCTGATGTAATCTGAGGCGATTTTATCTATGTGGGCGGTGACGTCTTTGAGTAGCTGTTTGCGGAGTTTTGTTTTTTCCTCATCAGTTTCCGCAGAGGCTACTTTTTCGAAGCTCGGGAGTGGGAATTTTGCGTCAATGGGAACAAGGAAGTCCGGTAGCTGAACGACGGCGTCAACTACTTTGCCATCTCTGAAGGCATACTGAAGCTTGTAACTATCTTTTGGCAGGACGTTAGCAAGGATATTTTCGAGGGACCGTTCTCCCATCTGGCCGCGGAGCTTGGGAGAGCTTAAGATGTTTTGTAGTCTCTTAACGTCTGTACCGAGCTGGAGCATTTGCGTGTTAGTACCCTGCAATTCTCCAATTTGAGTGTTCAGCCGACTGAGGATTTGCTGACTCGATTGCAGGCTTTGGGTGAGCGTAGTTTGGCCGTTCTGCAGGGATTTTTGGAGATTTTCCGAGGTTTTATCCTGAGCGGTTCTAATGGCTTCAAGCTGCTGGGCGAGCAAGTTGATACTGGCGGAATGGGTAGCGGTTTCCTCTTTACTTTTGAAGACAGTACTGAGGAGCCAAACCAAAAGGCCCAATACAGCTGCAATCAAGACTATAATTACGGCAAGCAGGATTGATTCCATTATTTTGTCCTCAGAAAACAGTTTGATTATAGAGATTATCCGGGCTTTCGTCAAAGACCAAACCTAGAGCCAGGCAGGATAAATAAATCTTGACAGGTTTGTTCTTGTATGGTTATTGAGAAAGACTTTTATATAAAGATTCTGGAAGCACTAATAATGAATTTGTTAACATTTTTAAATAATCAGGGGAGAATTTTGCTCGATGGGGCGATAGGAACCGAGCTGGACAAGCACGGCCTTATGGGCAGGGCCAGTAACAATCTCGACAACCCGGAAGCAGTTCTTGAAATTCAGCGAGAATATGCCCAGTGCGGAATCCACGGCCTGACCACTAATACGCTGACGATGAATCGCATTTACATTGAGAGTCACAATATAGATGTGCCGGTGCGAGATGTGAATCGCGCCGGCGTTGAATTGGCGAGACAGGCGGCCGGTGATAATCAATTTGTACTCGGCAACATTGGTTCGACGGGCCAGTTGCTTGAGCCCTACGGTAATTATAAAGAAGAGCAATTTTACGATGCATTCAGCGAGCAGGCTGGGATTTTAGCGGAGGTCGGAGTGGATGGATTTATTATTGAGACGATGTTTGACCTGCGGGAGGCACTATGTGCTCTTCGTGCGTGCAAAAAGAACTTCTCGCATATAGTAATTTCCTCAATGGCGTTCGCTACCGAGGAAAAAGGCGGGAGGACAATGATGGGTGATTCTGCAGAGGATTGCGCTGAAAGTCTCACCGATGCAGGTGCAGATGTTATTGGGGCCAATTGCGGCGACCTTGACCCTGCTCAAATGGCTTGTATCGTGTCTATAATTAAATCTGCAACAACGGCGCCGATTATCGCACAACCCAATGCCGGCAGGCCAAAACTAGTTGACAGCAAAACTGTATTTGAGATGGCCCCGGTCCCATTTGCCGCAGGGATTGCCAAGTGCCTGGATGCGGGAGCTACTGTTGTTGGCGGTTGTTGCGGAACAACGCCAGGGCACATTCGTGCTGTGGCGAGCCTGTTTAATAAAAAGTGAGGAGTGTTTCAATCAAACAAATAAAACTATGGCTAATTATCATCTGGTGATTTTGAAGAAGCCATATTTAGATGCGATTTTAACCGGTCGGAAGCGCATTGAATCCCGCTTCAGCAGGGCAAAGCCCCATGCTTTGGGACGTGTTTTGGCGGGTGATAAGTTATTTTTTAAGGAAAGCAGCGGACCAGTCTGTGCTACAGCAAGGGTTAAAGCGGTCAAGAATTTCGAGAATATTTCGCCACATCAAATAATCGAGATAAGACAGAGATATAATGACCATATCATCGGTAGCGACGAATACTGGGAAAGCAAAAGCGATGTCAAATTCGGTTTTTTGATATGGCTGGAGGACATTAAAACAATCAAGCCGGTGCGAATCAGCAAAAAAGACTGGCGTGCGTGGGTAGTGTTAACGGAAAGAGAAAACTTTGGATTGCTAAAGACAGTCGCTACAAAAGAGGCCTAATAAGAATGTTTCGTCCGGCTTTTTAATAATCCTGCGGCTACTCCCAATTGCTTGGGTAGTAGATATAATCGGGCTGAATGTTAAATTTTCTGGACAGCGTTTCTATCAGAGCATCGGTCCTTTTTATCTGTGTGTTTGTTGGTCGAGTGATTTCGCCATCAGCAATAACACAGACGCGGATAGTCTGACTGCTGCCGAACCAAGTTTTTCCGGGAACGATAGACCATTGTCTTTGCCATTTTTCGGTGGGCTGTATTTGGCCGTCATCGCCGCCGAGGCCGTTACAGATGACAAAGTGGCAGTTGAGGTCTTCGGGACTGGACAGTCCATTGAGTGAGGCCAACTGTTTGATGTTTCCGGCTTTTGTGACACTATAGTAGATTTCGATGCAGTTCCAACGATGTCGTGACTGGGTGGCTTTAGAAGAAACAGCTTTTTCGATTGGATTAAGACGATAATAATTGGAGAGGCAAAACGGACCAGCAGAAGGAGGATTATTACCCAGAGCCATTAAAACAATTGCCCCGGTAGTCATTGAAACCAAAAGTGCAGCTAAAACCTTTGCTACTCGTGGTTGATTCGACATATTTTTCATCCCTGAAAGGTGCCTGGCGTCCTTGAAAATATCCTGAGGAGATTATCCACAGAAAGCACAACGCCTAATTTATATGATGAACATCGGCGTTTGCCAACAAATTACTGAAAAATTTACTAAAATTTTTTGTACTTATATTCAGACGTTCCGAAGCTTACTCTTAGCTATCTGCCGCGAGGAGTTTTTGAGCGTCCTTTTTAGTGTGAGGTGCCTCGGCAGTTCACCAATTAACAGGACCAATCGCATATAGCGTTGTATGTTAAAGGATATTATTTGACCGAAGTTTAATATTTAGTTTGGAGTCTTCTTCTCCGGCTCAGTAACGGGTTTATTATCAGGACGAGGAACGGCTTTCATCACCGGTGGAGTTGGCGCCTGCGGTTCCTTGCCGGGCGGATAGACAATCTTAGCGTCGGCTTTGAGCGAATTGACGTACTCCTCGGCATATTCAGCTTTTTTTGTTTGTGTCAGCAACTTTATTATATCGTCTTTTGCCTGCTCAAACGTTGCGACATTGGGGTTTTTGTGGTCCGTAACCTTTATTATGTGATATCCGAACTTGGTTTCTACAGTATCGCTAACCTGTCCGGGTTTTAATTCAAAAGCAGCTTTTTCAAATGCAGGTACCATTTGGTTTTTTCCGAAGAAATTCAAATCACCGCCCTGTTGAGATGAAGGACAATCAGAGTTTGCCTTTGCTAGTTCGGCAAAATCGGCACCATCTTTGATTTGCTTAAGCAGGTCTTGTGCTTTTGCAAGTGCTGCGGCTTTTGCCTGATTCGGATCAGTATTTGGGTCATTAGTTTTGGGTGTTATCAGTATATGGCTTGCTCTGACCAATTCAGGTGTTTCGAACTGGCTTTTATTTTCAACATAATACTTCTTGACATCTTCGTCTTTAATGTTCAATTTGCCGGCCCATTGAGCTTCCATAAGCTTTTGATAGGCCAGTCCTTTGCGGATTCGGTTTTTTACGTCGTCGAAACTTTGGCCGTATGCTTCTATCAACGCCTTGAAATCTTCCATAGATAACGGTGGTTGCTGCTGTGAGGCCATTTCTTTGATTTGTTCAATTGCTTCTTCATCGGTTATTACTATTTTGGCTGCTTTGACTTTTTCGTCCAACAGCTGTTCGACTATCATTTTCTCCAGGACCTGCTGCCTGAGTTGCTTTTTGTATTGCTCAACGAAGGCGGGTGGCAGTTGCGCGGCCATTTTCTGAATCTGTGGTTCGAGCTCGGTTTGGATCTGGCTTTCTTTGATATTGACACCATTGACGGTAACGGCAATGCTGTCAATGTTTGTTTTAACAGAGGAGTTCAGCTCAGTTGAAGCGGTATCAGGTTCAGGGGCTGCTGCCAAGTCGGAGACGGTAAGAAGCATTACGAAACAAGCTGTGATTCTTAAAAGCGGGAGATTAAAGCGAGTAGAGTGAGTTTTCATAAATATGTCCTTTCGTGGATTAAAACGCAAAAAATTCTTCTTAATCAAAGGTGAATGTGTGATTATCCAATTAACAAGCAGATAAGTCAATACTTTTATCCTACGGGGGGTGGTTTTAGCTGCTAAATCTGTAGTTTCCGAATAGTATTTATCGGGTCGATGTTTTAAGGTTTTCATATAGTTTGCAACCGGTGGTTTAAGTAAATTTACTACTTGCAAATGTCAGCTATTGTGTTATTTATTGCTGTTAGCTTTTAAAAGGAGATTAGGGTATGAGATTTCCTAAACGTACAACTGTTCAAAGCCATACGATAGTTATTGTGCCTCGATATAACGAGACAGACCAAGGCGGGGTGGTTCACCACAGCGTTTATCCGGTGTGGTTTGAAATGGGGCGTACGGAGCTTTTACGGATTAACGATGTAGCTTATAAGGATTTGGAAGAAGCCGGGGTATATTTTGTTGTAGCAGAGTTGTGCATAAAATACCGCCGGCCTGCAAAGTATGATGAGAAGCTACAGCTGGAAACGAGTTGCTTAAAAGTCAGCACTAGCAGGGTTGAGCACGGCTACAAACTAACCCGTTACAGCGATGGTGTAATTTTAGCTGAGGGTTCGAGCGTTCTTGCCTGTGTCAATAGCGAGGGTAAAGTTTGTCGAGTGCCTGAATTTATGTATCCTGAGCCAGAAGAAACAATTGTTTGACTTAACTTGGCCGATTAGCTAAACTGTACTTTTTGAGAGGTTGCTGTTAGTGTTTGAAAAAGAAGAAAGCTGCGGCCTTTTCGGCATATTCGGGGACCCCGAGGCGGTTCAAAAAACTTATTTTGGCTTGTACAGTCTCCAACATCGCGGTCAGGAGTCGGCAGGTATTGCATCCAGTAATGGCGAGTTTATCCAGTGTTACAAAGGAATGGGGGCGGTAAGCAGAGTTTTTCGCAGGGGCAGTGGTATTTTAGAGGGATTAGCGAATCCGATGGCTATCGGTCACGTGCGGTATTCGACTACTGGTTCCAACAAATCGATAAACAGCCAGCCGCTTTTGAGTGAGTATTCGCGTGGTCAGGTGGCTGTAGCGCACAACGGCAATCTTATAAATGCTGGTCTGCTGCGGGACGAGTATGAAGCACACGGCAGTATTTTTAAGTCTACTTCCGATACCGAAATAATTATTCATTTGCTTGCCAAACCGACTCACGTCAGCAAACCCGACCCGCCGGCTCATGTGTTAAATCATTTGCAGGGGGCATATTGTCTGCTATTTTTGTATTCTGACTGCATCGAAGCTGCAAGAGATCCTTATGGCGTCAGACCTTTGTGTTTGGGTCAAATAGGTAATGGGGCTTATGTTGTCGCCAGCGAAAGCTGCGCTTTTGATGCGGTCGGAGCGAAGTATCTTAGGGAGGTTATGCCGGGCGAAATTGTTCGTCTGGATAAGAACGGCCTCTCCAGCAGATTTTTTGTTGCATCCGGTTCTGTTACACCAGCCCATTGTATCTTTGAACATATTTATTTCGCTAAACAAAACAGCACCATTTTTGGTGAAAATGTTCACCAGTTTAGAAAGAGTCTTGGTAAACGACTGGCAATAGAACGCCCTGCTGATGCGGATGTTGTGATACCTGTGCCGGACTCGGGGACATCAGCAGCAATAGGCTACGCCGAGCAGAGCAAAATACCCTTTGATATGGGAATGGTCAGAAGCCACTATGTAGGCAGGACGTTTATCTCACCGGACCAAAAATTAAGAGAGCTGGAGGTAAAACTTAAACTAGCGGTGGTTAAGGAAGTTGTAGCTGGCAAGAGCGTCGTTGTGGTAGATGATTCGATAGTTCGCGGAACAACGACAAGAGGCAAGATCAGAACATTGCGTCAGGCGGGTGCGAAACAAATTCATATGCGGGTGAGTTGTCCGCCAATCAGGTATCCCTGTTTTTACGGTGTGGACTTTCCTACAAGAGAAGAACTGCTGGCCAATAATCGCGATTTGAAACAGATTAAGGAATTTCTTGAAGTGGATAGTGTTGGTTATGTGTCGTTGGAAGGACTGCTGTCTTGTACGACTTTTCCAGCGGAGAACTACTGTACAGCCTGCTGGAGCGGCAAATACCCGATACCAGTATATACTGCGGTGAACAAGTTTGCTTTGGAGCATTATCAAATGCAGATGTTTGATGACTGGTCCCAGACAAATGAGTAAGTGTATAAACTATGCACAGTCCGGCGTGAGCATCGAAGCCAATGATGAGATGGTCGAAAAAATATATGGGTATGTTTCGAGCACATTTGGCCCGCGGGTAATTGATTCGAAGTGGGCCTTTGGAGGGATGTTTCGTCTTGACTACGACGAGAAACTTTTCAAGAAGAATTACAAAAATCCGATATTAGTTGCCTGCACCGACGGAGTAGGCAGCAAAGTTCAATTGGCTAGCAAAATAAAAAAGTTTGACACTGTAGGGATTGATTTAGTAGCGATGAATGTCAATGATATGCTGGTTCAAGGCGCTGAGCCGTTATTTTTTCTGGATTATATGGCTGTTCACAAGTTAGAGCCCGAAATAATAGCAGAAATAGTGAGAGGCGTCGCAGCTGGCTGCCGGTTAGCTGACTGCGCGCTAATAGGCGGCGAAACCGCTGAAATGCCAGATACCTACAGCGAAGGCGATTTTGATATGGCCGGGTTTGCCGTCGGGGTGGTCGAGAGGAAAAAAATCATCACAGGAAACAACGTAAGAAATGGTGATTGCATCCTTGGACTGGCCTCAAGCGGGCTGCATAGTAATGGCTATGCACTTGCTCGCAATATTTGTTTTAAGAGAGGTCGTTTGGAAATGACCGACATGCCTGACGAGCTCGACGGGGCAATACTTGGGGATGTTTTATTGGAGCCGACTCGAATCTATGTCAGGTCGATCGTGAAATTGTTGTCCCATTACAAAGTAAAGAAGGTCGTACATGCGATGGCACATATTACAGGCGGCGGACTGCCTGGAAATATTCCGCGTATGCTGCCTCAAACCTGCGATGCCGTTCTTAAAAAGGGAAGCTGGCCGAGGCATAAGATATTCATATTTCTGCAGGCAAAAGGTCCTGTTGAAGAAGCTGAGATGTACAATGTCTTCAATATGGGCATCGGGTATGTTTTGATAGTTGCGGAGGATTTTGCGGATTCGATTATGAAGAAATTAACAAGGTATGGAGAGAAAGTTTATAAGATTGGCAGAATAACAACAGGCACTGGGAAAGTAATACTTAAATAGTGAAGTGGGCGGAAGAAACAGAAGCCGTATATTGGTAGTAGTGAACCAATGGGTAAAAATATCAGCAAGTTTATTGCTGCGGTGGTGATATATGCTGGTTTTGCCGTCTATTTGTATCAGCCATATTTCAAAAATTTCGATGTACTGCAATATCTTATTATTTTGAATAGTTGTTTGGCCTCTTTGGGGTGTTTTGCGCTGAGCAGGCGGTGGGTATCGAGCTTATTGGGCTCATTATTCGCAGGGGCAGTTTATGGCTTTGGGCCTTTTGCACTGAATTTGGCAGGTTATCATCCGACAGCAGGTTTTTTGATGGCGATTACTCCGTGGTTGTTTTTGCCGGCCGCATTCGGTCCTAAGGGCAAATGGCAGTGGTTGAGGGTACCGTTGTCAGCGTTGCCATTTTTAGCGATACTGTTATTTTTTGAGGTGTCTTCTCGCTACAGGTTATTTGCGATTCCAATGCAAAATCGACTGCATTTGGCCGACCTTCTGGGCATAGTAGTTCCATTTGTTACGGCTGAGCGAGATATAATTTTGGTGGGATTCTATCATGTCCCCGTAGCTGCACTTGTGATGGGATTCTCGATGCTTTTTATTGCCCGACGGCTCAGCATACTAATAATCTTCGGCATTGGGATAGTGCTGGCATCCTCTCCGCCCCTGTTTGGTGTGAGCCCGATTATCTGGCTTAGCTTTCCTGTCCTGTGCTGCTCGATAATTATAGGTATGGGAATGCAGGGATTTTGCTCGGCGGGCCCTGCGGACAGAGGATGGGTATTAGCGGGCACGGCCTTTATGGCAGGGCTTTCCATAATAACACTATTGTTGGCGACAGAGTACTTTCAGAAGTTCGCCAGCCTTGGTGATAAGTATGCAAAGCTTTTTCTGGTGGATGCGAAAATGTACATAGTAGGCACAGTTGCTCTTGCAATCATATTTTTTATGGTTCGTGCAAAATTACGACTTCCCTGGTTGCGGTGGTCTGTACTTGGTTTGGGAACTGCAATCGACATATTCTTTAGTGCAAGATTTGTTGTTGATAAGATTTTCTAAGTTGTGTTTTGTAGGTGAGGTATAACAGAGTGTATTATGCACCAAGAGGAGTTTGGGTATTAATAAGGAAGTGTAAAAAATGCCAAAATCTCAAATGAAAGCGGTTATTGTAAGCGGATTATCTATAGTTTGCGGAGTAACATTGGGCATATATATGATTCCATTTTTTTTGGCGATTTTTCTGGGAGGTCTATTGCACGTGTCTTTAGACGGTCTGGAAGAACATACGCAACTATTATTAATACAATTAGGCATTCAATGGCTGAGGCTGTAGCATTCGGTGTGTCAGGCTTCCTAATGGCCCTCCTTATCAGCTGCCTTTCAAGAAATAGAGAGAGAAGGGCAACTTTATTTGGCGTTTTAATAGTCGGAGCTTTTTATGCCATCTTAAAGTGTATGAGTATTATGCCCAATGGAAACCCGATTTACACCGGTTACATGATATTGGAATCAGTTATCAGTACAATATTCCTATTGTTTTTTGCTTTTTTGGGAGCTTGGCTCATTACAAAAAGACGCCGTGCAAAAATCCAAAAAAGCGTTGAATGTGGTATAAACGCTGAAGCGGGTAAATGATTGAAGTACAAATATAATAAACCGCGAATTACGTGTTATGAGTTGAATGTTTCCCGTTCGACTTTTCCCAGATAGAATCGGCCGTCTCCACGCATAAAATCGATGATGCTGTCGAACTGCTGATTTATAAAACGTGTATCATTAGAAATCAGCGCAACTCCTACTACTGCAGAAGTTTTTTCATCCTGATGGTCGACTTCAGAAATGGAGATGTTGAACCTGCTTTTGAGTCGGCCGATGAGGCTTTTGACAATGCTTCGCTTTTCTTTCAGCGAGGTTATTCCGTGTAAATGCAGTTGAGTTGTTAATACGCCAACAATCATAATTCCATATTGTAGGCTTTGCGGCAGAGATTTTCAATCGTTTGGATTAGCATGAGGGAGTTGTCGGAAAAAACCTGCAAAATTCATATTTTTTATCTACATTTTATATTTCAGATTCGCTTAACAAATCAAAGGGGGACTCAATTTTTTACAGGAGAAAAAAATGACAACGCTCAAACTTTGTGTAATGTTCATTATGTTAGCTCTTATTGGTGGTCCATCGATTTCAAAAGCCGACGAGCCGAACAGCTTTCCTGTCTGCACATGGACGGCGGAGCAAAGCTATCCGGCGGTCAGCGGCAGCTACGTTATCTGGCAGGATAAACGTTCGGGCTCGTATGATATTTATCGAAACAATCCGGCCGATTTAAATGACGTTAATGGAATTCTGCTTTGCTCCGCCAGCCGCAATCAGCAATATCCCTCAATCAGTGGCCCTACTGTCGTCTGGCAGGATTATCGTCCCAGCACAACAAATTCTGATATTTACTGCTACTTACTGCCGTCCGGTCCGGAGACAGCAATTTGCACAAATTCCTACAAGCAGGAAAGCCCGGCTGTAAGCGACGGCATTATTGTCTGGCAGGACCCCCGTAATGGCAACAACGATATCTTCGGCTACGATGGAAGCGAGTTTGAAATCTGCACGAATTCTTCCGCTCAGTCGGACGCGGCGATTGACGGCAACATTGTCGTGTGGCGCGATATGCGGAACGGCGACGCGGATATATACGGCAAGGATATCAGCACCGATGACGATATAATAATCCGCATCGTCGATAGCTGGCAGCAGTTCCCCGCAATAAGCGGTAATGTCATTGTCTGGCAGGACAACCGGAATGGGGACAATGATATTTACGGCATGAGCCTTGCTACGTTGCAGGAAATTGAAATCTGCAAATACCCGGGCAGCGACCAGATTTACCCGGCTATAAGCGGCGATATAGTAGTATGGGAAGACAGGCGAAGCGGAGCTGGTGATATTTACGGTTACAGGATTTCGAGCCAGACGGTTTTTCCTATTTGCACGAACAGTTATGACCAGAAGAACCCTGCGATAGATAGCAATTTGGTTGTCTGGGAGGATTACAGGAACGGCGTCAGCAACGCTGATATTTACGGAGCGTTTATCCCTGAGCCTGCTGCGCCTTCTACGATAACAGTCCTTGACCCCAACGGCGGTGAGATGTTACTGGCAGGTTCAGAATATACGATAACGTGGGAAAGCAGCGGACTGGACGGCAGCACTGTTAAGATCGAATATTCGACTGACGACGGCTTCAATTACTTACTTGTAGACTCAGACCTGCCCGACAGCGGCTCATACTTCTGGCAGCCGCTGCCGGTTGTGGATTCGAATCTATGCCTGATTAAAATAAGCGATACCAACGGCGTAATTGCAAGTGACGTCAGCGATGATGTGTTTATGATTTTCCAGTGTGACCCCTCACTGACCGCCGACCTCAGCGGTGACTGCAAGGTTGACTTCGCGGATTTTGCCCTGTTCGGCGTCCAGTGGCTTGTATGCGGCAATCCCCACGACCCCAATTGGTGTCCCTGATTGAAGTTTTTTGTTGAAATTTGGGGATGGGGAAGTATAATCTAAAATCACATCAGCAAGAGGAAAAACAACTTGGAGGAAAGAAGCTTGTTAGTTGTGGTGTATCACCGGTAGTCATTGAGATTACGCCCTTAGAATAGATTTAGTGCGCGAGAGTTATCTGTAAAGCTAATAATGAAATTCAAATGAATTTTTTATACTTTTATTAGTATTGGAAGAATTGGCTGCACAGTCAAACGTTTAATAGAGAAAATCCATACTAACTTAATTGAAAGGAGGATAGTACTATGCGAAACTTCACAAAGGACAAAAGATTTTTCATCATAGTTGTTTCAGCCTGTTTTTTCCTTCCAGCTTTTGTTTTCCCCATATCGGTATGGGCCGCTGGAGAAATTGTGGCCTGGGGAGACAATGGGTATGGTCAATGCAATGTACCACCGCCCAATGTAGATTTCGTAGCTATAACCTCAGGTCATTCTCATGGCCTTGGGATTAAATCCGACGGCAGTATCGTCGGCTGGGGGAATGATGCTAATGGTCAGGCGACGGTGCCAGATGGCAATGACTTTGCGATCATATCTGCAGACGGATATTATAGTCTCGCTCTTAAATCCGACGGCAGTATCGTCGGCTGGGGGAGCAACGATTTTGGTCAGGTGACGGTACCAGAGGGCAATGATTTTGTGGCCATAGCCGCAGGCGGTTATCACGGCCTTGCTCTTAAATCCGACGGTTGTGTCGTCGGCTGGGGGTTTGATGTTAATGGTCAGGCGACGGTGCCGGAACCTAACACCAATTTTGTAGCCATAGACGCAGGATCTTTTCATAGTCTTGGGATTAAATCCGACGGCAGTATCGTTTGCTGGGGGAATAATTGGTACGACCAGACAATCCCGCCGGATGGCAATGATTTCGTAGATATATCAGCAGGTGGGTATTTTAATCTCGCTCTTAAATCCGACGGCAGTATCGTCGGCTGGGGACAGAATAATCATGGTCAGACGATGGTGCCAGATGGCAATGATTTTGTGGCCATAGCCGCAGGCGCGTATTATGGTCTTGGGCTTAAATCCGACGGCTCGATCGTGAGCTGGGGACAAAATAACGAAGGGCAATGCGACGTGCCGGAGCCCAATGCAGGTTTTGTGGCCATCTCGGGCGGATATTGGTACTCGCTTGGCCTGAGAGAATGTCAGTTTGAACTGGCTGGCGATTTGAACAATAACTGCAGGGTAAACTTTTACGATTTTGCAATTATGGCCAACAACTGGCTGGTAGATTGTTATTGGAATCCTTCCGACCCCGCCTGTGAGTCTAAGCAATAGTTATACTATAGTAATTTTACCGGAGTTATTGCAATACAATCGTTTTTTGTTGAAATTTGGGGAGGGAGCGGGTAAATTACTAATCATGCTGCGGATTTAATAACCGAAATGGCAGGATAATTGATTATTGGTATTCCGCCGAAAGCTGCGGCGAAAAAGTTAGATTGCAGATTAAGGAGCTTATTATGTGCGATGAGAAAAACAAGTGCCAACAGCCGGAGAAGCTGGAAGAAAAGCCGGAGGAATGTACGCCTGAGCAGGCAGAAGAATGCCACGGTGATGTTAAGGAACATCCCTGCACTGAAGAGACTGAAGAGAAGGAACAGTAGTTTTTTGAAATTTGGTGCATCTTAAAAAGCTGCGCGGCCTCGAGTGGCGATTGTAACCACAAGTCCCAGGAGGACGAAAGAACTGTCAGGCCGCGCAGTTTGTCAGCTAGATGGCTTAATCCGTATCGTAGAAACATCGGATAATACAGCAGAGAAGCCACACTAATGCGAAAAGCGCATATACAGCAAGAAATGGGAAGGACTTTACCAATAATAAGCTTAAGATGATTATCGTTGCGGATACAACTATTTGAAACTTCTCTTTTGCAGGTGTAAATTTCATTGTTCCCTCTTTGTTTGCCTGCTGTTCTTAAGCGCATTTAAGACTTTCTTTACGAGCATAAGATGCAGTTGTGTCAGGTAATGTGCGGGCACATTTACGATTCTCTCGAGCAGATACCATATCATCAGCTTGAACATCTCTTTGTTCTTTCCCGGAATGCGATGCGCAAAAATAAAGAGCACCGCCGGGGTGCAATGCACCCATTTATATATTGCGGCGGTGTGCTACTTTGCAGAGCTGAAATGCCCCGCGCCAGCGCAAAAATAAAGAGCACCGCCGCAATCACGCTCGCCTCGGCCCGGCTAGGGGCTTTGAAGAACGCGAAAGCTAAGCGATGCTCTTTCTATAGCAATGTTGTAAGAGAGAACCGCGCTTTGTGCAAAAAGCAAACGGTGCCCTCCGCAAAAGAGAGCACCGAGCCTTCCAAACGTCTCTTCAATTACAATCTAGCCGTTTTGAGGCGAAACGTCTGAAATCTCAGTGATTTCTTTAATTAGCGGATTTCTCTCCGCTGATTATTAGAATACTTTATTAAGATATAATTCAGCAAGGAAATTTTTAGAAAAATCTGCAAAATCTGGTTTTTTCCATCTACACTTTATGCCTTAGCTTCGCCTCATCGATTGAATACGGAGGCGGTCTATACTCATATTGAGAATGTAGAGGTCTTCTCCTATTTCTGGTGTTGTGATATTTTGGGTACTATTTATAAAAGTAAAGAAGTTTAGTCTTGATATTTATAGCATGGACGGTATAATTACAAGCTGTTTCAAAACGAGGAAATTAACCACGAGAAGAAAAAGTGATTATAATTTTCGATTTGGGCGATAAATATATTTATAATGTGTTTTAAGTGATATATGAGGAGAAATGTGTAATGGCGAGTTTTTTTAATTCATCGGAATGACATTCAGAACATTTAGATCATTTCAGCAGCTTGGTATTTTCAAGTCTAAAACATGTTCAAGATCTTCTGCATAAATGCGATAGAGAAGGTTTGCGCATATGCTGTCATATACTAACTGCAGTTGCCCGTTTCCAACATGCATTTTTTACTATAAACAAAAAAATGTTTCATGAAGTAAGTCACTCGATATCAAATTTATGCCTTGAACTATATTATACAGTCTGTCGTATAGAATATAGTTATTGAATTAACACCATAGGAAATATGTTATGCAAAAATATAGGTGAAACGCTGATGTATTACACCTTGACCTATATTGTGCAGTTTAATATAATAGTGTTTTGTTCATGAGTTAATACTGAATATGATAATGGGGTGAATAGCCATGAAAAATAAAAGCGTGAGCAAGCCATTCTCAAGTTTTATTATAAAGTGCTTAAAAAATAATGGTAAGAATTTAACAAACCGAAAAATCGCCAGTCTTATAGATAAACCAGGAAGCTTCATTGAAGATATATTAGAAGGTAAAGAAAATTTTACGATTGGTCAATTGCAGAAAATAGGAGGGGTTTACAAGGGGTCATTACCTCTAATACTAATGGAAGAAATTGAAAAGCAACCAATTCCGGCCAGCATGAGAAATGCTCATAAAAATCTTCGTGGAGTCATAAATGCTTATGAGAATATTCGAGTAACGCAGTCTTCGGGATCGACTGGTGGCGTTCAGATAGAAATCGCAGAAATAAAAACGACAAGGCGAAAAACTGCAGAGGTAGATATAAAACATAAGAAGCATGGAGGACGAAGGAAGTAGGATTCATCATTAAATCCAATTTGTGCGCAATTTGCTTTCATCCAAATACAAATTACATAACTGACAATTCACGAATAACAATCAACTAATCTCTCAAGACGAATAATGCTTTGGAAAACAGTAGTTTTTTGTTGAAATTTGGGGTTGGGGAGGTATAATCATAAATCACATCAACAAGAGGAAAAACAACTGGGAGGAAATAAATTTAGCCACAGATGACGGAGAAAAAGAATGGCAAACGAAAAAGAACAACTTCGCAAAGATATGAATAAGGCACTTGAGGGAGGTGCTGGCCCTGCTGTTGTACAGTTTGCCCTTGCCTGCATTGGTGGCGTTGCAGGTGCAGCTGGCGGAGCATGGTCTGGGGCAGAACAGAAAAAATACAACAAGATATTTGCATCGTGGCTGAAACTGCAAGAAGAAGAAATAAAGGAGATCGGAATTACTTTGTCAGAGGTCATGATTCGATTAGATGTAAATGACTCTAAGGTTGAAGAAAGAGTACAAAGCCCTGAATATCTTTCGCTGGTCAAGAAGTGTTTTAGAGATTGGTCTGCTGCTGAGAGTGAAGAGAAATGAGTAT
>CAZDQP010000020.1:0-28547 GCA_964507485.1 uncultured Pirellulales bacterium | reverse complement strand
TGGTAGAGCAACGGACTGAAAATCCGTGTGTCGGCGGTTCAACTCCGCCCCTGCCCATTCACAATTCTCTCGCTAATCAGCAACTTGTTTGCATTGACCATGTCTTCAGGATGCACCGTTAATGCTCACGTCTGAATTTGCGATTTGACGATATAATTAAAAAGCATTATAATCAGACGATGGTGTAAGGGTTTTTGATAACAAGCTACGATTCAAAATTTTCATGAAGACGCTTCATTTAACAAGGGCGTTCGGACTATTTATTGTTTTTATCCCTACCTGTTTTTGTCAAAGCCGGTTAACATATCAGATGGAAAATCTCGACAGAGGCGTTGTGGCAGTAAGAACTGCCGAAAAAATCGCCTATATCGGATGGCGGCTTCTTGGGACCGACCCGGATAACATCGCCTTTAACGTGTACCGCGGCTCAATTAGAATCAACGATGAGCCGATTATCAAATCGACAAATTACATTGATGTCGGCTCAGGACCCAATGATTTTTATACCGTCAGGTCTGTTATAGACGGCATTGAGGGCAAGGCGTCCAAACCGGTGAATGTATGGAACCAAAACTATTTATCAATTCCTTTAAAAACCTTGCCCGGCTATATACCCAATGACGCCTCGGTTGCAGACCTCGATGGTGACGGCCAATATGAAATTGTATTGAAGCAGCAAATGAATCCTCGCGATAATTCACAAGCCGGCAAAACAGGACAAACTATGTTCGAAGCCTATAAACTCGATGGCACTTTCCTGTGGAGGATTAACCTGGGCCGAAACATCCGTGAGGGCGCGCATTACACCCCGTTTATGGTCTATGACCTTGACGGTGACGGCAAAGCGGAGGTCGCCTGCAGAACGGCCGACGGAACTGTTGACGGAAAGGGAGCCGTGATAGGCGACGCCGATGCTGATTATCGGGATTCGTCGGGTTTTATTTTGGACGGGCCGGAGTTTCTCACTGTGTTTGACGGGCAAACGGGCGCAGCCATTGCCACGGTCAAATATATACCGCCACGCGGCAACGTTTCTGATTGGGGAGACGACTACGGCAACAGGGCAGACAGGTTCCTGGCTTGTATCGCATACCTCGACGGCGAGAGGCCGAGTCTTGTGATGTGTCGCGGCTACTATACGCGTACAGTGCTGGCAGCGTGGAAATATGAAAATGGTAAGCTTCTGCATTTGTGGACATTTGATAGTAATGACGTTACGCCGGACGGCAAAAATTACAGAGGGCAGGGTAATCATAATCTTGCCGTCGGCGATGTTGATGCTGATGGCAGAGACGAGATTGTTTATGGTGCTTGCGTGATTGACGATGATGGTAAGGGGCTTTATTCGACTGGTCTTGGGCACGGTGATGCGATGCATCTAGCCGACATCGACCCAGACAGGCCAGGCCTGGAGGTCTTTGGTATCCACGAAAAGCCGCCACATCCATACGGCGCCAACCTCCGCGACGCTGCAACGGGAAAAGTAATATGGGCCGTACCCAGCGAGGATGTTGCAAGGGGTATAGCTATGGACATTGACCCACGCTATAAAGGATATGAATGCTGGGCCTCAGGACGGGGTTTGTATGCCTTATACAACTGTAAAGGTGAAAAGATTTCCGACTCCAAACCGCGCTGGTGCAATATGGGCGTATGGTGGGATAATGACGTCCTTCGTGAGATTCTCGACGGCACACACATTTATAAGTGGGATTATAGGAACGCATCAGCAAAAAAATTATTTACAGCCGAAGGTTGTGCGAGCAACAACGGCACGAAGGCTAATCCCTGTCTAAGTGCAGATATTCTCGGTGACTGGAGAGAAGAACTGATTTACAGAACCGAAGACAACAAACACCTGCGCATTTATACAACTACGATACCAACAGACCGGCGTTTTTATACCTTTATGCACGACCCTGTGTACAGATTGAGCGTTGCCTGGCAGAATGTCGGATACAATCAACCCACTCAAACTGGTTTTTATATGGGCGATGGAATGAAAGCTCCGCCCAGGCCTCTAATAAGAACTAATATTAGTAAGTGTAGTAACAGGAATGACATAAAAGGTATGTAATCCTCAACTTCACATTTTCGGCCGTGCCGTTTTTCTTCTATTTTAGTACCGAAAAAGCCCTTTCAGTCGGTTTTCGCTGCGTTGTCTTCGGATTTAGCTTGAGGCAACCTACAGACTTTTTCCTCAATCAACTTGTCACCATCTGTTGATAGGTAACTCCATCGGCACCGGAGAAACCAGCCGTCACGTTCAGCCTGGTATTCTATTCCATCGGCTTTAAAGGCTGGCTTAGAGACGTAGTCATACGACGGCCCAGCCTGGTCATCCACCATCAAGAACCACTTGTCGTCCTTTAGAGCTGCATAGACAAAATGACTGCCGTCCGGGCTAAATAAAAAGGTGTCCCCGACCGCGCCGAAATCGTATTCTATCGGCTGGCCATTCAACACCAAAACCCACTTGTAGTCCTTAGTCGCCGCATACAGAAGGGTTTCACCATCGGGGCTAAAGACAGGACTGCCATAGGCAATTCCATCATACTCCGGTTCCTCCTTGCCATTCCACACTACGAACCATTTGTCGCCCCTACTAGCTACATATGCAAAGCTTTCGCCGTCGGGGCTGAAAACGACGCTGTTCAGACCGATGGCGTCATAGCCCGGCCCTTCCTGTTGATGGTCCACTACCAAAACTTCTTTTTCGTCCTTAAGCACTACATACGCAATGCGACTGCCGTTGGGACCAAAGATTAACGTTTCTATGGACGGATCCATCTCGAACTGAGGTCCTTCATTACCATCCACTACCACCATGCGATAATCACCTTTTATCACACTGTAAGCAATATGCTTGCTATCTTTGCTGAAGATGGGCGTGTTCAAACCGTCATATTTCTTACCCTCCTTGCCGTCCAGCACGACGAACAACTGTCCTTTATCCAGCTCCGCATCTTTTGTCTCCGCAAGATACGCAAGGCGTTTACTGTCAGGACTGAATACCGGATCGCCAACCCGCTCGTACATTTCTTCGGCGCGGCCATCCACCACCATGTATTGTTTGCTGTCCTTTCCTGCCGCGTAAACAAGACGACTGCTGTCTGGGCTGAAAGCGAAATAGCCAACGGTATCGTGAGATTCAGGCACGGTCTTTCCGTCCAGCACAACGAACCATTTGTCTCCTTTTATTACCGCATACACAAGATGGTTGCTGTCCGGACTGAAGGTGAAATAGCCAGCATCAAGGTATCCATCCGGCTCGGCCTTACCGTCCAACACAACGAACCATTTGTCATCTTTCTTCGCTCCATACACAAAGCGCTTGCTGTCTGGACTGATACTGTACAGACCGATTTTATCATACTCCGGCCCCGCCCTACCATCGGCCACCATAACCCAGTTTGAGCCTCTCTTTGCCGGGTATACTACGCGTTCGCCATCAGGGCTGAAGGTAATCGGGCCGATGTCGTCGAACTCCTCCTGCCCGGTCCGACCGTCTACTACAACGACTAACTTGCCGTTCTTGGTTAGCTGCGGCCAAGCGATGTGCAGGCCGTCATCGCTGTGTACGATATCGGGCGGCGGGTTAGGGACGGGCTGACCAGGTCTTTCACTAACGGGCCGAAAGCCTACATCTGTGAAGGGGGGCAGCTCAGTTGCTTTCCCGTAGCCCTGCAACATGCCGAGACACAAACGAAAACCCTGATCGGGGCCCTTGCCACTCGCACAGAATCCCGCCCGGAAAGACGACTCGCAGCAGAAATCGTCGCCGAGCCAACCGCCGCCCCTCCAAATCCGCTCCTGAGGTTCCTCAACTCGGCCACCCTCGTACAAATCCCAGCACCATTCCCTTATATTGCCCGACATATCGCAAAGCCCTAACTCGTTGGGCATCTTGATGCCGACAGGTTGTGATTTACCATTGTTATTTTCTACTCTGATCCAGTGCCAAAATCCTGTTAAGTATTTATCTCCGGAGTTTCTCCAATACCACGCTACGTCTTCTATATTATCGCTTCCGCTGTATGTGTAACTCTTGCTTATCCGACCTCCGCCTGCTGCATATTCCCACTCCGCTTCGGTCGGCAACCGGTAACCATTAGCGTCCGCATTGAGCGTTACCGTCCAGTTTATATCATTGCTGTCAATTACACTATTCGGGTCTTTTTCATTCTTGTCTATATTGTAATACGGTTTTAAGCCCTCCTTGATACTCCTTTTATTACAATACTGGACACAGTCATACCAGCTGACCATTTCTACCGGCAAATTGATGCCTTTGAATTTTGAGGGATTACTTCCCATTACATCAGTCCACTCTTTTTGAGTTACCTCATATCTGGCGATATAAAAATCCTGTATCGTTGCACCTGTTCGGTAGTAACTGGACTTTTTATTCCTAAAAGTCCCGCCTTTGACTAATATAAAGTCGGTTGCCCCGACAAGTAACGCTTCCGGCAGTTTAGCTCTTTGCTGTTCTTCTTCTATTGATGAAGTTGACGAGGTTAATATTAACCCGGTTGTTACGAGGACTATAAGTACAACTAAAATAATTACAGGGTAAATCCACGTTTTTTCCTTCATATAAAACTTTCCTTTATTTCTCGTTTAATCAGATTTTCTTAAACAAAGAGCTGCCCGGAACTTTCCCGGGCAGCTCTTTTTATAAGTCACTTGTTGTCAAAAATCAATAGCAGTCAGAACCAAAATTAACTACTAAAGAGCATTACCAAATCCGATTGAACCATTCCAAGGGATTTGACATAGCCCACTATTCTAACCGCCACTTCGCGTTGTTATGGGTTGTATCGCGCCACAGTCCTAAATCAGCGCCATTATTAGTTCTGCCCATACCATCAATTCTCATTCCGGTGCTCCGGTTTGTCAGGTACTCATAACCCGAGTCCGCTGATTCTCTACGCCACTGTGCATTTTGATGCGTGGTGTTGCGATACTGTCTGCAGGCGGCGCCATTGTTGGTTTGACCGTAACTATCAAGTCTCATGCTGGTTGACGCGCACTGTATATAGTAGTAACCAGAACCCGCTGAGACAAGGCTCCAACGCTGATTGGAAGAGCCTGAACTGCTCCACTGTCCTGCATTAGCGCCATTATTCGTTCTGCCCATACCATCAATGTATTTACCTGTTGACCGGTTTCTGAACCGTTGCCCGCCGCCGCCACCGCTGGTGGTTGTTGTAGTGGTCCAGCCACTGGTGGTTGTAGTGGTGCTGGTTGAGCCGCCACCGCCGCCACAGTGAAAGCTGGCTGAGCCTGAGCCAACCCAATGTGTATACCAGTTGCTGTTGCTGACTGATACACTAGCGCTTCCGCTGTGATTTCTCCATGACTCTACCGCTACTACCTGGTAGTTATGGTTGCCCGAGGGCTTTCCTAGTCGTTGCCAATGATAAGAGTGGCAGCCAAAATTTACGGGACTACTACGACTCCCATCGGCATTGTACTGGTCAAAAGTTGCAGTGCCTTGAATGGAAGGTGCGTTATACCGTCGAAGTACTTTAAAGGTGTATGACCGCCCATCACATGAATATGAGCCTACGGTACTACCTCCACCTTTCCCGATGTAATATTCTACCAGCGGGTTTGTCTTCCACCCATAGACACCAGGGCCAAAATCACAGCCGCTGCAACTGCCTGAGAAGCTTATCGTTCCACCTGACCCGGTACTCCAGCCTAAACCTGTAACGAAATCCGCATTGCTGAAATTAACACTGAAACTGCCACTGCAGCTGCCTGATTGGTAAGAGGCCTGGGCAACGGTTGGAATCGCCAACACAGCAAAAACTAATAAACAAAGTAATTTTTTCATGATTCACCTCCTTTCATAATTACCAAGAAATCCGTTTTTTATTCAAAACTAACGTGTTCATAATCCTTTCGACGTATGCGCAAACTCTGACCGCATTTGGCATTCGTATCAAGGTATCCTCTCTTTGAAGATTGACTATGTCCCCCCGCCTTTCTATCCCCCGGAATCACGTCCTGCTCTGTAGCCCCAACCATGTTTCCCTTCTTCCTCACAAAGGAAACTCATCAAAAACTCAGTTTGATTATAATTACCAAGTACAAAGCTTGTAAAGTTTCGATTGTCTAAGAAAACCTGATTATGTCAAGGTTTTTTTTGTTTTTTTTGAGTAAAATCTAATTCCCTCATAGAAATATGAATTAACTCACACCTTGAGATTTTAAGGTACGGAAAACAAAGGAGTTATTCCTGTCAAAAAGTGACGGTGACAAAATATGTCACTGTGAAAAAGCATAAAAGAGCAACGGCATAATGTCACTTACAAACTGCTTAAATCCTCCTTTGATACCTGGACATGATTTCTTAGGGCTTTGATATTCTTTGTGTTCTTTGAATCTCGGGATTTATGTCTGCAGCATAGCTTTCAACGTTACTTTATGGATGTGATTTTTAGAGATTTTCTTTAATCAACTTTCAGTCATTTGTCTCTAGATAACTCAGTAAATATAGACAATAACGAGCAGGGGACAAAGTAGAAAAATTTTGAGAACCCTTGCGGTGCTAATCATCTTAATTCATTCTTTACTCTTTTAAGATTTTATAAATTCTTCTTCCCAGTCTTTTTGCACGAATTGAAATTTAAATATACTGAATGAAAACTATTATCAAAAAAAGAAATCTGCCCGGATCTTTATCGGACGGCTCTTTCTATGCTTTTTGTCGAAAATCAACAGTTATCAGTCAAAACCAGAAACATTAAATACTAGGGCATATTCCAAATCCGATTACATCGTTACAGCTCATCCATTCGCTATATGAACCACCGCAGGAACCACTCTGCCAGACACTAGTGATATAGCTCTGACTTTCCGCAATAATGAAAAGGCCTGACTTCTCAATACCTTTTTTATCGTCAAATAGCAAATATGTCAAGGTTTTTAATTTTTAATATAAAAGCTACTGGTTGTCGAAGGTAAACAGCCTGATTCCATAAAACAATTTATAACTTTTTGTCACCTTCCGGCAACACTGAATATCAAATTCTGACTTGACTCGTACCCTTTTTTTCAATAATATGTCAGGTTACCGTCGGAGTAGAAAACCATAGAGGTAAAAATTGGCGGTATCGTTATGAAAAAATTGTTTTCCGGGATTATTATCTTCATTTTTGCCGTATCAGCATTGGGAACAACATACAATGTCGATGCTTATGGCACCGGTGATTATGCAACAATCCAGGCCGCAGTCAATGCTGCCAGGGAAGGGGATGTTATTGTTTTACAGCCTGGTACTTATTCCGGCAGGGGCAACTGTGATATCGACTATCAGGGTAAGGATCTCACCATAAGTTCAGTGAGTCCTGATAACCCGGGTTGTGTAGAAGAAACAATAATCGACTGCGTTAGTTCTGACCTTGAACGAAATCGCGCATTTATCTTCCAAAGCGGTGAAAGAGAACATTCAGTCATAACAGGAATTACAATTCAAAATGGTTACCTTGAAGCGGGTAATGCAGGTGCCGGAATTTTCTGCACCAATGCAAGCTCGCCGACTATTAAAAACTGCATATTCCGTAATTGTATTGTTTTATTTGGACTCGGAGGCGGGGCGATAGCATGCGTGGAGCAAAGCAGTCCCTATATAATCGATTGCACCTTTTCCAACAACAAAAGTATAGGCACTCGCGGCGGGGCAATTTTCTCTGATAACAGCAGCCCGAGAATTGAAAGCTGCATTTTCAGAAATAACATATCATTCGGTGGCGGAGGTGCAATATACGCCTCTGAGGGCAATCTAAATATATACGGTTCTGAATTATCAGACAATGAAGCAGGCGAATCCGAAGCAGGCGAATTCAGAGGAGGCCAAGCCAAGGCCAATGGCGGCGCTATATCAGCCCTTGGCTGTAACTTGGTTATTGAAAAATGCGATATCTTCAATAACACGATAGCTGAAAATTTCGTCGGAAGGGGTGGAGCATTATCGATTGACCGATGCATTGCTAAAATAGTCGATTCGAATATCAGCTCCAACCAAGCTTATGATGGAGGAGGAATCTACTGTGCCAACTATACACAGATTAGTATTGAAGGGTGTCGGATAAACGAAAACAAAGCCTCTTTAAGTGAAAAGACCTGGGGAAAGAACGAAGGCGGAGGAATGTTCTGCGAAATCACCGACTTGAAAATGAAAGACTGCGTAATCTCCCACAACCAGGCACACGGGACAAACAGCAAGACAACTGGCTACGGAGGCGGCGTTTTTATGAATAACATCTCGGGTTCATTTACAAATTGCCTTTTTACCAAGAACCTGGCATGGGCCGACAATTCTGATACGGAAAAAGGCTGCGGCGGAGGTCTGTATGCACCGCAAACCACAATTGACATTAATAACTGCACTTTTGCCCATAACACGGCAAAACCCGAAGGACAGGGAAGCGGATTTTACTCAAACGTCAGCCCAACGGTTATCAACTCTATTTTCTGGGGAAACGCGGGTTCTAAATCTGATTCTCAGATATATGACCTTTCTGTTAAAGTAAGTTACTCCAACATCCAAGGCGGCTGGCCGGGAAAAGGCAACATAAATGCAGACCCCTGCTTTGTTTTCGGCCGGAAGGGGAAATATTACCTCAGTCAAACATCAGCAGGACAAACCTTTCAAAGCCCGTGCGTAGACACGGGTAGTGACACCGCCGAAAATCTCAGTATGGACCAATTAACCACCTCCACAATGGGTATCTATGATAACGGAATCGTCGATATGGGATATCACTACGTCGATGCCAATGTCCCATGTCTGGGTGTTATGCCGGAAAAAATTATTATTGAATTGAAACAGGACCGGAAAAAACCTGAGCCCCAACCGATAACAATCACTAATTCAGGCAATGGAGTACTTCAATGGACGGCAACGACCGACGTTAACTGGCTGGGTCTTGATACGGACTCCGGAACATGCGAAGGCTATGGAGACATCAGTATGATTAATGTGAGCGCTGATATAGCTGAACTCGGCCAAGGCGAATATATCGGGAACATAACTATATCTGACCCATACGCCCGGAACAGCCCGAAGCGAATCATGGTGGAACTCAAGGCGGTCGGCGCGCTAATAGGATTATCTCAGTCCCAATTTTACATTGATGCCAATCGGGCAGATGATGAGCCAGTTGTTGAGAAACTCAGCATATTTAACACGGGAGGAAGCGTGCTTAACTGGAATCTGTCCGACCCGTGCGGCTGGCTTAGAGTCGAACCTAATTGCGGTTCTATAACTAATGAAATCGACGACGTTAATATTATCATAGATACGTCAGGATTAATAAAAGGAACTCATACCTGTATACTGACTGCCACCGCAGAGAAAGTAAACAACAGCCCGCAAACCGTCGAAGTACATCTGAACGTGGTCGGTTCGATGATACAATTATCACAGAACTACTTCAGCTTCGAAACTCAGCAAGACGGCGAAAGTCCCCCCAGCCAGAAACTGACGATTCAAAATGCAGGTAGCGGAGTACTTAACTGGAAGATAAAGGAACAATGTCGCTGGCTAAGTGTGGAGCCTCAATCCGGTTCAACAGGGAGTGACGCCAATGACGTCAATGTCACTGTAGATACCTCAGGTTTAGAAAACGGTATTTATACATGCCAGTTCAAAGTTTATTCCGATGATGACATAGCAGACAATCAGACTGTGACGATTCAGCTTGATGTTACCAGCCACAACGTCATGGACCTGGATAAAAACGGGATAGTCAATTTCGTTGACTTCGCTATTCTCACCCGGCATCTATCGCGAAAAATTGATCTAGAAACCCTCGCTCTCTTTTGCCGGAACTGGCTCGAAACCGAACATCTTGAGCTCAAGATTCCAAATCTTGTGTCGCACTGGAAACTCGATGGGGATGTCAAAGACTCAGCAGGCTCAAACCACGGAGTGAAATATGGAGGAAAATGGACCGAGGGAAAAATAAACCAGGGCCTTGATTTCGAAAATGTCCTCGACCGCGTAGTAATCGAAGACGATGATTCGTTAACACCCAGTGAAGAACTTACTATCGCGTTCTGGATATATATCCGGGACAATGGCGGCGGAGGTATATATAAGACCACCGGCTGTGATAATTACTCAATGACTAACGACATCAGTTCGTATAGCTTGCAGGTACAACCTGTCTCATCCCTAGTAGAATTCACGGTATTCGAATCGGGCACAAATCACAACGATCTTATCAGTTTCAATCCGGTCAGTACAGATGGCTGGCATCACATCGCTGCTACCTTTAACCGCTCAGATGCCAAGTTATACGTCGACGGCGTGCTCAGTGGCTCTATAACTATGACGGCGACTTCGATACAAAATGATTCCCAGCCTTTGGTATTCGGATACCGCCGGATCTATTGTGATAAGGATAAATACTCCGTGAACGCAAAGAGCATACTCGATGACATCAGGATTTACTCCAGGGCCCTTACCAGTAATGAAGTAAAAACATTACATAGTTGGGAAAGACGGTAGATTGACAGTAATATAGAAAAGCCCTGACTGACATACAGATAAAGGCAAGCTGAGATGAAAACCCTAATGAGAAATCAGTTGGAGCGGTGCAAAACCTTACCTGTGGTTACTGTGTTATTTTTCAGTGCGTTTTACCTCTTTCTGTGGTTGTACGTCGGGCCTCAGCTCTATCATAATTTCGAAATATCCCGATGGAGTCTTTTCTTCGAGACTGGCTGGTCGTTTTTGCGAGATTACCTGAGCTATCCCAGTGGGCCGAGTCAATATCTATCAGCGTTTCTCACACAATTGTGCTATTTCCCCTGGCTCGGGGCTTTATTTATCACCCTTATTGCTTGGGCGCTTTACCGGCTTACATCCTCTCTGACCGCTATCAAGGCAGACAGCCTTTGGCGGGTTATGTGCTATATGCCAGCCCTTTTGATATTGCTCATATGCGGCCGATATGAGAATCCCCTAAGTATGTCTGTGGCCGTGTTGTTCGCCGCCTTATTTTCGGTTTTGTATGAAAAATTCTCGTCCCGCGCTCCCACAGTACAAGGGACCGTGCGGGCGGTTGTGTTTCTTATAGCCTGTAGCGTTGCGTATTACATCATCGGTAGTGCGGCTTTGCTCTTCGTGGCTTTAGCGGCATTATACGAACTTTTTCACCAGCGGAAGCCCACCCTTGCCGTACTTTATCTTTTACTTGGCGTTGCTCTTTGCTTGTTCCTGAACAACTACATCTTCAAACTTGAAACGAGCGAACTGTTGCTGTTCTCGAATCCTTTCAGCCCGATACAGCGTAATCTGGAAAGGGAAAAGTGGACGAGAGTGTTCGAAGGAACTTTGTTCGTTGGTATTCCTTTTATTGTTCTGTTGGTTGATTCAGGCCGGTGGCTGGTTGGTATTATGAGCATTTCCCAGACACGTGCACAGCAACGCCGGGATAACTCTGCAGTTAAAAAGAGAATACCAGGCCGTCTTGAACAAGGCAGGCTCAAGTGGGTCGTACAAGTAGTGCTGCTGGCCCTTATTGCTTTGTCGGGTGTTTCTTTTTTTCACTCTTTTAAATTGAGAAAAACGCTTCGGATAGATTATTTTGATTGCCGGAGGAAATGGCTGGAAGTGCTGGCTTTTGCCGGAACGATTCCCCTGGATCAATATCACTCCTATAATGTTCATTCCATCAATCGAGCGCTGTATCACACCGGCCGAATGGGTGATGAAATGTTTACCTATCCTCAGGCCTATGATACCAAAGATTTGCTCTTCGGCATGAACGATTTAGACAATGAAATCCTTATAGAGCGGATCGAATTGTGTTTGGAGCTGGGATTGGTCAACGTGGCCGAGAGAATGGCCCAGGATTTCTCTAGATGTACGAACGACCGTCCGAATCCCTTTGTTCTTAAGCAATTTGCGCTTATATACATCGTAAAGGGAAAAATCAAAACAGCCCGCGTGTACCTGAGGGTGTTGAGCAGGAATCTGATATACGGCAGGGAAGCAAGAGACCTCCTGGGCCGTCTCGAAATCGACCCCCTGCTCGAAAATGATGAGTATATTCAACGCTTACGTTCCATGATGATGACTACTGACAGTGCCTACCAACTTTACAATGAGAATGACTGTCTGACTGGGCTTCTTAACAGCAATAAATATAATAAAATGGCCTTTGAATATCTTATGGCCCACTACCTTCTAACTGGACAACTCAATAAATTTGTGGAGAACCTGCCCCGCCTTGACGATTTCGGTTATGATAGCATCCCCCGACATTACCAAGAAGCTATATTGCTTTATGCAGGTGCAACTCAGAAACAAATCTATCTGGGTGACAGACAGATAAGCGCAGAGACCTTGCGGCAATACCAGGAATTTAGGGACCTCTTAGACAAATTTGGCGATAATATGGAACTACTCTGGCACGTATCTGCGCCGAAGTTTGGTCGTACTTACTTTTTCTACAACGTTTTTCGCCTCTCGGGAGTAAGCCAATGAAAAAACTGAATGTCTATCTGATGGTCTTTTTCCTTTGCATCCCGGTGATTGCGGTATTGGGATTTATGCTGCGAAAAGATTCCCCGCAGCCCCGGAACTACACGCCGGTTGGCCGGGCTGCAGAAATCAGACCCGATTACACTAGCATTGTCATCCCGCCTAACATAGCGCCCCTGAATTTCCTTGTCCTCGAGCCAGGTGAAAAGTACCTGGTTAAAATACATTCAGTGGCCGGTGAGGTTATCACTGTTTCCAGCAGGAAAGGTAGAATCAAAATCCCGGCAAAAAAATGGAAGTCGCTGCTAAACAAAAACCGTGGTAATGATCTGTTTTTTGATATTTTCGTAAAAGCGCCGGACGGCCGATGGAGCCTGTATGATGCCGTTACCAACACCGTAGCAAAAGAAGATATCGACGCGTACGTCACCTATCGTATTATGACGCCGTCGTCTTACTACTATTTCAAAAAAATAGGAGTGTACCAGCAAAATCTCGAGAATTGCGACAAATCGGTCGTTTTTATTAACAGCAACTTATATGGCTACGGCTGTGCTAACTGTCATACATTCGTGAACAACAGCGCTGATAAAATGCTTATCGGCGTCCGCACTGCTGACCACGGGGATGGAACGTTATTAGTCGATAATGGCAGCGTAAGCAAAATCGGCTCCAAATTCGGCTATACGAGCTGGCATCCAAGTGGACGCCTCGCAGCCTATTCTATTAACAAAGTCAGACAGTTTTACCATCTCTCCGGACAGGAGATCCACGATGTTGTTGACCTCGATTCAAGCATTGTTTATTACTCAGTTGGCAGCCAAGCTGTCCAAACGACTGCCGCGTTATCTGACAAAGACCGGCTGGAAACGTATCCCACCTGGGCGCCGGACGGCAAATACCTTTACTTCTGCAGTGCACCGATATTATGGCAAGACCGTAACCATTTACCGCCGGAGAACTACAATAAATTAAAATATGATTTGAAACGCATCAGCTATGATATTCAAACCGACCGGTGGGGCGAGACTGAGACGGTTCTCTCGGCAAACGATACCGACTTAAGTATTCTGTTGCCGCGTATATCGCCGGATGGTCGATTTCTCCTTTTCTGTATGTGTGAGTATGGCTGCTTCCCAGTCTATCAACCGAGCAGCGACCTCTACCTGATGGACCTTGAGAAAGGCGACTACCGAAAGCTTGCGGTTAATAGCGAGAATTCCGAGTCCTGGCATAGCTGGTCGAGTAACAGCCGGTGGATTGCCTTCAGCAGTAAAAGACAGGGAGGATTATTTACAAAAATCTATTTAAGCTATGTTGACGAAAATGGCAAGGTATACAAACCTTTCGTAATACCACAGAAAAACCCCGAATTTTATGATTCGCTCTTCAAGGTTTACAGCGTACCTGAGCTTACTAGCGGTCAGATTGAGATTGCCCCGGAGTTCCTGAACCTTGCCGCCTACGGTTCCCACGAGATTGATGTTGACATACCTATCACAGGTGCGACTCCGACCGCCAACCCGGTAGATATGGAACCCTGGAGGCAAATACAGTAACTTACAGATTAGTTTTACGAGAGAGCCGAATTCAGCCTAACAAAAAGATTAACCTGAGGCCCCATTTGCAACAAAATTTGCAACAGCTGCGCTCGGTCTGCGCTCGATTGCGTCTCGGCCAGCTTCACAAGTTCTTTTTTTACAGTCATAAACACTTTTGTTACAATCATTTACAAAGGCAAACAATGGACTGAAAATCCGTGTGTCGGCGGTTCAACTCCGCCCCTGCCCATTTATAAGCTTCATTTGAAGGAGCTTGTATGTAGAAAGCATCCTCATTTCGGTGTTGATATTTATACTTCTATAAATATAATTTCCAATATGAGTGCATATCCGGTATTTCTTAAATTAAATTGTCGCCCTGTGGTCATAATTGGTGGAGGCGCCATAGCAACAAGAAAAGCTCAGGCCTTGCTGGCCGCCGGAGCTATACTGCGGATTGTGGCAAAGTCATTTGACAATGATTTGAAAATTATGTGCAGGGATAAAAATGTTGAATTGATTAATTCGAAATATTCTAAAAAACATCTCAATAATGCAGTTCTGGCAATCGCCGCAACAAACGATTTACAGATTAATAGGCAAATTGCCAAAGACTGCCGACAATTGAAAATTCTGTGCAATGTTGTCGATGAGCCGCAGCTTTGTGATTTTTATGTACCCGCAGTAGTGAAACGCGGCTCTCTGCAGGTGGCTATTTCAACAGATGGCCTTTGTCCCGCTTACGGACGCCGCCTGAGGGAAAAGTTCGATAAAATAATCCAGGACAAACACAATGATTTCTTACTCGCGCTGGAAGAAGTCCGCAAACAGTCAAAAAAAGAATTCTCCGACAACGAAAAACGAAAGGTGTTAATGCGACGGCTGGTTGCGGATAAGTCTTTTAAATACTTTAAGGTAAATGGCCCCGCTAAATGGAAGAATTACGCGGTAGGTATCATAGGCAAGCTAAATAGTCAGCGAAAAAAACCGCCATTGATTAATTAAAGAGAGCTGTAATATGAATTTTCCAAACATCCGAATGCGACGACTGCGCAAAACTTCTGCAATGAGAAGATTTGTGCGCGAAACGGTTTTAACTGTTGATAATCTTGTTTACCCCCTGTTCGTCAAAAAAGGCAAAGGCCTCAAAGAACCTATTCCCTCAATGACGGCTTGCTGCTACTTTTCACCGGATACAATCGTAGCAGAATCCATTGAAGTGGCGAACCTGGGAATCCCTGCCGTGCTGCTTTTCAGCGTACCGAGCAAGAAAGACCAAAGCGGTTCTGAGGCTTGGGCCGAGGATGGCGCTGTCCAGCAGGCCATAAAAGAGATTAAAAAGACCTGCCCGGAATTACTTGTGATTACCGATGTTTGTCTGTGCGCATACACTGAAAGCGGACACTGTGGCATAACTAAAGGCGGAAAAATCGACAACGACGAAACCTGCCGGCTATTGGCCAAAATCGCTCTATCTCATGCTCAGGCAGGCGCCGATATAATCGCTCCTTCTGATATGATGGATGGAAGGGTAAGCTACATTCGCCAGACTCTGGAACAGAATCACTTTTACGACACGGCTATAATGGCATATTCAGCTAAATATGCCTCCTCTTTTTATGGCCCCTTCAGAGACATCGCTGACTCGGTGCCGGCGTTCGGCAATAGGAAAACTTACCAGATGGACCCGGCCAATGCCGACCAGGCTATGACTGAAATCGCGCTCGACATAGAAGAAGGCGCGGATATCGTGATGGTAAAACCGGCGCTCTTGTACTTGGATATTATCCACCACGCCAAAAAACGCTTTGATTGTCCGATAGCCGCCTATAATGTCAGCGGCGAATATATGATGCTTAATACCGCTGCTGAAGCAGGTGTTCTGGACCTGCGCCCTGCAATGCTGGAGATGCTTTATTCAATCAAACGCGCCGGTGCGGACATCATAATTACATACTTCGCCAAACAGGTCGCCGCAGAATTGAAACGGCCAACCTCGGATGGATAAGCTAAGTTATACCCACCTTGAACTTGTTTTATCTATCCCTTCTTACCTGAGCAATTATTTCTTTTGCTCCATTACCGAGTAACTCGTCAACCACAATTCCCGCCACGGCCTTGACTTCGCTGACAGGTCCGGTCTTTGATATCTTAATATATTGCTTACCTTCGACATCTGAAAGCATCGCATAGATAGTAATGGTGTCACTATCGATTTGAGCATAGACACCGAGCGGAATGCTACATCCGCCCTGCATCGCCACAAGCACATCACGCTCGACCTCGGTAGCAATTCGAGTTTCCCTATCATCCAGTTGGGATACTATCCTGTAAAGTTCATCGTCGCCGACACGAATTTGCACCGCCAGCGCACCCTGTCCCGGGGCAGGAACAAATTCGGACGGCTCCAAAACTGCCGATATTTTATCCTTCATATCAAGCCTGTTCAGGCCCGCGCGGGCCACAATTGCTGCATCTACCTCACCGTTGACAACTTTGCTTACCCTCGTCTCAACATTACCGCGTAAAGGAACGCATTCTAAGTCACTTCTGACATGTCTTAATTGTGCCATACGTCTCAAACTTGAAGTGCCGACCATTGATCCGGCGGCTAAATCCGATATGCAGCTCACCCCCTTTGAGGAAACTAAGGCGTCTGCCGGAGACTCTCTCTCGGGTATGGCTGCTGTAAAAAGCTCCGGCCGCGTGGTAATAGGAAGGTCCTTAAGACTGTGCACCGCGATTTCGGTCTTGCCTTCGATAAGAGCATTTTCAACTTCACCGGCAAAAAATCCCGTCGAGCCGGATTTATATAGAAAATCGGACTTGTCACGGTCTCCTTTTGTAGACACCCTCACGATTGAAACTTCCTGCTCGGGACAAAAGTCCTGAATCCTGGTGCGGATGTAGTTGGCCTGGACCAATGCAAGTTTACTGGCTCGACTCGCAATTCTTATCTTTCTCACAGTATTAGTTTTATAGGAAAAAACAAAATATTCAAGCACATTCCCGCTGAGCTTCTCTAATACGAAAATGAAACGCTTTGCTTTTGTAAACATAAGCCGGATAGACTATACTTTTACCGTTAAAATACGAAAGACCACAACCGTCTAAAAATAGAGTTCTCACTATGAAAAAATGTCGCTTATCTGACGCCGAACAAAAGGTCCTTGCTGTAATTCAGAAAGGTCTTCCGAACAGCCAAACTCCTTATGAGGATATGGCGGCAAAAATGGATATGGAAACCGGGCTGTTCTTAAGCATACTTAAAAAATGGAAACAGCAGGGCAAGCTCAGGCGGTTTGGAGCAATTGTAAATCATTTTAAGGCTGGCTGTGGTACAGCGGCCATGGTAGTCTGGCAAGTTGAACCGGACAAAGTTGAAAGGACAGGAAGAATTCTGGCCGGGTTCAAAGAAGTCAGTCACGTTTATGAGCGCACCATCGTTGAAAACTGGCCGTACAATCTATATACGATGGTTCACAGCAATAATATTAAGAACATTGAGCAAACAATCCGGAAAATGGCGCAGGCATGTGGAGTTTCACAATACCGCGTCTTACCTACCGAAAGAGAGCTTAAGAAATCGCCGCCGGTTTATATTATGCCTGAAGATTAAATCGTGTATCGTTAATCGGATATTGATAAGTTGTCTATGGCATCGATTGTTTCGTCGATGTCTTTTTTTGTATGTTTTGTCGATAGGAAACAGGCCTCGAATTGAGATGGTGGAAGATATATCCCGGCCTTAAGCATCCCCCTGAAATACCTTGCGTACCTTGAAGTATCAGACCTCGACGCAGAATTATAATCTGTAACAGCTCCGGTACTAAAAAATACAGTAAACATAGAACCAACTTGATTGATTACGTGCGGTATGTTCTTTTGGCCGAGCGACCTGCCGATTCGCTCACAAAGTTTTTTAGTCATCTCATCGAGACGCTTGTAGGGATTGTCCAGTATGAGTCGCTCCAGGGTTGCGATTCCCGCAGCCACACAAACAGGATTGCCCGAAAGTGTCCCCGCCTGATAAATCGAACCTTCCGGCGACAGCTTATTCATCAATTCCGCCTTGCCGCCGCAGGCGCCTATGGGCATACCCCCGCCTATTATCTTCCCGAGACAGGTCAGGTCGGCCTTTACGCCGAAAAGTTCTTGCACGCCTCCGTACCGAATCCGAAACCCCGTTACCACTTCATCGAAAATTAATATACTCTTATTTCTGGTACACAACCTTCTTATTGTATTAAGAAAATTCTCATCCGGTGTAACTACACCCATATTGCCTGCTACGGGCTCGACAATACACGCGGCAATTTTAGTCGAGTATTGCTTGAAAGTTTTTTCGAGCATCGCTGTGTTATTATACGGCAGCAAAATAGTGTGCTTCGTAAAGTCTTTTGGAACGCCGGGACTGCTCGGAGCACCGAACGTCATCGCACCAGACCCTGCCCGTACAAGAAGGTAGTCAACATGGCCGTGATAGCAGCCGGTGAATTTAATTATCTTGTCCCTGCCCGTGAAGCCCCTTGCAAGACGAACCGCCGTCATCACTGCCTCGGTCCCAGAATTGACCAAACGAACCTTTTCCACGGAATCAATTGCACCTGTAATCATCCGGCCTAACTTCGTCTCGAGCTCGGTAGGTATTCCGAAACTCGTGCCTTTGTCCATCACCTTTTTTACTTTGTCCAGAACATATTTATTTGAATGACCAAGTATCATCGGCCCCCATGAAAGGCAATAATCAATATACCTGTTTCCTTCAACATCATACAGGTACTGCCCACTTGCTTTCTCAATAAATATGGGTTTTGCCCCAACCGCCTTTAATGCCCTTACCGGTGAGTTAACACCTCCGGGAATTACCTTCTTCGCGTCCTGAAAGCTTCTGATATTGTTGCCGGTTCTCATTTATAATTCTTTTCAGGCAGAATTTCAGCGTCGATGCCGTGCCTTTTCGCCTCCTGAAGACTCGGTAACCCAAGACAGTATGCCTTTACACTTCCGGGAACCTTACCGAAATATTTTACAAAAGCCCTGACAGTCGAGCCGCTGGTAAATAATATCTGGTCAATGTAATCGAAATCAACCTCGCCCGGCTCTATTTCGACGGTTTTATAAACAGCCACCCTTTCAATTACAGAGCCCCTCTTAAGCAATCCCTCCGGTAACTCGGCGGAGGCAATTTCAGACTGCGGCAGCAGAACCTTTTTACCCTTCATCTCAATCTTACTAAATTCCTCGAGTAAGCCCTCGCTTGATTCGAGTTTAGGAACTATATCAGCCAAAATTCCGAATTCTCTGAGACTGTCCGCCGTCGTCCGACCGATGGCCGCGACTCTTGCCGATGCAAGCTTTCTGACATCCTTGCCCGTAGAATATAATCTTTGAAAAAAATACTTAACCCCGTTTGCGCTCGTGAAAACAATCCAGTCAAAAGCATGCAGGCCCTGCTCCAGTACCCTGTCGACTTGAGAGTAATCTTCCAGTTGCACGCAGTCAATTATACGTTTATGCACAATATTACCGAGGTGGGCATATTTCTGCGGGTAGTTGCCGAGAACAAGGATATTTGGTTTGCTTGCGAACCAGTTTAATTTCTCCCCAAGTTCTACAACTCTGCCGACAACAAAGACAGCTGGAGGTTTGAGACCTGCTTTTTTCACCATCTCAACGATGTCTTTTAGGGTCCCGGCTATTACCCTCTGGTTATAAAAGGTTCCGCGTTCAATTGCAGCTATCCGCGTCCCTTCGGGCCAATTGGCTTTAAGAAGCGAGTGGACAATCTTTTCTATATTTGAAACACCCATCAGGAATACAACTGTCCCGGCCTTCGGTATCTCGATATACTGCTCGTCTTTGCGGTGGCCCGTCACTATCGCAACATCGGATGTATAGTCCCTGTGGGTGACAGGTATCCCCGCATAACACGGAGCCGCAATAGCGCTTGTCACTCCGGGAACCACTTCGAAATCTATTCCCGCATCGGCGCACGCCTGCGCCTCTTCCCCACCTCTGCCGAACAGATATGGGTCTCCGCCTTTTAATCTGACAACGATTTTCCCAGCCCTTGCTTTTGTTATCAGCAGTGAATTAATTTCATCCTGCGGCAAAGTGTGCTGACCGGCAAGCTTGCCGACTGAAATCAATTCTGCACCAAGCCTGGCTGCCTTTAAAAGTTCTGGTTCTATCAGGTGGTCATAAAGAATGACATCAGCCAGTTTAATCAGACGATGGCCTTTTAAGGTGATCAGCTCGATATCTCCCGGACCGGCGCCCACCAGATAAACTTTTCCATCTGACATCTGAAACCACCGAGAAAATTAAGAAAATAAAGACGCTCGAACAACCAGATTGATAAAGTTCAGACCTTCACAAAATACGACGGATTTGTTAACATATATTTCACCATAGCGGGACTGTCAAGAAAAAAGAAAAAGTCCCAAATGCCGTTTTGGAGGCCGAAAATACTAAGCCGCTCGGAAAGGACTGGATGGATAAATTAGACCGCCGTATTTTAAAAGAGCTTCAGGACAGCTTCCCCTTGAGTACGAAACCTTATGATATTTTAGCCCGGAGACTGAAAATAACTTCTGACGACCTCTGGAAACGCACCCGGAAAATGGTCAAAAGCGGATTAATTCGTCGCATCGGGGCATCCCTCAATTCCGGCAAGCTCGGCTTCAG
Source organism: uncultured Pirellulales bacterium (assembly GCA_964507485.1). GTDB lineage: Bacteria > Planctomycetota > Phycisphaerae > Sedimentisphaerales > Anaerobacaceae > CAIYOL01. The sequence goes on along the minus strand of CAZDQP010000020.1, from coordinate 7,811 downwards.
TAGCACCCTATCTGCCGTCAGCATCCCCGCAGACCGCGTCGAGCAAGCCGCCGAAATAATAGGTGCGTTCCCCGAAGTTACTCACAGCTACCTCCGCAAAGACATATTCAATATCTGGTTCACCATAATTGCTACGGACAACGAGAAAATTAACTCCATCCTCGAAAACATCCGTTCTCGCTTCTCGCTCCGGGATTCACAAATTCTCAATCTGCCTGCGAAGCGCCTATTTAAACTGGATACCCGCTTCGTCGCAGCTGTAATGATGGAACAAGCATAAAATGAAAATAATAGTTGCAGGACTCAGCCACAAAAATACTCCGATACGGATTCGCGAGAAATTGGCTTTTAACAGCTTGCAAATAATCGCCGCCCTCTCCGAGTTCAAAAACCGGTTTCACGAAAGTGAGTTTGTCCTGCTCTCAACCTGCAATCGCGTCGAGCTTTATTGCGCAACCAAACGCGATACAGGGCTTACCTCCGAAAATTTACTTCGCCTATTGTCGGATTTCCATAATATACCCGTTGAGGACTTTCAAGATTACCTCTATCTCTACAACGATGGTGATGCGGTCAGGCATCTGCTCACGGTTGCATCGAGTCTTGACAGCATGGTAGTCGGCGAGGCCCAGATAATTGGACAGGTCAAAAAAAGTTACTCACTCGCCTGCTCCGCAAAAAGCACCGGCAAAATCCTTAATCGCCTCTTTCACTGCGCCTTCTTTGCAAGCAAAGAGGTCTATACAAACACCTCAATCTCCAGGGGACGCATCAGCGTAGCTGGCGTTGCGATCGAGCTGGCCGCACGACTGTTTGCGGACATCGCCTCGGCAAAGATTCTTGTAATTGGTGCAGGAGAAATGGGACAATTGCTCCTGCAACACCTTATTCACGCCGGATGCACGAATATCTATGTCGTCAACAGGTCTTACGAGAAAGCCCTCGTTCTGGCCAATCACTACAAGGTTGATGCTCTAAACTGGCAATCACTCACTAAGCAGTTAAATGACGCCGGTATCGTCATAGCCTCGGCCTCCGGACAGGACTGCCTTTTCAGAAAAAAACCATTCGAAGAAATAACCGCAGGCAGGCAAAAGAAAAACCTCCTGATTATCGATATCGCCGTCCCTCGCAATTTTGAACCTTCGATAAGCGAAATAGAAAACGTCTATCTTTACAGTATTGACGACCTCTCTGAAGCAGCCGAGCAAAATCTAAAGGCGCGTGAAGACGACATAATTGCCGGGATGAAAATCATCGAGAAAAATACCGCCGCCTTTTTAGACTGGCTCAGCGCCAAAGACCTCGGCCCGCTCATAGGACAAATGAAAGAAAAACTCGGCAGCATCAGCCCAAAAGAGCTTGAACAATTCGTGGCCAAAACCGGCCAAAAGGTCTCATCTGAAGATTCAGCCGAACCGACAACCGACCGAACTGCTAATAAGCTGCTGCACCGCGTAATTAAAAATGTCAACGTCGTCGCCAAAAAGCAAGGCCCCTCCGAAGCCGCAAAGCTGGTCGATAGCATCGTGCACCAGGCCGAAGAATTATCCGGACAAACAGACAGACGGCCGTAAAGAAATACCGCGCCGCCGTACACGAATGACTTATTAATGAATTATGATAAATATCAGCAGACTCTATTGTGACGAGGTTACTCCGGGTGACTGGCTTCGCTACGGCGAAGATAGTTCTGGAGAACAAAAAACCGAAATTGCCCCAGAAACCGCTTCGCAAAGGCGCCCAATCGTCGTATGGAACATAACCCGTACCTGCAATTTGAAATGTCTGCACTGTTATAACGATAGCGGCTCAGATAAGTCCTCAAGGGACCTAACAACAGACCAGGCAAAATCTATCCTCGATGATTTGGCAGACTTCGGTGTCCCCGCAGTCCTGTTCTCCGGTGGCGAGCCGCTTATGCGAAGTGACATCTTTGATTTGACCGGTTTCGCCGTGGATAAAGGCCTGCGCGCGGCCATCTCCACAAACGGTACACTCATAAACGCCCAGACCGCCAAGCTCGCTAAAAAATATGGTGTATCATACATCGGCATCAGTCTCGATGGAATCGGCGAAACTAACGATAAATTCAGAGGCGTCGACGGCGCCTTTGACAGGGCCGTAGCGGGAATAAGAAACTGTCAGGATGCCGATGTTCGGGTCGGCCTGCGTTTGACACTAACTCGAAAAAATCTCCAGGAAGTAGAGAAGCTGTTCAACTTCTGTGAGCAGGAAAAAATCGAACGGGCCTGCTTCTACCACCTCGTCCCCAGCGGCAGGGCAAGCTCCATCATCAATGAAGTTCTGACCCACGCCGAGACCAGAACCGCCGTAAAAACAATCCTTGCTGAAACAAAACGATTCAGAGAAATGGGAAAAAAAACCGATATTCTCACCGCCGACAACCACGTTGACGGCATCTATTTATACCTAATCCTTCTCACAGAGTCCCCCGACAGAGCGGAAAAAATCTGGAAACTTCTGACCTGGAACGGCGGCGGTATGTACAGCAGCGGAGTCGCTATCGCCTGCATCGATTTCAACGGCAAAGTCCATCCCGACCAGTTCTGGTATCACTACGATTTAGGAGACGTAAATGAGAAAAAATTCAGCGAGATATGGACCAACCCCGGCGAACCTTTACTCAGGGGCTTGAGAAACAGAAAAATCTTCATAAAGGGACGATGCCGTCTGTGCAAATTCTTCGATGCCTGCGGCGGCAGTCTCCGCGCCCGTGCAGACCTCCATTTTCACGACCCCTGGGCTCCAGACCCCGCCTGTTACTTAACCGATGATGAAATCGGCCTCGACGACCAGAAGCGTACCGAACTGGACAAAAACGGCGAAAAATTCCAAACGCCCCCCTAACTCTAAGATATTTAATATCACGCCCTTATAAACTCTCCTGATAAAGCAGCTCGATTTCTTGTGCAGATAAGACCCTGTAGTAGAAACGTACATCGTCGATTTTGCCATCGAACGCGTAATCGCCATTTTCTCTGGCGCCAATCACAAAACTGTTGTAAGATTTAAAATAATCTATCGTGCCTGTATATTCTGTACTGTTCACAAAAACCCCGTCTTTATACAAGGTTAACGTCCCGTCGCCAACTGTCATCGACCACATATGCCAATTACTGTCCCCTATTGGATAGGTTGTAGTAAAAGCCGTACTGGTAGTATTTGAAACACCTGCTCTCGCGTCCCCAATGTGAAAATCCAGTAAATAAGAATACATATAGGGGGTCCCAAATATACGTCCCTTTGCAATTCCTCCCTGTAAGCTGCCTGATGGATTGTCAAGTTTGGCCCAATATGAAAGAGTAAACTCCTGCTGTTCAAGCACGCTCTTATCACCTACAAAAACATAATCTTCGCCGCCGTCAAAACTTAATGCCCCGTCGATTTTACCAGTTGTCCATGTAGCTCCATAGACAGTCCCGTTATTGCTGCCCGCCGAGTCGTACGCCGTACTGCCGCTGCCTTCGTCAAATTTCCACCAGCTAACAAGATAAGAATTAGCATCGCCCCATGTAGTAAAGCTCCATATATCACCTTTGGCAGTACCTGAACCATCAAGTTCATCAATCCGCCAGTAATAAGTGGTATTAGTATCTAATCCACAGGGGTCAAAGTTATTAACATCGAAATTACCCATATACTCAGGCGAACCAATATCGGCATCATTCACGTCTCCGTAATCGGTGCCTAAGTACACATCATGCGTAACAGCATCTTTCCCCGGCAACCAGCTAAGAACGGTATTTGAGTTCACTGCTGTCGCTCCATCGGAAGGATTTGGTTTGGATGCTTTGGGCCCCAGACCCTGCTGATAAAGTTGCCAGATTTCTTCCGTGGATAAGGCTATGTCGTAGAAACGTACATCGTCGATTTTGCCATCGAACGCGTAATCGCCATTTTCTCTGGCGCCAATCACAAAACTGTTGTAAGATTTAAAATAATCTATCGTGCCTGTATATTCTGTACTGTTCACAAAAACCCCGTCTTTATACAAGGTTAACGTCCCGTCGCCAACTGTCATCGACCACATATGCCAATTACTGTCCCCTATTGGATAGGTTGTAGTAAAAGCCGTACTGGTAGTATTTGAAACACCTGCTCTCGCGTCCCCAATGTGAAAATCCAGTAAATAAGAATACATATAGGGGGTCCCAAATATACGTCCCTTTGCAATTCCTCCCTGTAAGCTGCCTGATGGATTGTCAAGTTTGGCCCAATATGAAAGAGTAAACTCCTGCTGTTCAAGCACGCTCTTATCACCTACAAAAACATAATCTTCGCCGCCGTCAAAACTTAATGCCCCGTCGATTTTACCAGTTGTCCATGTAGCTCCATAGACAGTCCCGTCATTGCTTCCTGCTGAATCGTACGCTGTCCTGCCGCTGCCTTCGTCAAATTTCCAGTAAGAAATCGGCTGTAGCCACCATTCGTCTGCTGCCAACCAGTTCTTTGCGCAAATCGAAAGGTCGTCATAATCAACTGTGCTGCTGAAATCCATATCTGTTTTTCGGCACCAGAAAGGGATGGTGCAGTCTTCTTCGAGCCAATGTTCAGCGAGAACAGCAAAATCCTTGAAGTTGACATAATAATCTCTATTTAAATCACACCATGGCCAGCAATAATCGTACCCTTTTAGGTTGCTTTCTAAAAAGAACGGTGGAAGGTCGTAACCCTCCGAAAGACCTGCAACGCCGGCTGCCGGGGCGATAGCCAGCCAGGTAATACGTATCGTACCATCAGCAAAGAACATCTCGACCTGAAAGTTGTTCTTTGCCGTCTTGTCCCCATATAAAGGCACTTCTTCAAATGTTACGGCAATCCTGTCTTCAAGCTGCTTACAGGTAACGCTATGGCCGTCTGCAGGGGTTAAATCGGTGAACATAGCCGATATGCGCGGCGCATCGAAATGATTTTCCAGGGTGGCTGAAAATTCAGTATCACCCTGCTCAAAGGTAATATAGCCATTACTGCCAATGTAGAAACGGTCGTATCTGGTCCCGTAGAATAAGACGTTAGTATCATTATTTAGAACTATCTCGACAAAATCATCATCCCACAGAGGAACATACATCCCGCCGTTCGGGTCCGTGAAAAACTCGTCGACTTTTTCCCGGCAGGCCTCATAATAAGCACTTGTACCATCTGGACTAAATGTCAATGATAGAAATTCCAAGTCGATATTTTCATAGAATCTCTCCGTGAAGCAGTCGGGTGGCTTTACCGTAAGTGTAACCAAACGCGGCTTGATACTACCGCTGTTCGTGTTCTCAAACATCAGCATATGGTAGTAGATATTCGGGTCAAGCAGGTTGGCATCCGGCGTAATACAAACATTCACGTCTATCGAATCATTCGGGTCGAGGACTCCTGCATTGGGCTCAATCGCGACCAAACCTTCAGTTTCGTCTATCGTCCAGCTAACGGCCGCCGGTCCGTTGCTTGTCAATGTATAGGTCATGCATTCAGGTGTAAACGGCCCGCCTCTGGTGCCGCTCAATTCGAATCCTTCGATAGGAGTCACTTGCAGGTCATCTGGATTTACTGTCATCGTTACAGGAATAACTGCGGGACTGCAGGGGTCGTCTGAAATAACAACAATCTCTGCTTCATATATCCCTGGAGTCAACCCTATTGCACTGAAAGTTACGCTCACATCATTTGAATCCCCCGGCCCAATTGTTCCTTCCTCAGGCTCAATTATTATCCACGGTACTCTGGTCTCTAAAATAGCGCTATAAACATTAAGCCTGCCTTGTGAGACACAAAGCCCCGGAAGTGCTTCGTCTACCGTTTGTAAAAGGATATCCTTGATTTCACTGTTACTAATCGACTGATTCATCGACCATAGCAAAGCACATGACCCCGCCACATGCGGCGTCGCCATTGATGTGCCGCTAAGATACTGATACTGGTTGCCGGGTTCACAACTGAGGATACGGCTTCCAGGGGCCCCAAGGTCGACTGAGGCCAGACCATAATTGGAGAAGCTTGATTTTTTGTCGTTTTTGTCTGTAGCCATAACAGAGATGAGACTTTCGCAATCATAACTTGATGGATAATGTGGTTGAACATCAGTATCTTCGTTATCATTGCCGGCCGCTGCCACGAACAGCATCCCCGCCACTCCTGCTGCGTTTATAGCATCCTCAAGACCCTGACCGTAACCGCTACCGCCCCAGGAATTACTCGATAGATTCGCCCCCATAATCATGCTGTAATCTACACACTTAATAGCATCTGACGTCCAGCCGCTGCCGCCTGAGCTTAGGAATTTCAGCGCCATAATCCTGACACTCCAGCATACACCTGCGACCCCTCGACCGTTGTTGCCTATGGCGCCTATCGTACCCGCACAGTGAGTGCCGTGGTAATGGTCATCCCAGGGGTCACCGTCATCGTTGCGGAAATCATAACCATAAATATCATCGATATAACCATTTCCATCGTCGTCCAGACCGTTGTCGGGGATTTCTCCTTCATTGACCCACATATTCACCGCCAAATCAGGGTGCGTGTAGTCAACACCGGTGTCAATTACTGCAACAATTATATCGCTGCTGCCTGTGCTGATGTCCCATGCTTCGGGTGCATCGATGTCCGCATCTATTGTTCCGTCGTTCTGGCCCGTATTATGCATCCCCCAAAGCTCGTCAAATCCCGTATCATTAGGAATTGTCGAGTTCAATGTGACTTCATAGTCCGGCTCAGCATAAAGAATCCCATCGGTATTGTTAAACGCTAGCAATGCTTCTTCCACAGTCATTCCCGTGGGTAGCTCTACAACGCTCAATCCCGGTACAGTCTGGAACTCTCTTGTTATTGTCGCACCGCCCAGCGAACGCAGAATTTCGTTTTTTTCCTTTCGGGAACACGACCGTCCGCTGCTCTTTTGAGCGAACCGAACAATCAGCTTGCCCGGCCTGTAAGATGCATTTCTGTTTATTTTTGTAAAATCATGGTGAGCAGGTATTGAAGAAGAAACCGTCCTCTTGTCGGATACGGTCGTATCATAGTTTATTCCCCTTGTAGTGCTGCTCTGGCGAGTCCGAATAATAAAGTCCAAATCTTCAACGCCGTCATTTCCTATGGTCAGCGTCCCCTCTAAGGTAGTTCCTTCCAATGTATTCACATCGAAGTTATTAGGGTCGGTCCAGATACCGGCAGAAGAGCTGGGGGTAACTATCCCTAACACTATCGTTATGGTCGCTGTTATGATTTTTATTTGCAGGTTCATCTTTGTGTTCCCTTTATACAGATTTTAAATATTCAAATTGTGGGCATTCTCCAAATTTAAAGTCAGGCTGTACAATTTTGATCTGAAATCAGAAATGCCACCACTATATCTGCTAAAAAAACCGTGGAAAACGCCACGTCACACATTATTTCCGTGTCCTCCGAAAATAGTTTAGTGGCCTAACTATCGATTATCAAAATATGCAGCGAAAAGTCAAGAAAAAACCCTCCTTTCCTGGGTGACCAAGAAACATCACGTCCCTTGGTAAGAGTTCAAGGTACACCTACCTCTGAACAGTCAATTCCGGCCTCCCGAAAACCCACAAACGGCTCGCAAAAATGTCTAAATCAAAAGCGCATTACATTTCCGAAATTTTTGTAAATTTTGGTATCAGTTTTTGCAAGTTTGAGCATAGTTTTATAAATTTCGCAGGATTTTGAACGTTTGCTCATAAACACGCGCCGTCGTACCCCCTCGATGCATTTTACGAAAATTTCCCCTCGAATTCCCCCTTGCCTAAATTACCCATTTCCCCCATCTTTCACCCCTTCAC
>CAZDQP010000019.1:0-28608 GCA_964507485.1 uncultured Pirellulales bacterium | reverse complement strand
TTTCAATCAATCAAAATGAATGCAATTATGCAAAACGAACCCAATTTAAGACAAAATCAAATTCTTATAACACCAATGAAAACAAGTAATTACAGCGAAAAATGTGAATTGGACACTTGGTCAAAACGAACCCAATCGAACCCAATTTTACCTCGCCAAAGGCGGATTTTCGATAAGCCCTCGGCCGAAATTCAGCCGGTCAGCAGTTCGAATTCTTTAATGCTCAGCGAGTTCCTCAATTTCTGCAGGGCAATTAGTTCGAGCTGGCGCACCCTTTCCTTGGTCAGCTCGAGGTCCTGCCCGATTTGCTGCAGGGTCTTTCTGTTCTTCCTTATCACTGACCCTATCAGGCCGAAATGGTTCAAGATTATATACTGCTCCCGCTCATCAAGCTCGTCCTTGATGACCTGTACCAGACTGTGGCGTGCGCGTTCGATAGCGGCGACATCGGGTTCCGCCGATTTCAAATATCTCTGGATATTTGCCAGTGAGCCAGCCTTTTCGCGGGTAAGCTCAGTGCTTTTGCCGGACACCTTTGCATATTCTTTGGCTATGTTAAGCGAGGCGGTCTTGCTGAACCGAACGGCTTTCGCGTAGTCGAATTCTTCGACCGTTTTGGTCAGCGCATAATTACCCTTGCTGACAAGTTCCAGAAAATTGGCCTCGTCGATGGCGTGCCTCCCGGCGATGCTCACAACAAGCCGCAGGTTTGCCTCGATAATTGTTTTTTTTATCGCCTCGGCCTCTGTCAGATAGCGTTCTATTTCTTTCAGTCGGTCGCTGTGTACCTTCGACGGCTTAAGACCGGCACGCGTAACAGAAGCCAGGTATTTCAAATAGTTATATTTGCGGAACAGCTCAACCTCGCGTTCCCGATTCAAAACTGGAGTGTCCCTTAGCGCCTGCAAATATTCAGGAAGAAGAGACTTTCCCGCCAAATCCAACGGCTCAACGCTTTTTTGGGAGACAGCTTTTTCCACACCGGCCGGTTTTGCAAGAATTCTTTGTTTGGCATTTTCCTCAAGAAACTCTTCGCTGGCAACAAATCCAATTTTTCGGGCAAGAAGGTTTTTCGCCCTTTGCTGATTTATAAGACGATATATTGAGCTTCTGCTTCGGCCAAAGCGATTCATCAATTCTTTTATGTCTGCGCCATGTTTGAACATTTTATAGAGCTCAGCAACTTCGGCAGGGCTGACTACGCTGGGCGGTCTGTCGAAAATGGGTTTATCAGGATTAGCCTTCTCATAGTCCAGGAGTGTATATCTTATGGTTTCGTGGGCTTTTCCGAGTTTGGATGCTATTTGGTCTATGACTTGGTAACAACTAAGCGAAGTTTTAGAGGAAAGCACTTTGGCTTGTCTGATAATCTGCAGCTTCTCCTTCTGTGTCAGACGTTTAAAGGTTTTAGCTTTGGTAACAATGTCGGGATTGTCCTTCAGAAATTTATCAAGGGCTGACTGTAAAAAACCAAGGCGCTTTTTGCCATCATCAAAAACAAACTTTCGTGCAACAAGACCTCGCTTCCGCCAGCGATGAATTGTTTTTGTTGAAACGTCAAGGTAAGAAGCAAGGTCAGCAATGTCGAAAACTTTCTGGCCCTGCTCATTGGCGGCGAGGGCAAGCTGAGCACTGAGCTTGGCAATGAAAATCCTCAGGTCTTCAGCAAGCTCATCGCCCTTCATAGGCGGTTGTTCAGGCAAATCTTTGGGGTGGAAACCAGTTATATGGAAACAGACAAAATCGAAGGGATATTCCTTGTCGGCCTTGATAATTGACAGAAGCTTTTCGGCAGAATCAAGCTGTTTTCGGAGATGCTTCTGGGGTGTAAAATGAAGCTGAACCAGCAATTGCGCTAAATTTTGGCTCTTTATTTGTCGCATATAACCAAGTGTCCATTTTACCAAATCGAGCGCATAAAAAACAGCGTTTTTTCAACGCTGCTTTTTTATTTCATATTGCCCAGATTAGACGCTTAGGAAAGGAGGCTTTTGGCAACATCTACTGCCGAGGCGGCATCCGGCGCATAGCCGTCAGCTCCAATTTTATCAGCATAACTCTGCGTTACAGGAGCGCCACCTATCAGTATTTTAGCGGTAATGCCAGCGTTCTTCATCGCCTCCAGTGTTTTGTCTAACGTAGGCAGCGTAGTAGTCAAAAGTGCACTCATACCAATCAACGGCGCCTCTGTGGCTTTGGCCTTCTCAACAAAAATCTCGGGCTTAACATCAATGCCGATATCAATAACATCGAATCCCGCCCCTTTTAACATCATCGACACTAAATTTTTACCTATATCATGCAAGTCACCCATCACAGTTCCTATCATAAACTTTCCTATCGGCTCAACACCGGCCTTTGCAAGCTCCGGCTCAAGTATTTCCGTTGCCGATTTCATTGCGTGCGCGGAAATAAGCACCTCGGGTATGTAGACTTCGTTCTTTTTGAAACGGGCACCAACAACGTTCATCCCAGCAATTAATCCGTTATCGAGAATGTCTTTAGCCGTCATTCCCTCACTGAGAGCAGCTTTAGTAATTGCCACCGCAGTGTTTTGGTCGCCTTTAATAATTGCCTCTGCCAGTGCTTTCAAATCCGCCATTTCTGTTCACCTCATAATAATTAATCTGTGTTTACATTTACTTCTCAAACAATCAAAATTGCTATTAGATACTATTCTATAATCCAAAACAAGCTATAAATCAAATTTTCGGCTGCATATAAGACTACAACTGCATAGAAAAGCGAATTTATAACATTTGCAAAAACTACCAACAGTGATATATTTACCTCGTCGGCCCGGAATAAATTTTTCAGCATATAGTGTTGAGCCGGTTAAAAACAAGATACGATACGCGCAATAAAAAATATGAGTAATTATATAGTATTAGTAAAACAGGTTCCCGACGTAACACAAATCACCGATAACGCGTTTGACTCTGAAACCGGAACACTCATCAGAAGTCGTCTAGCCAGTGTAATTAATGAGTTGGACACGCAGGCACTGGCCCTTGCAAACTATATGAAAAAGAAAAGCGGTGACGCGGACGGCAAAATCATCGCCTTGACTATGGGGCCTCCAATGGCCGAAGAAGTTCTACGATATAGTCTCAGCAGATGTGCTGATATGGCAGTGCTTTTAACTGACAAGGCCTTAGGCGGAGCCGATACGTGGGCAACTGCGAATCCATTAGCGTCCGCTATCAGAAAGATTGTTCAAGATTTCTTCAAGAATAACAGCGATTATTATGTAATTTGCGGGATGCAATCGGTGGATGGTGATACTGCCCAAGTACCTCCGCAAGTAGCTGAGGATTTGTCTTTACCGTGCATAGCCTACGTCACAGGAGCTGAATTCAAGGACGGCCGTTTTGAATTTGAATGTATTATCAGTGGCGGCAGCCAAGTGGTTACCGTTAAAAAATTGCCAGCGGTAGTCACCGTTGCCAAATACGAATATCCACTGTTTACAACATTTGCAGCAACACGACGAGCAAGCAAAATGAAAATTATTCGCTGGAGCGGTGGCGATATCAAAGCGAGTTACATCGGCGCTAAAGGTTCGAAGACAACTGTTATCCGTGTTTTCCCACCGGGTAAAAGCCCCAGAAAATGCAGGCGGGTTGATGATGCAAAATCATTAGCTAAAGTGCTCGTTGAAAGATTCAAAAACAAAGAAGCAGAACTTAATCACGACGATAGCGGCCAAGTAAATCGCTATATTTTACCAAGCAGGCGAGCGGATAGGTTTGACAGAAGTTTTGAAAGAACAAAAAAGGAAAATGAGGATTTCGAAATTCTGTCCAGGACTCTAAAAGAACTTGGCATTAGCAAAATAAATCAGATTGATAACGACATTAAGGAAAAGCTTTTCGCCGCTGCAGGCGAGCGCTTCCATAAAAAAGCGCTTGATGATATGATAAATGGACTGCACCTAACCAGATCCAGTTTTACCGGAGAGGTCTGGGTCGTCGCTGAGCACAATTCAGGTTCAGTACATTCTGCGACGTATGAACTTGTAAGCAAAGCGCGCGAGCTTGCAGACTCTTTAGAGACTAAAGTGGGCGTATGTTTGGCGGGGCATAAAGTCGAATCGATGGCAACAGAGTTAATTGCCAGTGGTGCAGATAATGTCTACCTCATTGAGGATGAACTACTTGGTGCATTCGACCCAATAGCATATCGCAAAGCTATTGCCAACTGCATCAGCAAATACTGGCCACAAATTGTCCTGCTCGGTGCGACGGCACAGGGCAGAATACTTGCACCAATGGTCTCTTACAGGACCAGTTGCGGGCTCACAGCCGACTGCACTTCATTCAACATCGGGGATAGTTCACGAATGGGTCAAATAGCCATCCTTCTGCAAACAAGGCCGGCTCTGGGCGGCAATGTAATGGCAACTATCTGCACAAAAGATTCAAAGTCACAAATGGCTACGGCAAGACCGGGAGTTATGAAGAGACTGCCGCCGGACCAGTCAAGAACAGGAGAAATCATCAAGCATAAAGTCCAACTTTGTGATGACGATATCAGTCTGGAAATCATAAGAACAGAGACAGGCGCTGGCGTTGTTAACCTAGGTGCTGAGGTAATCGTCAGCGGCGGCAAGGGGATGCAAAGCAGGGATAATTACGAACGGCTTGTGAGTTTGCTCTGCGATTATCTCGGTAAAAAACTGGGGACTCGTGTCGAAAGAGGTGCTTCCCGAGCAGCGGTTGAACAGGGCTTTGCTGAGCGTTTACACCAGGTAGGACAAACCGGCACCGCCATCAGCCCAAGACTTTACATCGCTCTGGGAATATCCGGAGCCATTCAACATATGATAGGCGTCGCGAATACCCAGACTATAGTTGCTATCAACAGCGATCCAAATGCACCGATATTTAAGCAATGCGATTATTATATTATCGGCAACGTTGAAGATATAGTGCCGCAGTTAGTTCAGATATTAGAGACTATGTAAAAAAGTGTCAGACGACAAAGATTACAATAAGGTTCAGGTTTTGATAGTCGGCGCAGGACCGGCGGGCCTGTCATGTGCAATACAACTCAAGGCGCAAAAGCCGAATATCGAGGTTTGTGTGATAGAAAAGGCCTCTGACCTGGGTAATCACAATCTTTCCGGCGCAACTCTGGAAGCCGAACCGCTTCACACACTGCTGGATTTCGCAGCGCCGGGATGGCGGGACAGTGAGTCAGCAAAAGATGTGCTGGCAGAGAAGGTCAGTAAAAATAATGTGATGTTCTTCTTGGGAAAGAAAATGTCACTTAATATTTTCTTTGCGATCAAACTCGCCAAAAAATTAGGACTGGGCCTCGGTCAGATGATGCACAAAGACGATTATATTGTATCGATAAGCAAGCTGACCAAATGGATGGGACAGCTCGCAAAAGAGCTCGGTGTCGAAGTTCTGACCGGTTTTGCGGCTGATGATATCATTATCGACGAATCCACAAAAAAAACAGAAGGTATCAAGCTTGTCGACCAGGGGCTTGACAAAGAGGGGCAAAAGCAGCCGAATTTCGTCGAAGGTGAAACCATATCCGCCGATTTTGTTGTGCTTGCCGAGGGGTGCGACGGGCTTTTAACTGAAAAATTTATCGAAAAAGCCGGTCTGCAAAGAAGGTCGCATCAGCTTTATTCGGTTGGTGTCAAGGAACTCATAAAGGTAAGTAGTGAGCAGTATAATAAATTCACTTCGGGACGCGTCGTTCACGCTATGGGTTATCCCATCTGGACACCGGTTTTAGGGCCGGGGATGTTTGGCGGCGGAATAATGTACCCCGCCGGTGACGATAATATCGCCGTAGGTATGATTGTCGGCGCCGATTGGAAGCATTACGATTTTAATCCGCAGGATGCGCTGACAAACTTTAAAAACCATAAGTTCGTAAAACGATTTATCGATGGCGGCACAGTGATAGAGGCCGGCGCAAAAATGATTCCCGAAGGCGGATACTATGCCGTGCCAAGAGACCCGCAAACCGGCCACATTGGTAAAAGTAACTGTGTGATAATTGGTGACAGCGCCGGCTTTGTGAATATGTTCAAAATCAAAGGTCTGCACAATGCTATTGATTCAGGAATTGCAGCAGCAAAGGCAATTGCTGAAACTTTCGACAAACCACTGACCGCAGCAGCAAGATATACCGACTTAATCGATTGTTCTAATGTTGCTAAAGAGATGAAATCAGCAAGGAACTTTCGTCAGACGATTGCAAAGCTCGGGACTTTACTGGGGATGCCGTTTTCTATTTTAGGTGGGCTCTTGCCCAAATTTAAGATTGAAGAAGACTACAAAGCAATGACTACTGCCCGATACAAATTAAAGCCCAAGCAGCAGTATGATAAAGATACTTTTACGGCAATGGCGGCAACCGAACATCGCGAGGAACAGCCATGTCACCTTAAAATTTTAGACCCATTTATCTGTCGAACAAAATGCACTCCGAGGTTCAACAGCCCGTGCATTACATTCTGCCCCGCGGGAGTATATGAAACAGTCCACGATGAGGTAAAACCAGCCAACCCATCCAACTGCCTGCACTGCAAAACCTGCCAGAGAAAATGCCCCTTCGACAATATCAGGTGGACCGCGCCGGAAGGCACCGGTGGACCACGTTACAAGCGATTATAATATCGGCCTCAATTATTACTCTTAAGGCAACCATAATCTATCTGCCTGTTTGGAATCACTTATTAGGCACTTAGGTGTTTAAACTGTATAATTTAAATGTAGGTTGTTTGGGGTGGACTAAGCAGAAGCACCTTATAACAATACCAAACAATAAAATTATTACAGGTATGCACGAAAAAGCAAATTCACGTTAAGTGGCTCTTTTGCAAAACCGATAACAAAATACGGATTGGCCGTAAAGCGGATATTAATCAAACATTGTGGTGGATGGGTGTGATACATCACAAAATGGGGTTCCGATAAACAAGGGGTGAATTATGTCAATTCGGCCAAGGAAAGCTAAAATCTTTGCGGCACTGCTGGTCTCGATGATTGTCGGTACAATAATCTTAATGTCTCTTGGCAACAACCCCCCCCTGGCAGGAGCATTCTGCCTCTCAAGCTATTATCATCTCCAACCTATCGAAAAAATTATTGTCTCACGAGTCGAACGATCCCCATACCGCTGGAACCGTATAGAGGTTTACTACAGCGGGACTAAGGCCGGCAACATAAAACAATTAGCATCGCTCAACGGCCTGACTAATCCAGATGACATTAACTGCCACTTTGTTATCTGCAACGGTTTCGGTGCTGCCGACGGGCAAATACAACCAACTGAAAAATGGCAAGAGCAGTTGTCAATCACACCGCAGCGATACCAAGGCAGCAGTAGCAGCAGCCAGACTGTCCGCATCTGCATTATATCTGACGGCAAAACTACTCTTCCAACCGATTTCCAGATAAAAAGAGGGGATGCTCTCGTAGAAGGGTTGTGTAGAAAATTCAATATTCCGCCTACATCCATCTACTATCCTAAAGACTTACAGCAACGATAGTCTCCGCCAAATCCTGCCAAGCGGCATTCACATCTTTCTATTTATAAGACTCAAAACATTAGCTGGTCCTATAAAAATACTGCATTTTAGAATGCCTTTTAGGCATACGTGAAAAGGCAAATCACGCGTAAAGCGACTACTTGACAAGACCGACAACTTCGATAAGAGCGGCAACTTTGATAAGACCGAAACAAGAACATTAAGCCGAAGCATAGAAACAAAATGAGACGCGTTGTTGCAAATGAATATGCCGATGTTTATGCCCGATAAGTGAAATTCGTGAAAGGAGACGGAAGTGCTACTGGATACAATCTTAAGCAGATTCAGCACAGATATGGGCATCGACCTCGGTACGTGTACTACGCTGGTCTGTGTCCGGGATAAAGGTATCATACTCAATGAACCTTCCGTAGTTGCTGTTCACAAAGGAACCAACGTCGTTATACACAAAGGACAAGCAGTGGGTCTGGTTGCGCGTGAGATGCTGGGCAAAACACCCGGCTCAGTCAGCGCAATAAGACCGCTAAAAGACGGAGTAATCAGCGACTTCGAAGTAACTGAGGCGATGCTGGGATATTTTATCAGAAAAGTGCGTAACGGTAACAATATGGTCAAGCCAAGAGTAGTAATTGCCGTACCGAGCGGAATAACAGAAGTGGAACGGCGAGCAGTCATCGAAAGCGGTGAACGTGCAGGCGCGCGGAAAGTTTACCTGATTAGTGAACCAATAGCAGCAGGTATGGGTGCAGGACTGCCTATTGCAGAACCAACAGCCTCGATGATTGTCGATATTGGCGGTGGAACAACAGAAGTAGCAATAATAAGTATGTCGGATATTACAAACTGTGAATCAATCCGTGTCGGTGGTAACGATATGGACGAAGCAGTG
The DNA here is from genome assembly GCA_964507485.1 of uncultured Pirellulales bacterium. Lineage (GTDB taxonomy): Bacteria > Planctomycetota > Phycisphaerae > Sedimentisphaerales > Anaerobacaceae > CAIYOL01. The sequence goes on along the minus strand of CAZDQP010000019.1, from coordinate 20,200 downwards.
ATTAATCATCTCAAAAAGACTTATAATTTGCTCGTCGGCGATCGAAGAGCTGAAAAAGTAAAGATACAAATCGGCTCAGCCGCCCCATTGAAGGAGGAATTAACAATAGAGGTAGCCGGAAGGGACACGATTTCGGGGCTGCCAAGAAAAATTGTCGTAACAAGTGAGGAAATCCGCAAAGCTCTTCAGGAGCCAATCGCTGCAATTATAGATGCAGTTACAAGAACTTTAGACAAGGCCGAGCCCGAACTTGCGGCGGATTTGATAGACAACGGTATTATTATCTGCGGCGGCGGGTCACTGCTGCGGGGAATAGACACCGCACTGGCGAATGCAACAGGATTAAAAGTAGAACGAGCCAATGACCCGATAAGTTGTGTAGCTCGCGGTACCAGCGTATACCTCGAAAACCTGGAAGTATGGAAGGATACGATGGACCACGACGAGTACGAATGGGAATGAAAAGTAAAGTCGATTAATGACTAAATATAGTCGTTTCTCGACAGATATTGGGTTAAGAGCAGGTGATATGGCAAGGAAACAGGGCAGAATCCGGACTCCCAAACACAATACTATGCGGTTGGAGACCATCCCGAGGGGAATGTTATTCACCTGGTTTATGTTAGGGGGACTTATCTTTTTCTTCACACCACAGAGTCTGACAAATAAATTCCAATTCGCTTTCGCTCGCATCTTCCACCGGCCATTAAGTATCGGCAGAACAATCTCCCTCTCAGCCCGTACCCAACCGCAGCTTGCAGACGTAGTTAGCCGCATAAAATACGAACAGCTCCAGAACCACCTTGTAAACCTTGCAGAAGAGCTGAACCAGGAACGACAAAAAGTCGAAGAGCTATCAGGATTACGCAACAGACGTCCGTTGGACGGCGCCAAGTTGATGCTTGCTGATGTAATTACAGCCTCTGCCGAAGGGTTCATTATCAATAGAGGCCAAAACGATGGTCTTCAAAAAAAACAATTCGTTCTGGGTGACAACAGTATCATTGGAACCATATCCGACATTTCACCCCGTACCGCCAGAGTCGAGCTGATTACAGAGACAACATCTAATATAGCAGCAGAGATTGAAGAATTGAAAACAGTAATCCAGGGTGATGGCAAGAATTCAGCAAAAGTTCAATTAGTCCCTACAAAGCATAAAATCAAAATCGGGGATAACGTCTATGCGTGCAAAAAGCCGGGTTTCCTAGATGCACCGATAATTATAGGAACGGTGGCCAAATGCAGGAGAGACAAAGAAAATCCGCTGCTGTGGGATATAACGGTTAAGCCGGCCTGCGACATAGAAAGACTAAACAAAGTAGCAGTAATCATAATGAATCCGTAAAAGTAATTAAAGACATAATAGGAGAATAAAAATATGGCTAACTGGCGCAATAGACGAAAAGACCATAAGATATATATCATTTCGGCACTGTTGATTATCGCTGCGACGATTGCTTTCATTTACAGAGGTCATGCTTTCGGCCCGGCCAAAGCAGTTGCGACTTCATTCGATGCTGGAAGGCAGTTGGAGAACGAAATAATCTCACCTGCTATACAAACCGTACAAGCTGCAACAGAACCGCGTTTGTTAAAGTTTTCGCAGCCAACCGCAAAGGATAATCCGAGGTCGGCAAAGCTCATTTCCGAGGCGATTTCATACCTTGAGGAGAATCCTGCGAAGATTATAGAAACGCGCGACAGGTTGAGTGAGACGTTGCTGTTGCCTATGAGTGAGCAGCAGCGAGCACTTGTTAAAGGGAAGCTTTCAGAACTTGCAGACACATGGCTTTTCAGCAGGAGGATTTTTCCTCAGGACAATCTTTGCAGTCCTTATAAAGTCGAACCCGGTGATTTGCTTTCGACAATCGGCAAGAATTGTAAAGTTCCGTACGAGATAATTATGGAGATTAACAACATCAGACGTCCTGAGACGCTTCGGGCCGGAGAAACGATAAAGGTAATTAACGGCCCGTTCCATGTGAGGGTACATCGTTCGACTTTCACGATGGATTTGTATCTTCAGAATACTTTTGTTCGCAGCTTTACCGTCGGTCTCGGTAAACCGGGTATGGAAACGCCGACCGGGCTTTGGATAGTAAAGACGGGCGGTAAGATGATATCTCCCACATGGACAAACCCCGTATCCGGCAAGACATATGACCCGATTGATCCGGATTATCCCTTGGGCTCGAGGTGGATAGGACTTGAAGGTCTCAAAGGAGATGCCGTAGGTCGCACTGGCTTCGCCATTCATGGAACAAAAGACCCCAAAGGAGTAGGTATCGCAGGTTCTCAGGGATGCATTCGTCTTCAAGACGAAAATGCGATACTTGTTTATAATTTATTGGTTCCGGAATTTTCACAGGTGGAAGTAGTGGAATAAAGAGGATAATTAAGTCTCACTATCAACCAATGGGCCTCAAGCAGGATTGCTTGCAGCCCATTTTTTTTCGCACATAATAAGGCCGCTCACGGCGAAAAACTTTTTCGCCACAGTCCTATAAATTTACTCGTATCTCTGTCAAAAGCTTGCTATCGACCTCTTAAACGTCGCTTTATAGCTATTTCATTGCATTGAAAACGCCTTTGTGTTATAATGCTATCAACATTTCAAGGATGGGGTGTGCTCAACCAAAAAGCGGAAAGCAGTATGGACTCACTGTGAATCCAATAAACTGATTACGGAGGGGATACCTGTTGAAAAAAACGATAGATAACAGTGTTTACGGCCAGAAGGTCATACCTGTTACGATTTTGCTTACAATAATTATTTGCGCCCCTGTCTTTATCATCGGTGTACTCTATGCAAAAACAGATAGAAGCATAACATTACTCAGCACTACTGTTAATCCCAAGCCGACTCTGGAGCAAAGCAATGAATGGCAAACCGTCCGAATGCGTGTAACCGCCTATTGCCCGTGCGAAAAATGCTGCGGCGAATATTCAGATGGTTACACTGCCTGTGGCCACAAGATATGCCCTGGTGATGTCTTCGTTGCAGCCGACAAAAAATACTGCTTCGGCACTGAAATGCTCATCTCCGGCTACAACAATGGCAAACCCATAAAAGTCCTTGACAGAGGTGGTGTCATCCGAGGAAACCGGCTTGACGTTTTCTTCAATTCCCATGACGAGGCTCTGGAATGGGGAGTTCAATACCTGGATGTCAAAGTGCATCGGGGGCATCAAACGCAATAAAATATGTTTCGTGGATTCCTGTTGTAGATTAAAACGGCGTGCAAAATCTAATAACACCAGATTCCCCGGCAGTGGCACTTATTGTCTTTAAGCCTTTTTTTGCTCGCTTTTTTCGCGCTGAATCGCCTCGTATACTTCCTTGCGATGAACCGGTATATCCTTTGGGGCTGCTATACCAAGACGAACCTTATCTCCGCGGACATCAACAATGGTAATCTCGACATTGTCGCCAATCATAATCGACTCATCTTTTTGTCTGCTTAGAACCAACATTTTCAATTCCTTTTGTCGGCTGGTCTTATTTATATTCTACTAAGAAAGCCCGCTGACTGTTCGTTATTCTGCCAGCCAAATGCTTTTATACACCCTTGTTCTAAAACGGCTTTAAAACAACGTCCAGCAAACAAACCTTTTGGCTCAACTGTATTTTCGGCTAATTCCAAGGGCTAAAATAACCATTTTTACTTCTGTTTAGGCAATAAAGATTAATTATAGGACTGTATATGCGTAACTGTATACAGATTATATACTTACCGTAAAGATGTAGGTTGAAAAAAAGATAAATTAAATTTGCGGCCCTTCTCTAATTGGCCTTTTTATAGGTGTTCCCGCCAACAACTATAACGAACAGCCAGCCAGTAGCCCGCAACTGAACCCAATACACCAAAAGCCACTATTTGAACGGGTAAAATGGAAGTAACCGCACTAGAGAAAAAGACCGGGGGGTGGTATTCGACAAGATACTGCAAGGTATCTTGCTTAAGGTAAGTAATAATAGCAAATCCGGTTACCAAAGCTGAAGCCGTCATTGGCCAGATATAACTGGCATCAAGAAATTTCTTAATGATGAAAGCAGCTATTCCAAATGAAACCAACACTGCAAAAACAATCTGGCCGGTAGCCGGTTGAGCCACCACCGAGCCGAATCTGGGGCTGGCCACTCTAACATTTTGGGCGAATACCCCGATACACAACTGAGTTATTAAAACTGAGCCAATTACAGAAATTACCGCATTCAAATGCACACTTGCCTTAGACTTTGATTTTCCCTGACTTTCATTCGGTTTGGGCTTTGCGACGATTTTTTGCCCAACAATTACGCCGGCAAATCCTGCAGCAACAATAGCCAGCCAGAAAAATGGCTCCCATTTAAGCGATGCAAGCAGTTCCTGGCGCTGGGCGATAGTTGGATTCAGCCGCATCAACTCTGCCATATTACCACCGCGCACCGCCCAGACAGCAAGACCGGAAGGTACCGCCAAAATGCCGATTTCTTGGCCGTAAGGCCAGGAAATAAAATAACCAATAAAACCAGCTAAAATCGCCAGACACACCAGAATCACTGAACCGGTGAAGCCCGGCACAGATATAAATCCAAACGGCTCAACTGGCGCTCCTAAGGGAGCTAAAAGACCTATCAGTACAATTCCAAGCAACAAGGTGGCGGTCAACTTCAGTTTCGTAGCCCAGGAAATGTCCGAGAACATACCTACGCCTATAAGAACACCTGCAAGAGATACTCCTATCTTTAATACCAGCAACCAAGATAATCCCATAACATTATCTTCCTTGGATTCCCGCAAAGCGGGAGCACTTAAATATATTGGCAACAGGATAACACCAAAACCAACGATTATCAATAATCAACTTGAGCAAAACGTATGATTTTGGTAGATTGCTGCTTTTAGCAATGCTACATGGTAGTCTAATTCGAGGTTGTTTTATGAATGTATTACTAATCGGTAACGGCGGACGTGAGCACGCTATTGCATGGAAACTGGCTCAATCGAAAAATTTAGACAGACTCTATATCGCCCCAGGCAACCCTGGCACAGCTCAGTGTGGAGAGAATATCTCCATTAGTGTCAGTGAAACTGACAAGCTGGTGGACTTTTCCAGACAAAACAACATAGCTCTCGTAGTAGTCGGACCTGAAGACCCGCTTGCAGCAGGATTGACTGACACCTTCGAATCTGCCGGAAAAAAAGTGTTCGGCCCCAGCAGAGGTGCCGCACAGCTTGAAGCGGATAAATCTTTTGCAAAGCAACTGATGCGCTCCAGTGCCATCTCCAGCGCAGAAGGACAGGTCTTCGAGAGATTTGCTGATGCCAAGACATATATAGCAAGCAGGGACGAATCGGTTGTGATAAAAGCAGCTGGTCTTGCGAAGGGTAAAGGTGTTTTTGTCTGTGACGACCCTGCTGATGGTATTTTAGCAGCTGAAAAAATAATGTGTGACAAAATCTTCGGCTCGGCGGGTGATAAAATCGTTGTCGAAGACAAATTGCTCGGTGAAGAAGCTTCGATATTGGCTTTTGTGGACGGAAAAAATATTTATGTTATGGAGTCATCGCAGGACCACAAGCCAATCGGAGATGGTGACACCGGGCCAAACACCGGCGGGATGGGCGCTTACAGCCCGGCGCCGGTGATTACTGACGCGATGATGGAAAAAATAACACGTGAAATCCTCGTGCCGGTGGTCGATGGTATGAATCGCAATGGAACACCGTATAAAGGCGTGCTGTATGCGGGACTTATGATTACTGCTGGAGGACCAAGAGTGCTCGAATTTAACGTCCGCTTCGGAGACCCGGAAACTCAGCCGATTCTGATGCGGCTAAAAAGTGATTTGCTGGAGATTATGTTGGCGGTTTGCGACGGCAGACTGGATGAAGTCACACTGCAATGGGACCCAAGACCCGCTGTTTGTGTGGTCATCGCTTCTGGCGGTTATCCGGGAGAATATGAAAAAGGCAAAATAATATCCGGCATAACTGAAGCCGAAAAACTTAGTGATGTTGCTGTATTTCATGCAGGCACTGCTGTCAAAGATGAGAGTCTTGTTACTAACGGCGGTAGAGTGCTAGGTGTAACGGCTATGGGACAAAATATAGCGGATGCAAAAGCAAAGGCGTATGAAGCTGTAGATAAAATAAAATTCGACGGCGCTTATTGCCGGAGGGATATTGCAAACAAGGCAATTAAAAGGACGATATAGTTAGTAGAAAAACTTGGAACTATACGTTATACGCTTAAAGGCTACAGAAAGTGCCGGTAAACTCAAACAAATCCACCAAGGCAGGAATTTTTCGCTCCTGGCCCTTCAGAATTCTGCTTCTGGTCTTTTGCCTATGGCTTCTCTCCATATTAACAGGCAGGATTCTGTGTAAAATCGCTCTTGACCAGATTGCTGAGTTGACTAACACTGAGATTACGACCGAGTCGGTTGACTTTAATACCAACGGCTCTGTTTTCATCAGGGGGCTCGTAATCAAACCTAAACAACAAAAAAATTATGACGATACCATACTAAAAGCGAAAACTGTATACGCGCGCTTTGGTATAGGTAGTTTACTATTACTAAATCCTCGGCTGAAGAAAATAAGCGTCAAAGATTTTGTTTTCGATGCCCAGCACGATTTGGACACAGGCCGGTGGAATATTTCCAAATTCGGATTGAAATCACCCAAAGCTGTTGTAGGAAAAATACCCGCCATCCGACTTAAGAGGGGAACACTACAATACAGCAAAGTCTCATACGGCCAGGTCAAAGCCGTTGCAGCGGTACCCATCAATGCAGAATTTAACCCGGCCCGAAAGACCCGTAAAAGCTACAGCTTTAATATAACTACAGCTGATAGAGCTGGCCGCGGCAAAAGTGTATTGACTGGATTTTGTGAACCCGGCAGGGTTAAAATTACCGGCGGAATATCTTCTGCTGATATCCCCGCTTTTGAGAAGGCCTGGACGATTAATGCTCTTGACGCCGACTTGAATTACGACCGCAACAACGCTTACTCTCTGAAGCTTAAAATAGAATACCTGCACAGCAGAAACTATCCAGCTGGAGATACATTTGTTGCTGACAGAAAAGCGTTGTCAGGCAAGCCGGGCTTATTTGCTGCTCTGCAAAGATTTTTTAACCGATATTCACCTTCTGGAACAGTTGCCATTGACCTCCTGGTCCGCGGCAGTTTAGAACAGCTAAGCGAAAGCACATTAACCGGCAAAATCCTCTGTAAAGATATTTCCATTTGCGACCGCCGCTTCCCGTATCCAGTAAAACAACTGACGGGCCAAATAGATCTCACAGAAAAAGGTGCTGTTCTAAACAACCTGTGTGGCAGACACGGTGACACTAAGATAATTTATAACGGCTGGTCTCAGGATTTTGGTCAAAACTGGAAATACCAAATCCAGATTACAAGCAGCAATATGACTTTAGATAACGACTTGTACAGTGCTTTAAGCACAAAGCAGAAAAAATTCTGGTCCGCTTTTTCCCCAAGCGGTCTTGTGGCAATAGATTACAAACGTGGTCGACGTTCACAAACCGACAAAGAAGTAATTTTGGCGGTTAACTTACTCGGTGTCGAAGCTGCGTACCGTCGCTTTTCCTATCCATTAAAAAACCTCTCGGGAAAGTTATTGTTTACTCGCGACAGTATAACTGTTTCGGATGTGACCTCGCAGGCAAATGACCGTAAAATAATCATAAACGGTAAAGTAACAGCTTACAAAACAGAGCGTCCAATATATAAAATCTCAGTTAAAGCAAAGGATATCCCCTTGGATTCGACACTGGCCCGCAGCCTGCCGGATAAAGAAAGTGATTTTTACAACCAGCTTAATATGACCGGTCTCGCCGACGCCGACATAAAGATTTTCACACCCGAACAGAATTCTGGCCGGACAAGTTTCATCGCTGATGTTTCTCTCAAAAAAACCTCTTTGAAGGCAAACGATTTCCCGATAGCTGTCTCTAACGTATCGGCGAAGACCGTTATCACGCCCGATGCTATACAAATCGAAGATTTCACAGGCCGTTATAATCAGGCCCTGGTTTCTCTGACAGGCCGAATCTGGCCCGCTGACAAAGCTCAAAAATCCCGCTATAACTTGTCATTAAATGCTGAACATGCACAGCTAAATGATGAATTGATCTCTCTGCTCCCGCAGCGGCTGAAAAATATCGTCTCTGAATTGCAGCCCGAGGGAGAGATAAATCTCACCGTCAATATGAACAAGACCGGCGGCGAAGACCTCCCCGATTATAAAATAACTATGGATTGTTGTGGTAACAGTGTCAACTTTGAGCCATTCACCTATCCCATAAAGGGCATCACTGGCAGGCTGACGATATCAAAGAATGCTGTTACACTGGAAAATATCACCGCAACTGTTACCGATAATACCCTGATAATGTCAAACATCTCAACCTTAAAAGTAAACGGCCAAATAATGCTGGTCGACGACAACCTCAATGGCGGTCAACCTGAGCTTTCAAGCGGTTATATCACTTTTAACGCAGATAATCTCAATATTAAAGGTAAATTGCTAACCGACCTAACAGCAGATACTTACTATGACCCCAACGGGCAAAGCTGGAAGGCTAAAAACCTCACTGCGGATTGTTATGATGGCAGATTGATAGGTAAGTTCGAATTGAAACGTTCGACCGACGCAGCACTGGAGTATCTGCTGCAGCTGGGGTTTGACAATATCGATTTAAAGCAATTCCTTGAAAACACAAATTCCAAAGAATCTTCCGGCAATAACACCACCAGCGGTAAAATGAACGGTGTATTGAGTCTCGCCGGCCGAACTAGTGAAAGCTTACCGAACATTGGCCGATGCCGTCTCTTGATAACAGATATGCAGGTTGGTAAACTGTCTCCACTTGCTAAACTGCTATACGTACTAAAAATGACAAAGCCAAAAGATTTTGCTTTTGAACAGATGCTTATTGATTCTTACATTAAACACAATAGATTGTTCCTTGAGCAGCTCGATCTATCAGGTAAAGCTGTTGCCTTTAATGGCTCAGGTTGGGTAAACCTGCAAAACCGAAATGCCGATTTGGTTCTTTTTGCACGGGGCCGCCGCCTCGCTACCTCTGAGCCTTCTATTTTACAGTCTTTAACCGAAGGTCTTGGACACGCTGTCGTCAAAATGAAGGTTGCCGGAGACGTGTATGACCCAAAAGTAACAACCACTCCCTTGCCCGTCATAGATGAAGCTGTGAAAATTCTCGGCGCACCCAGCCCTTAAAAATAACAAGGAAAGCCTTATTCCAAACCAAGACTGATAACATAATATCGCAGCCGGCTATTATTACTTCAGTTCAGCTATCCCGGTAAATCGAACCAAAGCACATTTGGTTTGTGGATACGGCTCAACTGTCCCCACTAGTCCGACCTTGCGACCCACATATTTGCTAAAATCCACCTGCGATACCAAACCCTCTGGTACGGCATAACAAACCGTTTGTCCTGTATTGTCTATTATGCGATAATGTTTCAGCACTTGCTCCGGTCCAAAAACTTGCGAAGTTTGAAACTGCCCTATCACCACAAATCCACCAAGCTTGGGAACCTGTGCCAACTCTGCGGCACGCGCCTTTTCTATGCGATCAAAAACATTCTGCAACTGTAAATCCTGAAACTGAACTGCCTTGTCCGCCGCATAAGCCAATTCGTAACGCCCTATCTGCTTTATCGCAAACTCTGAATAACGTGCAGCCTTACCAGCCGCTTTGTTGTTGGCAATCTCAGCAAGTGCTTTCTTTATCTCCGTATAATCCTGCTGGGTTATCGGTCTGGTTTGTTCGGCCTTGATTTGTTTTGCCAAAACATAATATTCCTTTAACTTCTTAGACTCGACTGAAGAATTCGTTACAACAACAGTAGGAACATCTGCAGGAACATCAACTTTGCTCCTGGCCTTTGGTTTAACACTAACCCTTTCCCTAACAACAGCTCCCAGCGGCTTGGTATACTTTGTAAGCACCCAAAGGTAGGCACCGGTCGGTGGAGTAATTTTATAGTAATCGTCCATCTCCTCGCCTGTTAACTCCACCTTATCACCCTTGTCGAGTTTTAACTGCACAGTTGTGGAGTGTATCGGCTTGAGAAAATTAGAGCCTGCATAGACACGAACAGAATCACCCGTAACTGTTCCAATACGAGAATTATCCGAATCTACGCTTACATATTGTTTTGAAATCCACGAAAAACTCCCCGCTGGCGGTACAATGTGAGACCAGCTGTATTTACTGGCGACTACTTTTACTCTGTCACCGCTGTCGAGCTTACCGCAATGGTAATAATTTGTACCAGGTCCTGAGCGAATATTAACATTGTCGCCGGTTATCTCGGCAATATAGGGAAAAGATAGCTCATTTCCTCCTTCCTCAGCGGATGAAGCAATTCCCCGCGGCGAAGCAGTGGCCTGCTCAGCAGAAACCACGGACGACAAGTTTATCAAACAAACGGAAACAACAAAGAGATAGATAAATTTGGTGTGAGATTTCATTTCTCTGTCTCCCAAAAAGGGTTTATTTCTCAAAATAAACGAAACAATTCCATCGGTTTCAAGCTAACACCCGTCTTAGTAATTGTCAACTTTTTTCTCCCCCAAATATTACTTCAAATCACTAAGGTGGGCAGCAGATAGGAAAAAGCCAACAGATGTCCGCTTTACCTCTGTAATTCGGCGAGTTCGCCTTCGCACATTTTCACCTGCCCGGGGTCGGAGAGCTTTTTAGCTGCGGCCTGCAAGTGCTTTATCGCTAACTCCGACTCATTAAGATAACGCGAATACAATATGCCCAGCATCAACTCCACCTGCTCAACATATTCATAATTGCCATAGTGAGTTAAAAAACTTCTTGTAGGCCTGTTAGATTCAGGATAAGCTTTTTGCTCAGGATATAGCTTATGACTAAAGGCTCTTTTCACGTCTGGAATGACGAATAAAAGGTTGGATGGAAATATTTGTGTGTTTATCTGTCCTTCCTGTCAAGAACAAGATTATTCTGGCAAATCAAACTGTAAAGGTAATATAATAGGTTGTCGCTCAGCGGTTTAAAAGCAATGGTGAATCCACATCCATTTTCGGGTGGTGCGTCAAAAGCAGAGGCATTATGTGTGAGATATTGGGAAAAACCCGGACTTTTTCGCTGCGGTGTCTTATATCAGTGGGATTAACGCTGATAGCCATCGGGGCGGTATGGTTTTTACTTAAATTATACTCTGGGCCGAAAGAAATTCGCCATATAGTTCTCATCAGCATTGATACCTGCCGGGCAGATTATCTGAGCTGCTACGGTTATCATCGCAAGACCACTCCTAACATTGACACCGTTGCGAAGAACGGGGTCCTTTTTACAAATGTGGTTACATCGGTGCCTATAACGTTGCCGGCTCACAGTTCCATGTTAACTGGTACCATCCCTCCTTATCATGGTGCCCATGATAACAATAATTATAAGCTGGCAAATTCCAACCTTACCTTAGCGGAAATATTACGCGCAAATGGTTTTGTCACCGGGGCATTCATAAGCGCTTTCGTTTTAGACGCCCAGTTTGGTCTCGACCAAGGTTTTGACACTTACCAAGACGATATAGAGGTGCAAAATAAGAAAAAGCAATTCTCTTACAACCAGCGAAAGGCCGAAGAAACAAACCGTTATGCGAATCTCTGGTTGGAGAAATACCATCGTGACAAATTCTTTCTTTTCCTTCATTATTTTGACCCCCATAACCCTTATGAGCCGCCCGAGCCCTTCGCTACGGACTTCGCTGATAACCTTTATGCTGGTGAAATCGCCTATACCGATTATTGTATCGGCCAGGTTATAAAAAAATTAAAAGAGCTGAGCTTGTATGATTCAACATTGCTCATTATTACCGCCGACCATGGTGAAATGCTGGGAGAACATGGAGAAGCAACACATTGTTATTTCATATACGAAAGCGCAATAAAAGTACCCCTGATAATGAAAATCCCCGATGGTCCTCGGAATAAAATAATAAATGACGAGGTGGTGGGCCTAATTGACATCGTTCCCACCGTATGCAGCTTTTTGGGAATAACCATTCCATCATCCATTCAGGGCAAAGATTTATCTGGCTGCTTCGCAAGCCAGCCTGTAAATACAGGAAAAAGATACGTGTATTGTGAGTCACTTTACCCCACAAAATATGGTTGTAGTCCATTATTGGGTGTAGTTGGCAGGCGTTGGAAATATATCCAAACTCCAAAACCGGAATTATATGACCTGACTATAGACCGCAAAGAAAACAACAATTTGGCAAATATTCAACCTAATTTAGCTCGGCTCATGCAGGATCATCTCAGGCAAACGTTGAAAGAAAATAAGCGTTCAAATTTAGCTGATAGCAAATTGGCAATGAATGCCGAAAGCATTAGACGCCTACAGTCTTTGGGCTATGTAACAGCTGAAAGAGTAAAAGAAACCTTCGAATTTGACCAAAATAGCCCCGATCCAAAGGATTTAATCCATGTTCACCGTGCCTTTTTTTACCTCCTCACTCTAATGGATGAAAAAAAATACCAGCAAGCTAAATCTGAGTGTGAAAAACTGCTCAAAGACCAACCAGATATGATACCTCTTCACGCATTATTTTGTCATATCGCCTTTGACCAAAATGATGTGAATGCGTTAAAATATCACGCATCCCAAATTTTAGCACACAGAGACCAATCCGATTCCAATGACTCGGAAATATGGCGTCTGAAACCTAATTACCACATTGCCCATAATTATCTGGGAGTCGCTTTGGTCACTGAGGGTAAAATCAAAGAAGCTATTACCCATTATACCAAAGCTCTCGAATACAACCCCCTTATGGCCGAAGCACATTATAATATAGCCGAAGCTCTTCTCAAACAGGATAAGCTAAATGAGGCCTCTATTCACTATAACGAGGCTATCCGACTAAGCTCTGACAAAAAGGTCATCTTTAATAGCCATGAGAGTTTGACATGGATACTCCTCAAGCAGGAGAAATTTGACCAGGTTATTGAACACTACTCTCAGATGCTCAAAATCGAACCCAACAATACCAGTATACTTAATGATATGGGTACAGTTCTTTCCCGTCAGGGAAAAGTAGAGGAAGCTGTCAAACAATGGTCTCTATCTTTGCAACTCAATCCCGAACAAGCTCAAGTTCATGAATGGATTGGAACTTTGCAAGCCAGTCGCAAGAATCCTGATGAAGCCGTCAGGCACTGGACCGAATCGCTTAGGATTAATCCTACCCAACCCACGCTGCATTACAATGTGGGAACCATACATTACTTCCAGGGTAATCTCGAAAAAGCCGGTTACCATTGGAAGAGGGCATTAGAACTCAAACCTGACTGGCCTGATGTGCTTAACAATATGGCCTGGCTCTTGACGGACAAAGAGAACACACAATTCAGCGATCCAAATGAGGCAATTCGTCTTGCTCACCGCGCTTGTGAACTTACAGACTTTAACCGGCCTGACTTTTTGGATACTCTATCTGCTGCTTACGCCGCAGCCGATAGATTTTCAGAGGCAGTTGAAATCGCCCAAAAAGCACTCGACCTGGCACAGGCGACAAATCAACAGCAATTGGCAGGCCGAATCCAAAACCGCCTGGAAATTTATAAGGACACCCAATCCAAAAAGCAATAAAAGCACTCCCCCCCATTTTGCTGGTGGGAAGCGTTTTAGCGGTGAGATAATTGTATCAAGATTAACTCAGTCCTTATATTGTTTCGAACTTTTCCCTCAAGGTTGATTATCTATTTACTGCCAAAGGAAGCGAATAAAAAACCCGTGATAGCTCATTTTATTTTTGCAGCTTGGCGAGCTCGTCATTACACATTTCCTGCTGACCTCGGTTGGAAAGCTTCTGGGCCGCGGCCTGCAAATGTTTTATCGCCAGCTCCGGCTTACGGAGATAACGTGAATACAATATGCCGACCATCAGCTCAACCTGCTCAACATATTCATAATTGCCATAGTGTGTTAAAAATTTCTCGTACGCCTCTGCCGATTCAGCATGCCTGCTCTCGCTGGTGAGTTGATTGGCTATATCCAGTAAATGCTGCCGGGGAAGAATCTGCTCACTGTCAAGCTCGATAAGCTCCAGATAAGACTTGGCCGCAGCGGATAAATTATGCTGCTGCATACGGCTGGAGATTTCGTTGCGAAGCTGTTTGATTCTTTCCTCTCGCCGCTGCTGAGCGGCAGTCTTCTTTACTTCTTTCACTTTTATTTGCTTAACCGCTGGCCGGCCGGCAAAAGGGTCATAACCGCTCGAAACAACATCGCGATAACGGCGACGTTGATTCCATCGTTTTATCATCGCCCATAAATCAAAGTTGCTCCCAGCAACCAGACCCGTCGCAAGTGACACCAGCACAGCCGCGACACCAAAAGCATATCCGGCCAAATGCGCGTCATAGGCAATACTTCCGGGGAACCTAGCTATTATATTATCAATCAAAATCAGCTTAAAGACGATAAAGTACAATGCTGGCACTTCTATCGTCCCAATGAAGAAAAACCAGTATATGACCGTTATCAATGTCTGTGGGAACAATACAAGGTAAGCTCCTGTTACCGCCGCGACCGCACCGCTGGCGCCAAGAACGGGATTAACATGTAAAACCGTATGACCAATACCGGCAAAAACCGCACCAGCCAGATATATACACAGATACCCAATATGACCGAGTTTGTCATTGACGTTGTTGCCGAACAAATACAGGAAAAACATATTGCCGATAATATGCATCGGAGAACCATGAAGGAACGCATAGCTTATAAACTGCCATAAATGCGGATGACTGGGTGTGAGCATAAACCAGTCTACCCATGCCCGATAGGTAAGATGATGCGTCTGCGGGTCCACGTGGAACTGCGAAAGAAAAACTGCAACATTAACAGCTATCAGAACGTAATTTGCATATGGCGTTCGCCACGGTCGTATACTTGTCCGAATAGGTAACATAGTTAACTGCCAAACTAAAACTGTAAAAAATTAAAAAGTTTACCCATTGTAATGGCAAAGAAAGACCTCGGCAAGACAATAAAAAAAGGACGGCTAAAGCCGTCCTGCCTGGTAAAAATAGATGATATTATTGACTATCTCCCCCTCGCGGAAAACATCATCAGCTGGCTCGTCAACTTGTGTCTCCCGGCTTCCCCCCAGCCGCTTCCTAATTCAAGTATAAAAATTAAAAAGCGCAAAGCCAAACTTCGGAGCAAAAAAAACTTTATTTTTTACCCCTATGATGGTAATCATTGTGTTTTAATCAGGTTGTGAGCAGTACAAAATGAACGCCCGGATAATAAAAAAACGCATAAAAGCGATTCGCTACCAGTTAAAGAAAAAGCATATAAAATCCTTATTGGTAACAAAACCGGCCAACGTAACCTACTCAACCGGCTTCTTGGGCGATGATAGCTGGGCGCTGATTACCGACGGTACCGTTTATCTTTTAACCGACGGCAGGTACACCGAACAGGCAAAAAATGAATGCCCCCTCTGCACTATAATTGAACGAGACGGGCCGATGGCTAAGGCCGTGGAAACATTAATAAAAAAGCTCAAATCCGTACGGACAATATCCGTCGAAAAATCCTCTTCGCTTGCCGTCTTTGAAGCGTTAAAAAAACACGTTAAGGTCCGGCTTAAAACAGTTGATAACATTATCGAATCTGTCCGCAAAATCAAAGATAGCAGCGAAATAGCCGCCGTCGCTGCAGCAGCCAAAATAGCCGCACGGGCCCTCAAACAAACCACCGCATACATAAAAACAGGAACAACCGAAAACGAATTGGCTGGCAGGTTGGATTTCCATATCCGCAGGGCCGCTGCGACAAATAGTTTTGAGACCATTGTTGCCTTCGGTCCAAATGCCTCACGTCCCCACCATCGGCCGACCTCCAGAAAACTCAAAAAAAATGATACTGTCCTTATCGATTTTGGCGTCAGATTCAACGGCTACTGCTGCGATATAACCAGATGTTTCATTGTCGGTAGACCCGACCCTTTTTATAAGAAAGCTTACAATGCCGTGCATCGGGCGCACGCCGCCGCGCTGAGATTGATAAAAGCCGGCGTCACAGTTAAAAAGATAGACGCCGCCGCAAAAAAAGTGATTAGCAAATACAACCTGCCCCTCTACAGCCACGGAACAGGACACGGCTTGGGATTGGAAGTGCACGAACAGCCGATTATCTCAGCACTCAGCAAAGATAAATTACGCCCCGGAATGGTCCTCACGATTGAACCGGCCGTTTATATCCCCGGCAAACTTGGCATACGAATCGAAGACAACATCCTCGTTACCAAAACCGGCTGCAAAATCCTGACTCGCGATTGTCGGTTCAACTCCTTATTGCTGCATTGAACGGCTCAAATATTTATTTGACTATCAAGGCCAACAAGTTACAATAGGAACTGTTCACTAGGGGTGGTCCGCATATAGGCGGGTCTGAGAAAAAACCCTTTGAACCTGATCAGGACAGCCGATTTTTCGGTATGCCTGCGTAGGAAAGTGATTAATTCATCACGCTGCAGCGCCGGACTCCTACCAAAACGATTTTTATTTTCGTACAGGATTAAAGATGGCTACGCAATTACAATCTGCACGGGAAGGCACAATTACCGGGCAAATGAAATTTGTAGCTCGGGCTGAAAACGTCGATGCTGAGCTTGTTCGCAACGAGATTGCGCTCGGGCGACTGGTAATCCCGGCAAATAAGCTGCACATTAAAACTAATCTCGAGCCAATCGGTATCGGCCGGGCGCTTCGCACCAAAATAAACGCCAACATCGGCACAAGCAGCATTAGCTCATCGGTGGAAACCGAGATTGAAAAGATGAGAGTCGCCCTGGACGCCGGCGCCGATGTTATTATGGACTTAAGCACTGGCGGAGACCTTGACGACACCCGCCAAAAACTGTTGGCTCAGTGCCCCGCCCCCTTCGGCACTGTCCCCATCTATCAGGTCATACAGGATAGAACCGTCGAAGACGTAAACTCATCACTAATCCTTGAGATAATCGAAAAACAGGCCGCTCAGGGCGTCGATTTTTTCACAATCCACGCAGGTCTCTTAAAAGAACACCTCCCTCTGCTCGAAAGCCGCATCGGCGGTATTGTCAGCAGAGGCGGCGCGCTTTTGGCCAAATGGATGTTGCACCACAATAAGCAAAATCCTCTATACGAAATGTTCGATGATTTATGCGCCATAATGGCAGAATACGACGTCTGCTTTTCCCTCGGCGACGGCCTTCGTCCCGGCTGCATCGCCGATGCCACCGACGCCGCCCAAATAGCCGAGCTAAAAACCATCGGCAAGCTAACCGCAAGGGCACAGGAAGCCGGCTGTCAGGTTATGGTGGAAGGCCCCGGCCACGTGCCGTTCAACCAGATTCAGCACAATATGGAAATCGAGCAGCAGATTTGCAATGGCGCCCCCTTTTACGTCCTCGGCCCCGTCGTTACCGACATCGCCCCCGGCTACGACCACATCACTTCAGCTATCGGCGGAACTGCTGCCGCCTTTTACGGCGCATCATTCCTCTGCTACGTCACCCCACGGGAGCATCTCGGCCTGCCCAACGCCGACGACGTTCGCACCGGCGTCATCGCCTCGAAAATCGCCGCTCACGCCGCCGACCTCGCCCGCGGCCTAAAAGGCGCCTCCGAGCGGGATAGACTCTTGAGCATCGCTCGATTCAACCTCGATTGGAAAACACATCTCGCCGAATCCCTTGACCCGAAAACCGCCGGGCGAATGCACGATGAGGCTTGTAAAACAGTTAACCCGCCTGTCCCGATTGAAGAAATCGGGGGGGCCGACTACTGCTCGATGTGCGGCCGACAATGGTGCTCCGCCCGTATCAACAAAGAAATAAGAGATATGAATTCGAAAAAATGACTCCGTCATTGCGAGTGAAACGTGGCAATTTCAAAAGCGGCCTCCGGCATTTTTAATTTTGTAACTTATTTCAACCTCATTAAAAAATACGCCGGGGATATTACATCCCCGGCGCATCAATTCATGGAAAATCCCTTATTGCAAATTAGGTGTCGACCAATCTACCCATCTTGCTTGATCATAGGTGTAACCTGGGTCATTTCTCATGATACCGGTAGTCCCTGTTCCGCCGCCAACCAGGTATTTCTGGATATAGGCATTACGTTCAGTCTGCTGTGAAGAGGGGAAAGAACAGTGACTATGATCGGTTGTACAGGAATATCCGAACTTATCGGGTACGCCCAGTGCAATCCAAATCTGTTTGGCTGCGTTTGCACAATTCCATGAGCTTTCAGGTCCAAGCCACAAGATATCATTATCAATGATGTAAATTGCTCTTGGAGCAACCAATCCTATTAATTCATGATGATCGGTTGGGAGCTTACCCTCATTACCGCAGAATTGATCGAAATTGGCCCTGAACCAAACATTCTCATTAACGATTTGACATAATTCTTGGGTATCCTGTCCAAGAGTATCATGCATGTATTCGGAAACACGCCAGCTCGCTGAGCCGCCTGAGCCTGATTCCTGAGGTAAGACAAGGTCGATACGGTCATCGAATGCACCGCACATCAAAGCGCCCTTGCCGTTCCTTGAACACCCTGTAACAGCAACACGGGTTGGATCAAGACCGGTAGAAGGAGTCTTTTCAACAGCGTCTATTAAACGACTTGCACCCCATGCCCATGCCATCATAGCACTTGCAGAATGGTTGCTTCCATACATAGTATAGAACTTACCTTGTCCGCGCGAACTGCCACCGGATTGTGCTGCAATATCATCGTTAGGCAAGTTAATTGTGGCAACTCCAAGGCTGGAAACAGATCCGAGACTCGAACCACCTACAGTTATAAGCATCGGGAAAGGACCTGACCCTGAGGGCTTGGATATCGAACAATTGAAGGATATCTGGTGCCCGTTATCGTTTACAGTCACTGTTAGGGTGTTTCCATTGAGTGAAGCTGTTGTAGCGGAATAAGGAGTGTCTGGTTTATAACCGGATTCGAATTCCTGAATCAATTCGGCTATTTCCGCACGACGGCACTCCCAGTCCTCCACCGTGGTCACCGGTGTTCCATCCATGAATGTAAACGGATCTGGGAATTTGGCGTTAGTCGGCAGGGATGAGAATGAAGGCATTGGCGGAACATCACACCCGATACCGACGCCGCTTTGGGTAACTGTTACGGTTTTCGAAGCAGTTCCTACTGGAGTAACGGTTACCGTTGCTGCTCTTGATAAGTCGCCTGTATTTTCCTGTGCAGTAACAGTTACTGTCCCGTTGTCTGAACCTGATGTCGGGCTTTCTGATAACCACGTTTGATTATCGGAAACCGTCCAGTCCGTGTTCGAAGTTATGTCAAATGTATCTGAACTGCCCGCTGCTGCTGCAAGACCAATCGATGTTGGTGAAACAGATAACACTGGACCACTGGCGCCAGTCACGCTAATGCCGCAGATCTTCGGGTTCTGGATGCTGCCGGGGATGAAATGTATCACCACCTGGCCGCTGCTGTTGGCCGTGGTGCTGAACGTCCGAGCAATGGCTATGTCCTGGCCTCCGGCTTCCGCGTAGATATCGAAGTTGTCTAAAACCGTCGTGCCGTTAATAGCGACATCGAAGAGACGATCCCCTGACCCGCTAACATAGGTCTCCGCGAAGTAGAGCGTCACCGTCTGCATACTTCCCGCCTGGAAGTTGGGAATCATGTAGGTACTCTCGTTGTAGCGCTCGCTCTGGAAGACCGCAACCGGCGGTACGTCGCCGGTGATCTGCGATGTGTCGATGGTTCTGGTAATCGTATAGGTATTGCCGCCCGAGTAGTACTGGTCAGCCACGAAATCGCCGGTCGCAGAACCGCCGCAGTTGACACTGACAGTTGTTGCTGTCCCTGATGTTGTTGTGGTTGTTGTACTGGCTGTTGTTGTAGTCGTCGTGCTGGATGTTGTAGTCGTCGTTGTGGTTGTTGTGCCGCCTTCGCAACTCTTGGTATAACAAGCCTTGGCAGTCCCTTGGATGGGGTCGCCAAAAGTACTGTTATCGCAGTTTGTGCCATCGTAGACGTCATACAGGTAGTTAAACTGGCCATTTGCGCCATAGGCGACATCCATACACCCAGAGAAGCTGCAGTAATCTCCCTCGTCAGAGCAATA
>CAZDQP010000018.1:0-28820 GCA_964507485.1 uncultured Pirellulales bacterium | reverse complement strand
TATCAATATTCAATTTTATGTTCACAGGGCTTATAAAAGCAATTTGCACGGTAAAGTCGGCTTACACAACCGGCGGCAGAATGCGTCTGGCTGTGGATTTAGACACATTAGCCGAGGAAAGTAAGATAGGCGACAGCATAGCCATCAACGGTGTCTGTCTAACTATTTCTCAATTGCGAGGCAATCTTGCAGAGTTCGATGTCAGCGGCGAAACATTAACAAAAACGACTTTCGGTAAGTTGAAATCTTCTTCGGCAGTCAATGCGGAACCGGCTATGAAAGCCGCCGACCGCTTCGGCGGGCACTTTGTTCTTGGCCATGTTGACGGCACTGCAACGATTAAGGCAATCGAACGAAAGGAGCAATTTGCGGATATAAAATTTGCGGCGAATGCTGAACTGCTCGCTCAAATGGTAGTCAAAGGTTCGGTTGCCGTCGATGGAATAAGCCTGACGATAACAAATATAGATGAAGGCGGTTTCACCATCTCAATAATCCCTGAGACGCTGAAAAAAACAACACTGGGACAAGCAAAAATCGGCGATACGGTAAATATAGAAACTGATATAATTGTAAAGACAATAAAAAATGAACTCGATAGAATTTTACCTCGTAAGCAAAAATTAACTGCAGAGAGATTAAAAGAATTAGGATTTTAAAAACGCAACACGAGAAGATGAACAGAAATAACGGCAACAACTCAATAGACGAGCAAATGGTCATCGGTATAACAATGGGAGAACCGGCGGGGATTGGGCCGGAAATTGTTGTAAAGGCACTGGCTGAACCGACAATACGCAAGTCTGCAAAGTTTATTGTATTCGGTATGAATGAACAGCTCTGTTACGCAGCTGATAAAGCTGAGATTGAACCATTTTGGGACAGGTATCAGCACGAAAAAATCAGCAGAAGTTATCCGCACAAAGTTGTAGTGGCTGATTACGATGAGTATCCGGTTCCATCGTGGATTAAAGGTTCAAGCAGGGTCGGAGGTGAAGCATCTGTAAAATTTTGCCTTGATGCAATTGAATCAGCCAAGGCCGGTATAATCGATGCGATAGTGACAGCACCAATCAGCAAAGTAAGCTGGAAATTAGCCGGAGCCAAATGGCCCGGTCATACCGAAATGCTGGCAAATAAGTGTAAATCGACACGAAAAGCAATGATGTTTGCCGCCGGTCCACTAAAAGTGGCCCTTGCAACGATTCACAGAGCGCTGTTTGAAGTTCGGCACGAGTTTACCATCGGCTGTGTTTTCGAACCGATAGATTTATTGAACACTGCATTGAAGGAATACTTCGATGTTGAGAACCCAAAAATCGGCGTTGCGGCGCTGAATCCTCATGCGGGCGAGGAAGGGCAATTCGGAGATGAAGAACAACGAATAATATCACCGGCAATTCTACTGGCACAGGAGCAGGGAATAAATTGCGACGGCCCTTTCCCTGCCGACACGCTGTTTCTGCGGGCTGCGCACGGCGAATTCGACGCCGTTGTTGCAATGTACCACGACCAGGGGATGATACCTATAAAGCTTCTCGCCTTCAAAAAGGCGGTCAACATCACTATCGGCATACCAATCATCAGGACTTCGCCGGCCCACGGAACAGCTTTTGACATCGTAGGTAAAAACATCGCCGACCCTTCAAGCATGATGGCTGCCATAACTACCGCTATTCATATGGCCTCTGTTAAAAAGGCACGCCGGCCAGTGCAGACAAAGGTCGCCTCAGATGCAGACTAAACAGCAAATCCAGCAACTGCTCGCATCGGCAGGCGCACAGCCAAACAAACGCCTCGGCCAGAATTTTCTCATTGATTTGAACCTGATGCGTCTACTGGTAGATACGGCAAATGTAAGCAATGAAGATATTGTGCTCGAAGTCGGCTGCGGCACAGGCTCCCTGACACAGGCTTTGGCTGAGCGCGCAGGTAAGGTAATCGCCGTTGAGCTGGATGAGACACTTGCTAAAATCGCCGCAAGAGAACTTGCCCAGGCCGGGAACATCGAGGTCATAAATGCCGACATCCTCGAGAACAAGAACACCATAAGCCGGACTGTAATTGATGCGGTTAAGTTAGCCCGTAAAGGGCGGTCAGGCAGGTTTCTTTTAGTTTCAAACCTGCCTTATAACATCGCCTCACCTTTGATGATGAATCTAATCACAAGCTCAACAGCAACGGATGCAATGTACGTCACGGTACAAAAGGAAGTTGCCGGCCGAATGACGGCCGAGCCTAGCGACAGACACTACGGAACATTGAGTATTCATATGTCTGCAACAGGCGATGTAAAAACAGAAAGAATTTTAAAGCCGACGGTCTTTTGGCCACAACCCCAGGTCAGCTCGGCAATGATAAGTTTCATTCGCAAAGCCGAAAAAGCCACCCGAATTCAAAGTATGGAACTTCTCGGCGAGGTGGTAAACCTCTTTATGCAGCACCGACGAAAGATGGTAAAGGCCTGCACGAGATTTGTCTCTGGAAGCCTTGCAGGTATCGACAACTGGTCCGATATTTTTGAACGGTGCAGCATAGACCCGCACAATCGACCCGAACAAATCCCGCCGGAAGGTTTTATCTCCATCTCAAACCTGTGCCACGAATACCTAACATCAAAAAGCTAAACTGCAGAATTTTCGTCTTGAAATCTTAGATGACCACCGATTTGTGGCGGTGGCTGTGACATTCTATATTGACGGCTACCGGCAGCGAGGCAATATGGCAGGGAGCTGTTTCAATTAGACAAGCCAATGCGGTGGTATCTCCGCCAAGGCCCTGCGGACCGAGTCCGAGCGCATTAATCCGAGACAGTAAATCCTCCTCAAGCTTAGCATAAAATTTATCGATATTTTTGTGCTGAAGATTTCGTAATAAAGCCTTTTTGCTCAACAGACAGCTTAGCTCGAAATTACCCCCGATTCCTACTCCAACGATCAGCGGCGGACAGGCGTCAGCGCCGGCCTGTTTTACAACATTAACAACCCATTCAATTATCTCTTCCCTGCCAACCGTTGGATTGAACATTTTGAACTGACTTTTGTTTTCGCAACCTGCGCCCTTGGTGATAACAGTAATTTTCAATTTATCACCGAGAACAACCGAGTGATGAATCACTGCAGGAGTATTTGAGCCGGTATTTTCACGTTTATTCAGAGGGTCAGCTACAACACTGTTTCTTAGAAATCCATTTTTATAACCAGCTGTGACGCCGGAGTTAATTGCATCGAACAACGTCTGCCCCCCATCTGACTTGATAAACACTTCGCAACCCTGCTCAACAAAGACAACCACCAGACCGGTATCCTGACAAAGCGGTATTTTTTCGTCCTTCGCTACGCGGGCATTTTCAATAAGCTGATTTAATATTCTCACCGCCGCAGGATTCGTTTCTCTTTGCGATGCACCCTCAAGAGCAACCAGAACATCGGACGGAAGCTCATATCCCGCTGCTATGCAAAGAGACTCAACGGTACTGACTATTTTTTCAAATTCTACGTAACGCACAATAATTAGCTTCCCGCTATTGTCACCTCGAAGGTTTTATAGGTTGTATTGCCGACATCATCGGAAACTCTAACAGCAATAATATGCTCGCCGGCGTCTAACTTTTCAATAACGATAGTAAAATCCTCCTCGGTAGTATCATATACGAAATCGTCGGGCACGGAGCTTGTCCATTCGTCATTACTATCAAGTGTATAATCTACCTTACCAATTGCGCTTAGCTGGTCTGATATTTGCAGTTTCAGCACTACAGTTTTTCCGCTGCTATTAATAGAATGCTCTTTAATGATCGGCCCGGTGTTATCAACAATAATCGGTTCGGTTATTCTACTTCCCGTTAATTTTGTTGCAGTAGTATTGCTCCTTTCGTCGCTTGCAGTTATTCTGACTTCATACCGTCCGTCCTCAACTGTCCTGCCGTCCCATTCATAGCTGTTCGTAGCTAGGTCTTTTTCCAGTTCAATCCAGTTCTTTCTACCAACTTTTCTAAATTCTATCTTGTAAATCAGCTTGTCGTCATTATCGTCTTTTGCTTTATAGCTGATTTTGAACATTCCCGTTCTGTTTGCTGACTCGATTCTATCGGCACCTACCGACTCAACCTTCGGAGCCAGATTAGGAACAGTACTGGCAACGGCAATTTCTCTTACCACCGGACCTTTACGATTGTCTTCGGTCTGCAAAACGAGCCTATACTGACAAAATCTGCCGAGCGGACACTGTAGCTGTACCGGTTCAGTAACTTCGATTGATTCGGTCCATTTAGAAAAAGTAGGATCGTTTACATCTTTAACGTTTCCGCTACGAGAATCCATCATAACTTTGCAGCCCTGTGGAATATCAGCGTCGATTTGGAGTTTTCCCCAGTCTGCCGGCTGACCAGCGTCTATAAGGTCAGAAGTATAAGTTCCTTCCGGATAAAAAGTTTTTGCCAGCTTTATCAACTTCGCAGGATTTGCCGTTCCAAGATAAACATCGTCGCCCGCAACAGCTATAGAAACAATTTGCGATGCCTGTTCATCCTGGTATATGATTGCACGCTGTTCCGAGGCGGGGTCGATGTTAAATATCCGGCCATCGTTTCCGGTCCCGATTAGTAATTCCTGCTCCTGTTCTGCCAGGCAGAACAGAACTACTGCTTCTGTGAATATATCAGTCACGTAACCCTCTTCGGTTATACTGTATATGTAACTGGCCTCAACGGGCTTGGACGGTTGTGGTGTAGGTCTTTGTCTTCGCGATGTCTCGTCATCGCTGGAGTTTTGCTTGGTATTCGCAATTTCCAATTTCAGTCCCTCTTCGGCTTCAGGAATACTTTCCTGCAGTGATTCAATATCCGGGCGGCCGGCCTGAGGTAGACGCACAGCAAATTCAACCTGGGTCCCAACAATTTCAGCAGACGTCGCCGCTGCATATAAATTATTATCACCCGCAAACAGAAGCGCCGTAATTTCCGGCTGGTCACTATCATACAAAACAGTTGCTGTCTTATTGTGAGGGTTTATCTTATAAATAAGTCCACGACTGTCACTGCCTGCATAAACAAAGCCATCCTGCCCAATTGCCAGTGAAAGTATGTTTTTATCGCGACTATCATAAAGAAGCTGCTGTTCCTTGCCAAAAGAATCAAGCTCGTAAATCTTTCCCTGCGGACCCGTTCCCAAATAAATATTACCGGCATCATCAACAGCTATTGCAAAAATATACTTAGTGCCCACACAAGGCGGGTTATCTGTAGCATCATTGGGTTCAAAAATTACTTCCGGCTCACCTGTTTTGTCCGCTTTGAAGCGATATAATGCGCATTTGTCGCCGCTTACTGCAGCTAAAAGCCGCCCGGCCACATCAATTGCCATTGCGAAAATATGCTTGTTCGTCAAGTATTGCTGTGTTTCGACTATCTCGCCGCCAAATGTAATTAAACCATTCGGCTCGCTAGTGCCGGTTTCTACAATTTCTGTTTCCTCCGATTCTGATGGATAAATTTTTGTCAGTTCACCGAGACTGTATCTGTAAATACCGCCGTTAGGGCTCGTCCCGAGGTAAATAATTCCGCCATTTACAACAATGCTGTTTATCGACCATGGCTCCGAACCGCTCTCTTCGGTGCCTGCAGTCCTAAAGTCTTCAATTATTACTTCGGCCGCTCGCCCGAGCTTAAGAGTCCCCTCTGAGCCGACTATAATATCTTCTGTCCGGCCTTTTAATAACTCCTCATTGCTGCTGTGGCGTGCAATCTTACTGGTCACAGCCAAACAATGTAATTCCGCAAAACAACCTAAAAGCGAAAAACTAAAAACACACAACCCTAGTTTGAAACTGAAAAATCCCGGTTCTCCAGATATAGTTCTTCGCCTTTCGATTCTCATCTTCCACTCCTGTTATTCTTCTACTGTTATATGCATAACTTTTTCATCGATAACAATGGTACCGGTAAACAAACTCTCTTCAAGCCAATGTGAATACGGCTTACTTCTCAACGTTCTTTTGGAGTCCTGCAGAAGCAATACTTTAGTGGCAGGCAAATCAGGAAGTTCGGCCTGTTCCACTGTCACACCACCGGCCGGCAGAACCAAAATACAATACAGTTTATCTCTTCTAATAGTTAGAATACTCTTCATCACCTCTACAAGAGTATTGAAGTTGCTTGAAACAAATCTGTGCGGTGCAGTTTTCATAAGAAATTCCTGGTACCCGTTACCGCCGCATACAAT
This sequence comes from uncultured Pirellulales bacterium, assembly GCA_964507485.1. Taxonomy (GTDB): domain Bacteria; phylum Planctomycetota; class Phycisphaerae; order Sedimentisphaerales; family Anaerobacaceae; genus CAIYOL01. Next base: position 22,599 of record CAZDQP010000018.1, on the reverse strand, counting down.
CAAATTATACTTACCCGGAGACAGTTCAGGGGGTATCTTCAGGTTATACTTGAATTTCTCCTTTTCCGCTAAGAACGATTCCACTACCACAGCAACATCCAGCTGCTGGCCGGCCTTTACTCTGACATCTGACAAATCGACTGACCATATCCTCGAAGAGATGTTTTTCGGCGCTATGCAAACATCAAAATCCATCGATTTTATTTCTACCTTTTCATACGGATTGTTTAAAAGTATCGCAACTGAGGCAACACTTTCTTCCAGCATTTCGTTCAAATCACCACCGGTTGAAACATTTTTAAAAGTAATTGGCCTTCTTCCCTCTAAACCTATGCTAACCTTATACTCGATAGTATTCTCTGGAGGCAGACTGCCTAGCATAAGAGCTGCACCCGCCACAACTGAGCGAAGCACAAGAGGAGTAAGCAATTGATTGTCTGCGATGCTACAGTTATAAACGCGATCCTTGGTATCATTGTAGCGGTCCACTTTTATCTTCAGCGGTATCATTTTGGCTTTCGCACCGATTCGTCCGTAGACCGAAGCCGACTCATCTGCTGTCAAGGCACCGACAATTTCGATGGGGCTGGCGAACTTGAAAGAACGAATTACGCTTGATGCTACAGTATGTACCTGGGCCGTAGCCATTGGCAAATCAACTGCTCCGCTGTCGAGGAAACCATGCCCAAAACCATACACCTTGTCACCCGCAACTTCGGTTACCGTCCCAATTGCAGTCATTGTTATATCGCCGCTTACCACCGGAACCGCAAGACATGCACCTGGCGCTAATTGGACATCTTCCGGTTGCCAAACATTCTCCACTGCGCCTGGTTCACCTCCTCCGGCGACGCCGGTGATGGCTACAAGGCCGAAAGGTTCGATTGAAGCATTCAACTGCTCACAAACTTCGGCCGGCAAACCGGAAGCAATCAATGGGCAGGGCAAAAAAGCCAAACCACTCTGGATGTCTTTTGTAAAAAGGCTGCTGGTTGTAATCTGTCTGTTAATTTCAGCAAAATCTATTGGCATGGAGAAATCAAACCCAAAAGCAGGTTCCCAAACATTTACTGCAGTGTTTGCGGTCCGGGATTTATGCGATAAAGTTTCCTGTTGTCCCACCTTGAGCGTATCTTCAATCGGCGTTACGCCGTAAAGCGGATCTTTACTGAAATAGGAGGAGAAAGCCAGCGCCCCAGCCAAACGGCCATCAATATAAACCGGCGAACCACTACAACCCCACACAGGCCCCGTGTGGATAAAACGCTCGTCAGTCCCCTGAACCAAAATCGCATCTCTGCCCGGTTTGAAATTCCGGACTACGCTTAAAACCTCCAGATTAAACTTTTCTATCTTCGTGCCTTTATATGTGGTGAGGCAATACGCCTCCATCTGCGGGTGAATTTCATCAATGCTGATATATTTTGCAGGGTCCAAAAAGCTCCCTATTGCGTTCTGGGAACCAGTTTTATCCAAATGCTCATCGGCCGTAGAGAAAGAGCAAGTGAAAACCAAAAGAAAAAATAAAAAAAAACCTGCTTTCGGTTTTGTAAATTTTTTGAGCATTTACAACCTTTCAAACAATTTAATTAATCAGGATTTTAGTTGGCGGAAGTAACCATTGCAAGATAAAACAATTTTTGCTATAATCCCGGTTTAAGTCCATAATTGAATAGTATGGACAGCATTCTATTTTAAAACAGAATTAGGAAGAAGAAATGAAATCCGAACATCGCCACCAGCTAAAAACTAACGAATTAGCCGACTGGATAGTACACCTGCTTCCATGGGCGAAGGAAAACGCCAAAACAATTACTTACACTTCGGTGCTCATTGTTGTGGTCGCAGGAGTACTCTTCTGGCTGATATACCAGAAAAGAACTGTATCCACCCGAGAGCGACTCGAACTAACAGCCCTCATTTCTCGGATATCACAAGGTAAAGCTCAAATCCTCCAGGCCCAAGCTCAAGGTATGGATACCTCTTATCTCCTCATTCAAGCCTCTGATAACCTCCGAAACTTCGCACAAAAAACAAAAAAGGAACAAATGGCTGCCCTCGCACTGATTAAACGGGCAGAAACGCTGCGAACGGAGCTACATTACCGATTCGGAACCATAAGTACCAAGGACTTAACAGCTCAGATTAACCGGGCAAAGGATAGTTACGCCAAGGCAATTGAGAAATCCTCCGCCAATCCATCATTAATGGCAGCGGCTAAATTAGGCTTGGGATTGTGTGAAGAGGAACTCGGTAATTTCGAGCAGGCACGGGAAATATACAACGAAATAATCTCGAGCGCCGACTTAGAAGGCACAGTCGCCGCTGCAGAGGCAAAGCAACGTCTGCGCACAATGGCCGATTACAAGCAAAAAATAGTCTTCCATCAACCGCCAAAACAAGCAACTATTGAACCTGTACAACCAAAAACTAATCTTAAAGCGCCTGAGGACTCCCAAGCTCCTGAGAGTATATCCGGGCCCCATGACCTCAATTTGCCCAGCCAATAATACGAGCGAAGTGAGATGCAAGATGCAAACACAGACAGCGGACAGTTAACGCTTAAGGTTGGGAATTCAATCAAGGAACGCCGGGTTGATAAATACCTCCACTGCCGTTTCAGCAACTTCAGCCGTGTTATGCTCCAGGAGATAATCAAGCAAGGCGGTGTCAAGGTTAATGGTAAAATAGTCAAGCCCAGTTTTAAATTAAGCCCCGCTGACAAAATCGAGCTGACTCTGCCCCAGCTGCCGAGTAGGGAGATTTTAGCCCAGGATATTCCACTGAATATAATTTACGAAGATGACGACATAATCGTACTCAATAAACAGCACGATATGGTTGTTCACCCCGCCCGCGGCAATACAAATGGTACTCTGGTAAATGCACTTGCCTTTTACTCTGATAAGCTTTCAAGCGGACTGGGAGAATTCCGGCCGGGCATCGTTCATCGGCTCGACAGGGACACTACCGGGGTTATGGTCGTCACTAAAAACGACACTGCACAGTGGAAAATCGCCAAACAGTTCGAAAACCGGCAGGTAAAAAAAATTTATCTCGCCATAGTTCACGGCACGCCGGAACTGACGGCCGACCGGATAAACGTGCCACTTGGTGTTCACCCGAAAATAAGAGAAAAATATGCAATCAGGCCTAAAATCGGCAAGGAAGCTGTCACTTTCTACGAAGTAGTTGAGAGCTTTCGCGGCTTTTCTCTATTGAAGCTTACCCCAAAAACCGGCAGAACACACCAGATACGCGTCCATTTATCTTATATCAAGCATCCAATTGTAAGTGATGATATGTACAACGGCAAACTTGTCTATCCCTGGCAATTGGAAGACGGACAACCGTCTGTCCAGGAACCGATTATAAACCGAGTTGCCCTGCACGCGTGGATGCTCGAATTCAAGCATCCAACTACAAAAAAACTGGTAAAATTCGAAGCCCCGCTGCCGCAGGATATGCAAAATCTGCTCGATATGCTCAGAAAATATCGAAAAATATAAACGATAAATTCGCACATCTTTTATAGCAATGAATAACTAAGCCACCAAAAACAGCTGCCCATCCTTATTGTTAGCTCCGACGATAATGGCTTAAAAATCTCACGCAGACAACTTTCATCATAGTAATTTTTAAGCACCTCGTATCTTGAACCGTCAGAAAGTTCTCGTAACTTAAAAGTATCTTCACAGTCCGGCTTCCTGATAAGTTCACCACCAATACCCGGTATGTAAATGTTATCCGCCATAAACACAACGGCATCACTCACAAATTTCTCGTGAAACTGATGTAAGAAATCATCCAATCGTGATTTTGGAATATGCGAAAACCAAAAGTTTGCAAGGCCGGCATCGAACGTTTCTGAAATGACATCAAGTGCGTAAGCATCAACACTGCGGAATTCGACCTTTCCTTTTGGCAAGTCTTTTGTCTTCGCAATTGCAAGCATTTCATCTGAAATGTCAATAGCTATAATCTCTTCCGCTGTCTCAGCTGCAACTGCTGTCCAAAAACCTGTTCCACAGGCCACTTCAAGCACATGGCGATTCGACAAAACTTCTTTCATCGCGATTGAAATTTCAACAAGTTCTTTCTTGCGGATTGGATCTGGGTGGTGATAAATCTCCTCGTATTCAGTTGCCCGGTAGCTGTAATAATCGTTTAACATTTAATATCTGCTACTTTTCTTGCAATAATCCTGTTGACGGCGTGCTTGTGTGCTACGCCGCTTGAGTTGCAGTCAAAGATTTCTTCCTCGCAGAGTTCTATCTTCCAGTCATGATAATAGCTAAACAACTCTCCTGATATCCATAAGTGTGCTGTTTTCTCAGCATCGGGTGCTTTTGAAATAAATGGTTTCTTAATAATAACTGAGTGTACATTTATGCCTCTGTCGTTAGTAAAATCCTTATAGTTGGCAAGTATTTCTTCTCTTAAATTCTGTGGTATATAATGTAGAGCGCCGATACTAAGGACGATGTCAAATTTTTCTTCTAATCTGAAATCATTTAAGTTCGCTTGAAATACTTTTACGGAAACTCCGACTTCCTTAGCATATTCCTTGGTTTTTTCTACGCCTTGCGGCGACAAATCAAATGCAGTTACTTCATAACCATTCCTAGCAAAGAAAATCGCATTTCTGCCTTCACCACAACCAATAACAAGAAGCTTCAGCGATTTTCCTGGGGGAGAAAATTGGAGGATTTTATAACAAATAGTGGATGGTTTCTTGCCCCAATAGTATTCTTCCCGGCTGTACTTCTCATCGTACGTATTTTGCATACCTATTCCTGTGGCAGCTTTGCGAGGTCTGCGTCGGAGCCGGCAACTATCAGTATGTCATCCTTGTAAATCGTGGTATCAGGCATAGGGACATTCATAATCCCGCCTTTTTCGCTCCTTTTTGTCTTGCTGTGCTCGTCTCTTTTGATGGCAACCAGATTGACACTGTATTTTTGCCGCAATTGCAAATCCATAACCGTCTTACCATCAAAACTGGATGGGGCTTTCACCCTCGCAAGACTGTAGCCGGGTGCGAAATCAATCTTTTCTCCAACTTGTGGCGCAATAAGTTTATAAGCCCATCTTTGAGCAGACTCGATTTCAGGATAAATAACATCAGTGGCACCCACCTTGGAAAAGACCTCTCCCGCAATCAGGTCTTCGGCTCTTGTGAAAATTTCCTTCACTCCCATCTGTCGAAGGTTAACCACCGTCAGAATAGCGGATTCAAAACCTTGTCCCGTTCCCTGACCTATCCCAACGATAACGACATCGACTTTATCCACACCCTGCGCTTTTAGGGCCTCTTCATCGGTGCTGTCGAGCCGAACAGCATGACTTACCTGGTCGCGAATCGACTCTATTTCCTCTCTGTCTTTGTCAATTGCGATAACTTCTGCGCCGCTCATCGCCAAAGCAATGGCCAGTTTCTTACCGAACCGTCCCAAACCTACTACAGCAAACCGCTTCATAATACTAACCCCTCTTTCCGTATTGTGTACAGCACTCTATTGCGGTCTTTTTACGCAACCCGCAACACCACCACACACAAAGAAATTAGCCGACAATTACCGCTTCCTGAGGATAATTGTACCGAGCCGGTTTCAAATTAAACGTAAGCGCCGCCAACAGCGTTAACGGCCCTAATCTGCCAATAAGCATCACCGCAACTATAATCAATTTACCTGCGGTTGTCAATGAAGGGGTTATCCCTGTCGTTAGACCAACTGTTCCCAGCGCCGAAGCGGCCTCGAAGAAAGTGTCCGACAAGGCAAAGTTATTCGCTTTTTCCGTAATACTCAGCGCCATAGCAGAAGCAAATAAAACCACCACAAAAATCAGAATAACAGTAAGGGCTCTTCCCACAACTACCATACCTACCGACCGCTTAAATATCTCAACTTCGTGCCGCTTTCGCAGGGCAGCAAAAACAGCCATTACTACCACAGCTAAAGTCACTGTTTTTATTCCTCCGGCGGTCGAGCCTGGCGAGCCGCCGATAAACATAAGCAGAATCAGAACAAGCTTGCTCTGGGCCGACAACGACGAAATATCAACAGTATTATACCCCGTTGTCCGGGCCGTAACCGACTGAAAGAATGCCCCGCCAATCCCGGTTGTAGCTCTATCACCTGTACAACGCTCAAACAAAAGTACACCTAACATCCCTAATACTATCAGAGTGGCGCTTACACTAATAACTATTTTGGTCTGTAATTGCATCCTTTTCGGTGCTTCCATTGAAAAGCGGTGTTGTTTGCTAAACAGTTTCTTGAAGAACCGCTTTACCCTGTCAGCTGCAATGTTGGCCAGGTCGTAAAGCACACCGAAGCCGAGACCACCGAGAATCATCAGCGGACAAATTACCGCATATACTCTCCAGCTTTTACTGTAGCCCATGAAACTGTCGCTGAACAAGCAGAAACCAGCATTACAAAAAGCGCTGATAGAATGAAATATACTGCAGAACCACTGCTGGTGAACATTATCAATCCTGCCGGGCACATCATCCCACATTCCAAAAACGCTAATCGCACCCAGCGATTCAATAAGTATCGTCCCAACAAAGATAAAAGCTATCATATTGCTTATTCGACCAAGCGTCCTTGCGCTCAGTAAATCCTGCATCGCCACTTTTTCTTTCAAACCTGCCTGTCCTAACAGCAGGGCGATTACCGCACCGAAGACAACTATACCAAGCCCACCGAGTTGAATCAGCGAGAGGATAACTACCTGACCCATATGGCTAAAGTCCTGTCCTGTATCTTTAACGATAAGACCTGTCACACAAGTTGCGCTGGTTGCTGTAAACAAGGCATCAACTAAGCTGATCCTGCCGGCAGTTGTGGCTTTCGGCAACATTAATAAGCCCGCCCCTGAGATTATCAAAACCAGAAAACTTACAATTAAAGCCTGTGTTGGACTTCTGCCGGAAGCTGCCAGCGTTACAACTGTTTTGCAGGCCTTGATAACCACCTGAAGAATAAGATAAACACCCAGCGCAAAATGTCGAACAGCAGGGGCCGCAAGAGAATCAAAGTAATAGCTTGCCCCAAATACCGTTATCACAAGCGCTATTAAAAGGGGGATTTCAAACCAGTTGTATCTGAAGAATTCGGTTTTCGAAATCGTATTGAATACTCTGACTATTTTCTCTATTACGAAGAAACAAAACAATACCGCATGAAGGTTATATAAAAATCCCTTATGAAAAAGCGGCTCTTCAAAACCGAATAAACAAACAAAAGAAGCCGTTACTAACGCTGCAGCCAAAACGTTAATGCCGATTAAAATCTCTTCCAGCCGTTTATTTCTGTAATGTACCTGCATAATTATAGATATCGGCTTTTTACACTTTTTCCCGGTCAAATTCCAGAAAATTATCACCGCTATTTCTTAAGCCACATCTGCCAGTCCCAGGGCGTCACCGAACTTAGCCAAGAGTGCCGCGCGAATATTTTTGTGCCCGGCCTCTGTCATCATAGGGTCTTCGGTAACCACCTCGAAAGCGTTCCTCCTTGCCATAATCAACAGCTCGTAATCATCTATAATATTCGCAATTTTCAAATCCGGAAGGCCGTGTTGTCGCGTGCTGAATAGTTCCCCCGGCCCGCGCAGCCGTAAATCATGCTCGGCTATCTCAAAACCATCGTTGCTTCTGGTCATTATCTCGAGTCTGCTCTTCGCCGCTTCACTTGTGGTCTCTGCAAACAAAAAACAGTAGGAATTAGACTCTCCTCTACCAATGCGTCCCCTCAACTGATGCAGCTGCGCCAGGCCGAATCTGTCGGCCTCCTCGATAACCATTATCGTCGCGTTCGGCACATCCATCCCGACCTCTACCACTATAGTAGAAACCAGCACATTGATTTTACCCTTCCTGAATTCTGACATAATCTGCTGCTTTTGTGCAGACGGCATCCGCCCGTGTAAAAGCTCAACCGTAAATTCAGGATAGACTCTTTGCGCAAGATTTTTCCATTCAGCAGTAGCTGCCTTCAGGACGGCATCTTCTTCGGTGTTGGCAATCCGCGGATATACAAAATACGCCTGCTTCCTCGCCCTCAGACGCTCGCGGATAAACTCGTACGCCTTCTGTCTGTCCCGAGGCTCAACCCGGCGTGTAATTACAGTGCCCCTGCCGGGGGGAGAATGCTTTATAATTGAAACATCCAAATCACCGAAAGCGGTCATCGCCAGCGTCCGTGGAATAGGAGTGGCGGTCATAACAAGACAATGCGGCGCCGTTTGCTTCCGCAGCATCAAACGCTGATGAACACCGAACTTGTGCTGCTCATCAATGACTACTAGGCCGAGTTCGCGAAATCTAACGTCTTTCTGCAATAGTGCAACTGTCCCCACAACAATATCTATCTGCCCGCTGCTTATTTGACTCAAAGTCTTCTTCCTTTTGTTGCCGGTCAATCCGCCGGTTATTAAAGTTCTCTTTACATCGCTGTTTCTCAAATATCTCTCGATGCTTACAAAATGCTGACCGGCCAGAATTTCTGTCGGGGCCATAATCGCCGCCTGCGTCTTATTGGCAACCGCCAGCAAAGCTGCATAAAGTGCCACGACCGTCTTGCCCGACCCAACATCTCCCTGAAGAAGACGATTCATTGGCTGCCTCTTGGCCATATCGGCAACGATTTCATATATTGCACCATTCTGGTCTTCGGTAAGCAAAAATGGAAAACGCTTTCTGATTCGGCTGTCAATTCGTTCGGTGCAATTCATCGGCGTCGCCGGCGAGAAGTGCTGCACTTTATACCGGCGAAGCGCCAGTCCCGCCTGCATCAGAAATAACTCGTCGTATTTTAATCTGCGTTTTGCCTGCGCCAGCTTCTCTTCGTCTGGCGGTAAATGTATCCAGCTAAATGCGTCTTGTCTGCTGATTAGGTTAGCATCCTTCAAAAAACTCCGCTCGTAAAACTCGGGCAAAAGCTCACCTAAGTTATCAAGCAAAGGGGCGATTATCTGCTTGATTTGTCTGCTGCTCAAACCAGCTGAGGCGTGGTAAACTCCTCCGCTAAAACATTCAGCTGATTTTAAGTGCTCCTCGTCGAGAACCACAAACTTTGGATTGGTCATTTGCAGTTGACGCTTGTATAAAGCAGCCTTGCCCGATGTCATTATCACGACACCGGGTCTTAATTGGTCTCGTAGATACCCGCCGTGAAACCAGACAATCCTGCAAACGCCGGTGTCGTCGGCAAGCATTGCCTCAAAAAAAGGCGACCGGCGAAAGCCCCGATAGTCCACTGACTCAATCACACCAACAATAGCAGCAGGCAGGCCCTGCTGTATTTGATTTATCTTTACCAGCTCAGGGGCAAAAACCCAGTCCCGCGGATAGTATTCAAGTAAATCTCCGACTGTTTCTACCCCCAGTCTGGCGAATTGCTTCGCCCTCGCCGGCCCTACTCCTTTCAAATACCTTACCGGCATTGATAGTGACAGCTTATTCTCTCCCCCGCGCCTCTCTTGCTGTGGTTTTACAGCCACTATGCGCCCTTTGCTCGGCTTTGATGTTTTTATCGAAGCGTCCATATACGTATTTATTGCTCAAAAGCGCACTCACCGATGAGCTTTACAAATCTAACACCGCAGACCGCTCGTTCAGTGAGCTTGTTTTCCTTTTTTGCACCGACCATAAGCTCTTGCACTCCGCTGCCGCCGACCGGTGCGACAATCAGGCCGCCCTCGTCAAGCTGGTCAATCAACCTCTGCGGCATTTTCGGTACCGCCGCGGTAACGATAATACGATTAAAAATCCGCTTCGGAAGCCAGCCGCAGCTGCCGTCGCCGATATAAAACTCAACATTCGTAAATCCCAGCCGGCCAAGAACTGCCTGCGCCGTTTCCGACAACTCCGAAAACCGCTCTACCGTATAAACGCGTTTCGCCAATTTCGCCAATACCGCCGTCTGATAGCCGCTGCCCGTACCAATCTCCAAAACCTCACAATAGGGGTTAAGCCGAAGCTCCTGAGTCATCAACGCAACAATATACGGCTGAGATATGGTCTGGCCCATTCCAATAGGCAACGGACCATCTGAATAGGCCTGCGAGCGATATGCCGACGGCACAAATTCTTCCCGCCGAACCTCCTTCATCGCCTTCAAAACACCGGGGTCTGTTACACCACGGCCCATCAGGTCATCCTTCAGCATCCGTTCCCGCACCTTGGCAAATCTATCTTTGCTCTGACAACTGTTCATAGCAAAAGTATCGCCCTTTAACCACGGTTTTGCAAACCAATTTTGGACACCAATTAAATTCGTTGCTATTAACCCGCCGGATGGTAAAATGCTGCAATATCGCAGTTACTAAAAAGCTTTCAAAAAATTTAGGGAGACGAATAATGAAAACCAGAAAACTTCTTTTTTATTTGTTAGCAGGTCTTTTAGGCGGCTGCATTCCTGTTATGTCGCTCCACCCGCTTTTTACTGAAAAAGATGTTATGTTTGAAGATAAGCTCCTCGGCACTTGGGTGGACGATTCCAACGAAACTACCTGGCAATTCAGCGACGCCAATAAACCCGAAAAAACATACAACCTCATTTTCACAGATAAGGAAGGCCAAAAAGGCTCGTTCGCTGCACATTTGCTAAAACTGCAGAACACATTCTTTTTGGATATTTACCCAAACGAACCACCTTGGGATGAGGAAGACCCCAACAAGGTAGATTGGCCATACAACACTTTCTTTCTAATACCAGTCCATTCATTTATAAAAATAAATGAGTTTGGGCCTCAATTAAAATTGCAGCTCACCGACGACGATGAATTAAAAAAACTGCTCAAGGAAAACCCCGGTGCAGTGAAGCATATATCAATCGAGGACAAACTCGTTTTAACTTCCTCGACCAAGGAGCTTCAGGCATTTGTTCTCAAATATGCCGATGACAGCAGATTATTTACCAAAGAAATTATCCTGAATCGCAAAAAAACCAAAGACCTGCAGAACCCCGGCGAATAAAAGCCCGACGGTTCTAAACGATACTGGCCCCAGCCAGGGTTAACGGATAAAAGTACAATGCCGATTAATCTGAACCTGCCCAAAAATGCCGGCCTTTTCATAACCGGCACAGATACCGGCGTAGGCAAAACATTAATAGCCGGCGCCATCGCTAAAATTCTAAGCGACAAAGACCTCAACGTCGGCGTATTCAAGCCGATTGCCACCGGCTGTAAACGAACCTGGGACGGCCTTATAAGCAGCGATACCAAGTTCCTTGCCTATTGCGCAAACAGCAATCTATCACTCTCAACTATAACACCGGTCGGTTACACCACCCCTGCGGCGCCTATTATAAGCGCCGCCTGCGACGGCCCTCCGATTGATTTCAGCAAAATCGCCGCCGCTTACAAAAATATCTGCCAAAACAGCGACATAGTCATCGTCGAAGGTATCGGAGGTGTGCGCGTACCTTTAACAGAAGAATTAGACCTGCTGGATTTGGCGGCTGAATTTGCTCTACCCACATTAATAGTCGCCAGACCGAATCTGGGTACGATAAACCATACGCTTATGACGATAGACTGCATTCGCGCAGCAGAATTAAAAATCGTCGGAGTGATTATCAACGGCTACAACGCCACTGAATCAACCGTGGCCGAGGACACCGCCGCCGAAACAATCGCAAAATACTCCAGCACCAATATCCTTGCGGTCGTACCCTTCGACGAAACTGCCGACATCGAAAAACAGAACCTCGGCGAGTTTATCATCGGCTCCCTGGTGGATTGTAGCTGGGAAAAATTGGCGGGGCGGTAAATAAAAAGCAGGTTTCCAAAAACTACCCGCTAAGGTATCATATTAAGGACTGTAATAAATTTAATTTTAAACTGCCGTTTTGTGAGAATTAGACTATGGCCGGCCCACTGGAATTCAGACGTTATCTGGTAAATACCGACTCTGCCACAACCCATCAGCTTTTCACCGATTGTCTGGTCATTGGAGCGGGCATCGCCGGCCTTCGTGCCGCCATCGAAGCTGCGCAGCACTGCAACGTCATTATTCTCTGCAAGGATTCGCTGCAGGAGAGCAACACCTGGAAGGCCCAAGGCGGCATAGCCGCCGTACTTAACAAAGAAGACACGTTCGAATCACACATAGCCGATACACTTCACGCAGGTTGCGGCCTGTGCGACGAAAAAATAGTCGACCTCGTCGTTCGACAGGGCCCGCAGCTAATACAGCAGCTGCTCAGCTGGGGGGCCGAGTTCGATTTGATCGACGGCCTCATCGCAACAACACTCGAAGGTGGCCACTCTCACGCCCGTATCGCTCACGCACACGGCGACGAAACAGGCCGCGTAATCGCCGAGACCCTCATAAAAAAAGTCAGAGAAAATCCGAATATCAAAATAATAGAAAATTTCTACGTAATTGATTTAATCACTAATGACGAGAACCAGTGCCTGGGAATAATCGGCCACGATAGCAGAGGTCCCCAGATAATCTGGTCGGTAAAAACCATTCTTTCATCCGGTGGCGCAGGCCTGCTTTACCGCGAAACTACCAACACAAACATCGCAACAGGCGATGGTATCGCTATGGCTTACAGGGCAGGAGCCGCATTGCAGGACCTGGAGTTTATGCAGTTTCACCCGACCACTCTCTACGTGGCAGGGGCCTCACGCGCACTGATTACAGAAGCGCTCCGCGGCGAAGGAGCCATTCTAATAGACAGTAACGGCTCGGCATTTATGAAAGAATACCACGAATCAGCAGAGCTAGCGCCCAGGGACATCGTCAGCAGGGCCATCCTCATCCAGATGCTGAAAACAAAATCCACACACGTCTACCTGGACGTTCGCCATCTGGGCAAGGAGCATTTCGCAAAAAGGTTCCCTACTATAAGTGAACTGTGTGAAAGTTTCGATATAGATGTCAGCAATGATTTGATACCTGTCCGGCCGAGCGCGCACTATATGATTGGCGGAGTAAAAACCGACGCCGACGCAAAAACAACCATCACAAATCTTTACGCCTGCGGCGAGGCCGCCTCTACCGGCCTGCACGGCGCCAATCGGCTGGGCAGCAACTCGCTGCCCGAAGCCCTGGTTTTCGGAAAAATAGCAGGTCAATCCGCCTGCGAAAACATAAAAACAGACGACTCTCACTTCAGGCGCCCCTTGATAAGATACCAGGTCCCGCCTTCGAACCGCTCTCGCCTGGATACTGCCGACATCAGGAACTCACTCAGAGCACTTATGTGGCGAAACGTCGGAATCATAAGAAAAGCCCAGCCGCTCAAAGAAGCGCAGGAAATTATCAAATTCTGGCAGCGCTATGTAATGGACAAAGTCTTCGATGGACCAGAGGGCTGGGAATGCCAGAATATGCTCACCGTCTGCCTGCTGATGGCCCGTGCCGCCGAAACCCGCAAGGAAAGCAGGGGGGTTCACTTCAGAAGCGATTACCCCAACACCGATGATGAGCACTTCAAAAAACATATCGAAATATCTTCTGGAAAATAACGCCTGCTTTTGTTATACTGGTTTGAAATTCGCGGCTGAATAATCGACTAAAAAGAGTGGGTCGGACGGTCGCTCCGCACCGTTAAACGGCGCGGGGAGGAAAGTCCGAGCAGGAAAGGGCAACGGTGGTGGCTAACGGCCACCCGGGAAAACCCGAGGGATAGTGCCACAGAAAATACACAGCCTCACACCAACCGGTGCCGGGCAACGGTGAAATGGTGCGGTAAGAGCGCACCGCGCTTCTGGTGACAGGAGCGGCAAGGCAAACCCCACCGCCTGCAAGACTAAATATGCCGGTGCCTCGCCCGGGCGATATCGGCGGGTAGGTCGCTTGCCAAATGGCAGAGCCGGCTGGCAACAGCTGGTCAAGATAAATGACCGTCTAAAACAGAACTCGGCTTACTGACCCACTCTTTTTCTGATTACTTAATGCAGACTTCCAGCTCTAATGGCGATAGAATGAAAAGGTCAAAAGTATTCCTGTATGGATTTATTTTATTTGTTTCTGTAATTGTTATATGGATTGGTATTGTTCAGTATAGATCTTTACAAAAACAGAAAGAGGCTCAAGTATTCATCGGACAAGTTATTAACTCTGTCTTGGAGGATACGAAGTTCTACAAAGATAATTCCGAAGAAGACATTATAGTAGAGTTACAGGAAAATCGTAACATAATGACAGATAATTATACAATCTCAACATTAGATTATTCAGGGGCTACGTATGAGGCTAAGATATCATTTGACAATGGAATAGAGTTTAAAGTAGATGTTTCTTTTTACGACAATAAGCCCTTTTTGTCTCATTTTCGTAGATTAAAAAAGTAAGGCAACTTTAGAATAACAAATATACATAACTGACTATTGTTCCAAATCAAACGGGTCTTCGAATGTCCACGTAAACTCGCCCGCCCTGACTTCGACACTCACAATATCACCCGTAACACCCATCTTGATTCTGCCGTTGCCGATTGTGATATGGTCGAAACCGAAACCATTGGAGCTGCTCAGCTTCGACGCCAGCACAGGAGACTCCTCCAGTCTCTGCAAAACCGTTGTTAATGTCTGATTGATAAGCGCCCCGCAGATACCAATCACCTTATTGTCCGGCGCTACTTCATTTGTATCCCGGCGGCTGTTCTCTATGACTCGCTTGAGAATTGCGATTCGCCTTGCGTTCTCGTTGGCGTACGGCTCATCGAGAATTTTCCTGTCCATTGCCATTCCAATATCGAAGTCGAGCCTGCGCTTCGGCAGAAGAAGTATATTCTCGGCCTTCTCGTCAACCACGAAAAAGTATTTTCGTTTTGCCGCCAGCTCATTTTCATCGAACGCTACCATAGTGAGCCAGAGCTTGCGACCTCTTTTCTTCATCCCCTGTGAAGCTATAACGCTTTTACTCTGGCTGAGCAGCTCGCTCTCGGGTTTGGAAATCGCCATAAGCACATCGGCGGAGGTGCTCGCATTCAGCGCTACCTTTCTATAACCCGCCGCGCTTTCGTAGGGAGGCACAAAAGATGCGCCCTGCTCAAC
Source organism: uncultured Pirellulales bacterium (assembly GCA_964507485.1). Taxonomy (GTDB): domain Bacteria; phylum Planctomycetota; class Phycisphaerae; order Sedimentisphaerales; family Anaerobacaceae; genus CAIYOL01. The sequence continues at coordinate 7,569 of CAZDQP010000018.1, read as the reverse complement.
GTAAGAACACCCGCAACATACGCAAAAGCATAAAACAATCGTCAATCTTACAACTCTCACAGCATTTCTCCTTATAACTTAGCTCACCACAACAGCCCCCGTCGGAGCAACTATTCACTCGCAAATGCCAGAATCGGGTAAAATACTATCGGCAAAAGAGCCAGTCCCACTCCAAAACCGGCGCCGCGGCCGAAGGCCCTTGCCACCCCGATTGATATCATAAATGACAAAACCAACCCTATTAAGAACCCAACGTATGGAATGAAACCCGAAAAGAACATCAAAAGCCCCATCCAGCCCGGCTTGTCGCCCACCTCGGCCAATACCCACATATTGTACCCCGGAATAAGTATCGCCCAGCCCGGCCTATCGGCTTTTTCGAACACAATCCACATTGAAATCGTCTGCACGATAACGGCCACAAGCATAACAACCATAAAGCCGCAAAAAAACCTGGTGAAAAAGGTTTTAATTTTTGCCGCAAAAGCCGCAAAAGCCTTCTCTTGTAGTTCTGCAAAGCTGTGCGGCCCTATTGAAATCGCATTACCAAACGGTTCCCTCGCCGCAATCCCGGAAACGCTCAGCTCCTCATCGACTTCTAATACCGACAGTACAATGGATTGATATCCTTCTTCGCGACGAAAAGCATAATAAAGATAAAATTGGTCACCCTCAGGATTTTCCTCAACATTAATCGCCGCGCATCGCAGCTCCTCTAATTCGCCCTTGCTTATATACTCTGCCAGTCTCTCAAATTCTTCCTTTTCGGCCTCAATTTGCAATTCGGCACTAAGCAGCTTCCTCGCCTCGTCAACTTTACCTTTGCTCAACAAGTCTATGTAATCCTTGGCAAATTCCTTCACTTCAGGAAACCTGGACTTTGCTTCTACTTCCCCCGTATCAGAACCGGAGATAAAAATCCATGCAACAATACCCACCACAACAACCGCCAACACACACACAATTGCAAGGACAACCTTCGAACCCTTTTTCTTCGGCTGCGCTCCTCCCGTCTCGACTTCCGCGAGTGAACCCGGTGCCGGAAGCTGCTCTGCATATGCTGGGAACTCACTTTCGCTCAACTTATAACCGTTTAGGTCCTCTTCCGTATGTCCCTCAATCGGAGGTACTTTGGCTAATAATAATTCGTCCCTGCTTTCCGGTTTCTCTGGCCCTTCTTGTTCTGTAACAGGCCGCTCTTGTCCGGCCCTGAGAATGGCCGCCTCGTCCCCTATCAAAGGACGAGCGGGCTGCCTCGGAAGCTGCGGCACACGCAGAGGACTTTTGCACTTCGAACATCTGACATTCTTACCGGCATAGTCCGAGGTAACGCCTATCTTTTGATTGCAGCTTGGACAGCGAAACTTGATAACCTGTTGTCCCTCGGTGCCGGGTTCCCCCGCCGGTCCGGGAACGCGTATCACTTCCCTGCATTTGGCACAGCGCACCTGTTTCCCCGCATAATCCTTGGCAGCGCTTAAGGTGCAATTACAATTACTGCATTTGAATTTGATTGTCTCCACTGCCGTCCACTCCTAAACGGTTGTCCCTGACCGTAAATTATGGATTGAGAATGAACAGACTGCGAAGTACGAAATCAGACTTCTTTCGAGTCTATCCACTTCATCATTTTGCGCAGTTTGCGCCCGACTTTTTCGAGCCGGTTATTGTAATCCTTCTGGTAAAGCTTATTAAATTTCTTCAGGCCCGTTCGATGTTCTTTCATCCACTCTTTGGCGAACTTGCCGCTGGTTATCTCCTTGAGAATCTTTTTCATCTCACTTTTCGTTTTGCCCGTGATTATTCGCGGCCCGCGCGTAAGGTCGCCATACTCGGCCGTATCGGATATACTGTACCTCATATAGCTCAACCCTCCCTGATATATCAGGTCGACTATGAGCTTTACCTCGTGCATACATTCGAAGTACGCTATCTCCGGCTGATAACCGGCATTCACCAGCGTCTCGAAGCCCGCCTTTATCAGCGATGACAACCCGCCGCACAATACGCACTGCTCCCCGAACAGGTCGGTTTCGGTTTCCTCTCTGAACGTTGTCTTTATAATGCCGGCCCTTGCTCCGCCTATCCCGCGTCCCCACGCAAGAGCGACCTTCAGAGCGTTTCCCGTTGCGTCCTTCGCCACGGCTACAAGGCAGGGCACGCCTCCGCCTTTTTCAAACTCGCTTCTTACAAGATGCCCCGGCCCTTTCGGAGCTATCATAACCACGTTGTTGCCTTTGGGCGGCACGATATATTTAAAATGAATATTGAATCCGTGACAGAACCCCAGTGTCTGCCCCGCCACAAGGTTTGGCTTTATCTGCTTCTCGTAAACCTTCGCCTGTATGACGTCCGGCAGAGTAACAATTATAAGCGTCGCCCCCTTCATCGCTGTCTTTATGTCACCGGGCTTAAAACCGTGTTTCACTGCGAGCTTGAAATTGGCCGTTCCCTTCAACTCCGCCACTGAAACCTTGATACCGCTGTCCCGTAAATTCAGGCTGTGTCCGTGTCCCTGGCTGCCGTAACCGATGACCGCCACTTTCTTGCCCTTTAAAGCGCTTATCGGCGCATCCTTCTCGTAATAAATCTTCAATGCCATATCCTAAACTCTCCTTATAAATGAATATTGCCGTCTCTTCACTCGTTCGGTCTGAAAAGTGAACGTCTATATTATATTCAAACTTCCCTTCCAGGCAAGGAATTTATACACGCGATTACACGACCTTGCTTGCCTCATCGGCCAAATAACAGGTGCTTATAGGACGCAGCTGTCTCTAACACAACCGCTTATTGGCCTGCAGGCCGTAAATTGCACAAACCGTGCTAAACAGCTTGAGATTAAAGGCCGAATAAAAGCACAGCCGCAGCATAAACGTGTTGTAACGGGAATTAACAAATGGCAAAAGGAAAAAATGTGCTCACAACCGGCGATGTCGCCAGAATTTGTAATGTCGCTCCAAGAACCGTCTCGAAGTGGTTTGACAGCGGTCAGCTAAAAGGTTATCGCATACCCGGAAGCAAAGACCGTAGAATTCCTGTAAACGAATTGGTTCGCTTTATGAAAGTGAACAATATGCCGACCTCGATGCTGCCGGTAGGTAGCATCCGGGTCCTGATAGCAGACAGCAACAACGGTACGGCCTCTGCCCTCGCTGACGCCCTCAGAACAAAAGCTGATTACGAAGTTCAAATCGCCCGTAATAATTTTGAGACCGGCACAATCGCTCAGAAATTCGCCCCGCACGTTTTACTGATAAGTCTTTTGGCCGAAGATATTGACGCCGCCGACATCTGCAAAAACATTCACAACAACGAAGATTTACAAACCATCAAGGTCATTGCCCTTGCAAAACAGTTAAGCGATTCTGAGTCTGCCGCCTTGCTCCAAAAGGGCTTCGACGCCTGCATTTCCGACCCCGCCGATATCACTAAAGTGGTCAAGGAAATCGAAGATACCACCGCGATTATTTATTAAAATCCCCTCCCGCTGTTATTGTCATCACAAAATTCTCAACTAACACCTGACAATAAACTACAGACTACTGTACAGCAGCGAAATTAACTACTTCGCCTTTTTCTGCAGCATCCGCGCCTGCAACCGTATTAACTCCTCGGCGCTGACCACCTCTTCATGCAAATCACCGAAGACCACCTTATACTCATCATCGGAAAGCTTCCATTGTATCAGCACCGCATTACTATCATCAGGGTCTGCGCTGTCGCCATAATACACAACGTCCTTGTTGGTCTCAGCAAGATATTCGTATCTCGATCTGGCCGCCGATATATTTTTCCTCTCGCCTCTGATACTGCCGAAACAATATTTTATCAGCAGCTTGCTGTTTTGATATAACCCGTTGTCCGCCTGGCCTCGACCGCCGAAGAAACTCGCGAACAAAATCATCGTTACAATTATCGCAGCAGCAGCCGCTAACTTGCTTATCCTCAAATCTATAATAATATTGACCGTGTCCAGACCGCCCCTGTGCGGCGAAAGCTGCTGCGGAATCTGATGCTTTATGTCCTCCGCGAGATAAGCAGGGGCCTTCTCCGCCGTTGCATCCGCCAGCCCGTTCAACAATTCTTCCAGTTTTTCTTCTTTCATAACATCTCTCCGTCTTCGGCGATAATCCGGCTCCTTAAAATCTTCAATGCCCGGTTCAGCCTGCTTTTAAAAGTGCCGCACCTAACACCGGCAGCATTGGCTCCTTCCACAATAGTCAGGTGCTGCATATAATGCAAAACAACTGCCTGTCTCAATTTCATCGGCAGCTCCGCAACCGCGATTTTAAGTTGCCCAAGCTGCTCCAGGTCGCCGCTTTTATCGCTCTCCGGCTTACCGCCGTCAGGCACGTCGATACCTTCGATACTCACCGCCTTCCGGACTTTGTGCCCGCGCCAGTATGCCTTTGAAGCATTGCTCGCAATCCTGTATATCCAGCTGTTTAGCATCTTCCCGCTTTTAAGCTGTCCTATATGCTGCCACGCTGCTATAAAGCTTTCCTGCGTCAGGTCCTCACTGACCTGACGGCTGTGACCGAGCCTTCTGAAATACACATACATCTGCTCATAGTATATATCAACAAGCTCAACCGCAGCCGAACGGTTGCCCGCTTTCAGCCGCGCAGCAAGAGAACTCTGCCTTTGCTCCGAGTAATCCATTCTGCTCTGAAGGTTTCGCTACTTACAATAAAGATGCGCAAAACCTGCTTCCTGTTCCGTAATTTCGGTATTTTTTACACAATTTCCGGCTTTCTTGCCCAAAAAAACCATTATACTCCAAATTTGATTTTACCGCAATGGTTGGGCAAAAAGAGGGGATAACCACACGAAAACACCTACCGTGGCTCACCCGCCTCCTTCTTTTTCGTAAAAATGGCAAATATCAGAACCGCCAGCAGAACCACCGCCGATATGTTTTTAACCAGCGGCGGCAGCATCCAGCCGTGCTGGTGCACCACCGCCCCCGCACCGGCACTGGCTACAATATAATCCAGCAGGATTCCACTCAAAAGAGCACATCCCGCTATCGTGGCCAGATATGTAATTGCCGTCGACCTGCCGAGTGCTTTCCATATTGTCAAAAAAGTTGCGGCATTAGTCGCAGGACCAGTCATCAGAAAAACAAACGCCGCTCCCGGTGTTATTCCCTTTAGAATAAGTGCCGCAGCAATCGGAACCGATGCTGTCGCGCAAACATACATCGGTATACCAAGGACCATCATAACCAGCATCGCGAAAATGCCGGTCCCAAGTTTCTCGGCAAAAAAATTCTCTGGCACTAACGCAGAGATAAAAGCTGCGACAACCAGCCCCGCGAGCATTGCCCCACCGATGTCCCTCGGCAGCGTAACAAAAGCGAATTTCAATCCCCTGACTATCTTTCTGTTCTCGGCTCCGCCGCAGCATTCATCCGTACACTTCGGTGGCCCCGGCTGACCGTCTTTAGGCGCAGGGTTGAACAAATCGACCAAAACGCCACCGACGATTCCTGTCAAAAAAGCTGCAACCGGCCGAAATATCGCAAAAACCGGCCCGAGAAGACTTAATGTTACGAAGATACTGTCCATTCCGGTTTGAGGAGTTGACAGCAAAAATGAAATGGTTGAACCTTTGCCCGCTCCGTGCTTGTGTAGCGACATCGAAACAGGAATCACGCCGCACGAGCACAAAGGCAACGGCACCCCCAAAATTGACGCCTTCAGCACCGGCCATATACCTCTGCCGCCGAGGTGCCTTTCAACAAGCCGCTGCGATACGAGCATAGACAGAACCCCCGCCACAAAAAAACCGAACAGCAGATACGGTGACATCTCCGCCGCCGTCCCCCAGAAATCACTCAGTATGGACACAACAAGCTCGTTCATAATAAGCACCGCGTACTAAAATATGAAATGCAAAACTCGGCCAGCTCTTATTTTCTCAGGGCCTGGTCGAGGTCGCTAATCAAATCCTCGACATCCTCGATTCCAACCGCAAGCCTGAAAAGTGTGTCGGTAATCCCCAGCTCGTACCGCTGCCTTCGCGAGTAATCGTAATAGCTCACCAGTGCAGGATGCGTTATCAGCGTTTCGACCCCGCCTAAGCTCGGCCCGATATAACACAGCTTCAGAGAATCCAGAAACCGCTTCGCTGTATTGAGATTGCCCTTTATATCAAAAGAAACTACTCCGCCGCCGCCCGTCATCTGTGATGTCGCCACCTTATAATGACGATGACCCTTCAAAAACGGATAATAAACTTTTTTAACTCTTGGATGTCCCTGCAGAAACTCGGCGATTTTCAGCGCCGTTTCATTTTGCTTCTTCGCACGAATGGGAAACGTCTTAAGACCCCGCAGCAAAAGATAACAGCAGTGCGGGTCAATCAGACCTCCCATCGACTTATGGAGGTCGCGTATCCTCTCTATCAGTTCTTTCCTGCCAAGGACCGCCCCGGCCAGAATGTCATTGTGGCCTGCGAGATACTTCGTCGCGCTCTGAAGAACAAGGTCCATCCCGAATTCGAGCGGCCTCTGGTTCAACGGGGTAGCGAACGTGCTGTCTATCAGCGTCAAAACATTATGCCTGTCCGCAATCTTTTTGATTTTAACAAGGTCGAAAATATTCAAATACGGGTTCGTCGGCGATTCGGAAAAAATAAAACGGGTATTCTTTTTAATCGCCCTTTCAAGAACCGAGTAGTTCCCGAACGGAACAATAGTGCACCCCACGCCGAACTGCTTCAGATAAGATCTGCAGAATTCCAGCGTCTTCTTGTAGCTGTCATCCGTAATAACAATATGGTCGCCGGATTTGACCAAAGTAAGAATGGTCGTGGTAATAGCGCTCATCCCGGAAGAAAATACGACGCAGTCCTCCGCACCTTCGAGATCGGCCAGCCGCTTCTCCGCTATCTTCGCCGTCGGATTACCGTACCTGCCGTACTCGAAATGCTCCTTCCCCTTCTTGGTATAGTCCTCGATGTGTTTGCTGTCTCGGAATGTAAAAGTCGAGGTCTGAATTATCGGCGTTGTAATCGAATCTGCATATTTTCTCCGCGGCTCCCCGGAATGAATCGCCCTCGTTGCGATTGACCACTTCCTTGTTCCTGCTCTTCTTTTGCGAGTTTTCTTAGCCATTACTTTGTCCCTGTCAAAAAATCGGCGTTCAAGGTTTAATCGTCTCTGTCTTGCTTACGTTACCGTTCAAATCCACCGTCACATCTTCGAAGCACATCTTCCGCCCGCTCTGAACGATAGCATCCTTCACGATGCGAGTCAACCCAAAACAGCACGGAACCTCCATATGGACCACCGTTAAGCTCTTCAGTTTGTTAGCTTGCAGTATATTCGCCACCTTTTCAACATAAAACTCCGTATCATCCAGCTTCGGGCACCCGATAACGATACTGTGCTCCTTCAGGAACCTGCCGTGAAAATCTCCCATCGCGAATGCCACGCAGTCCGCAGCAACCACTAAATCCGCATCGGCAAAATACGGCGCCCCGGGCGGAATCAGCATCAGCTGTATTGGCCAGTGACTCAGCTGCGAAGGTATCGCCGTTATGCCTCCGTCTTCCCCGCTC
>CAZDQP010000017.1:0-29236 GCA_964507485.1 uncultured Pirellulales bacterium | reverse complement strand
CCTCAGAAGAGGCAAAAAAGACTCTCGCTGCCGCTGCCGCACCGCCGATGCAAAAAGTCGTCTTCGGAAGCGGGGACGGCCAAGTAGAGGTTGGTCAGGAGACCGTGATGTTCCGACACGAAGAAAAATTTTACAGCCCTACGGTTTTAGCCGCTACCGTCTCGGATAAACTCACCGGCCAAGATTTAAAAAAGCGAATCGATGTCGCAAATGCACTTCAGTTCGAAAGGGTTGGAACTAAAATTGGAGCGCGAGCAATAGCGGTTATCAACGATAGCGGACAGGCCTCCCCTTTCGCCGCAGCAGCAGAAGCAGCTGCTCAATCCGGCAATCTCGCTCTAATACTTGTTTCAGATTCTCCTGAAGCGATGACCGCAGCTGTTGCCAAAACCGCAAAACTCGTCCCACTGATTGCTAACGCTACGCTCGATAACGCCGAAGCAATGGCCAAAATCGCCAAAGAAAATCATTGTCCCCTCATAGCGAAAGCGGAATCAATCGAAAGCCTTTCCGACCTTACTGAAAAAATTAACTCACTGGGCGTTGAAGACATCGTGCTTAATTTGCAAACCCCAGCCTTGAAGGATAAATTATATAACCTCTCAAGGATGCGCGCTCTTTCACTCAAAAAGGTCTTCAGGCCATTGGGCTATCCGACTATTTCTTTTGTTGCTGATGATGACACGGACTACCACGTAGCCACCGCTGCTAGTCTGGTTTGCAAGTATTCGGGCATCATCGCACTCGATACCGTCGAACCGTATGTATTTCTACCTGTGCTGACGGCTGTAATGAACATATATGCTGATCCACAGAAACCCGTCCAAGTAGAACCGAAAGTTTATGCTATTGGTGAACCTGGTGAAAATTCCCCCGTGATGTTCACTACAAACTTCTCACTCACATATTACACCGTCGAATCCGATGTCGAAGCTAGCAGAGTACCAAGCTACATTCTTGTCGTCGACACTGAAGGAACTTCTGTTCTGACTGCTTATTCCGGTGATAAGCTCAACGAAAAAACTGTTGCCGACGCTATGGCCAAAAATAACGTCCAGGACCTTGTTAAACACCGCAAGCTCATAATACCAGGATACGTTGCTGTAATGAGCGGCAAACTTGAGGAATCTACAAACTGGGAAATCATGGTTGGCCCCAGAGAAAGCTCTATGATTCCTAAATATCTCAAGGAAGTCTGGAAATAGATGGAGCAAGGCGCAAAGAAAATTTGTTTAGTCCACTTTGAGCCGAGTGGACTGAAAATAGAAGTTGCAAAGGGAACAATTCTGCTTGAGGCTGCTCGTAAAGCCGGTATCTATTTAAGCAGCATCTGCGGCGGTGACGGCTACTGCGGAAAATGCAAAGTAACCATTGACCACGGCCAATTTAAATGTAGACCAACAGCTTTGCTTACCCCCGATGAAATCCGCGAAAACACCGTTCTTGCCTGCCAGACACAAGTTCTGTCAGATACAACCGTAACCGTTCCAAAGTCGCATGCCCTGCAGACTTCCCAAATACTTATGGATACAGACGCCCATAGATTTAGCAAGCTCGCCGGTGATGTCGCTGGCATGTTCAAATTTGATCCCCTCGTACGCAAACTCTGCCTCCAAATGTCACCTCCTACAGTAGATGATCATACCGCAGACCACGAACGGTTGTACGTGGCGATAAGGCAGCAGATTAACGCTCCTATAATGCAGACCGGCTTCCGCATACTGCAGAGCCTTTCAAAATTGCTTGTTCAAGCAAATTATAAAGTCGCGGTGACAATAGGTCGGCGGGGTGGAACTACCGAAGTTATTGAGGTCGAGGCAGGAAAACGATGTGAGACAAATTTTGCCATTGCCGTTGACCTTGGTACTACTACCATCGTGGCACATCTGATCGACTTGACTGCCGCTAAGACAGTAGATACCGAAGCTATATATAATAGCCAGATAAATTTCGGCGAAGACTACATCCGCAGAATAATCTACGCCGAAGAAAACAATGCCTTTGACGAAATGCAGAACCGAATTGTACACGATGTAAACAATCTAATCGTAACGCTGGCAGAAAGACAGAGAATAGACTTACAGGATATAACCGCAATAGCCTGTGCAGGCAATACTGCGATGGTTCATTTCCTGCTAAATCTCGACCCAACTAGGATACGCAAAGAGCCGTATGTTGCCTCGGTCGGCTTCGTCCCACCAATCCGTGCTGCAGAGGTCGGAATCCAGATAAACAAGCGAGGTTTATTATATTGCCTGCCGTCAGTCGCCGCTTACGTCGGAAGTGACATCGTGGCTGGAGCCTTGACTACGAGAATCTATACCAAAAAAAACATATCACTTTTTGTTGACATCGGGACAAATGGGGAGGTCGTTCTTGGTAACCGTGATTGGCTAGTTTGCGCTTCGAGTTCAGCTGGCCCTGCGTTTGAAGGAAGCGGCGTCAAACACGGTATGAGGGCTGCAGCCGGTGCAATTGAAAAACTCGCAATATTATCCGATGGCTCCATCGATTTTAAAACAATTGGCAACACTTATCCAACCGGCATCTGCGGCTCAGGGCTCCTGGACACGCTCGCTGAGTTATTCGTAAATGGAATCATAGACCGTACTGGTCGATTTAAGCCGGAAGGTGATGAAAGACTAACAGAAGGTGACGAAGGACTACAGTTCCAGCTGGTTCCATCTGCAAACGAGCATCAAGAAATCGTGATAACACAGCCCGATATTAACAACCTTATTCGCTCAAAGGCCGGAGTCTTTGCAGCCATTCGTGTACTTATGGAATCGACTCAGACCAAACCGCAAGACCTTGATGCAATTTATCTTGCGGGCGGATTTGGAAACTTCCTCAACATTCAGCAGGCCGTCGTTATCGGTATGTTGCCGGATATACCGTTGGAGAAAATTCAGTTTGTTGGAAACACCTCTATCGCAGGCGCAAAAACGGTTCTGCTCAGCAGAAAAGCCCTAAACACCGCTGAAAAAATCGCTAACAGTATGACCTACTTCGACTTGATGAGCCATCCGGAATATATGGATGAATTTATTAAGGCAGGTTTCCTGCCTCATACGGATTTATCACTGTTTCCATCGGTAAAACTTCCAGCGGAGAAAACTTCATAAAAAAGGAAAGTAACTTGGCAAAAACCATTGCTATAAGTGGAAAAGGCGGCTCAGGAAAAACTACTCTCGCCGCTATGATTATCAGGCTTCTGTGTGAGCAAACCAATGGTGCCGTGCTTGCCGTCGACGCTGACCCAAATTCTTGCCTCGGCCTGACAATGGGAATCCAGCCGGTAGGTACTATTGCAGAAATTCGTGAACAGGCCCGCTCGAAATCACCCAACAGCCATGGCACAGACCGTGTCCGCTTGTTCGAATATGGAATCCAACAGGCAATCACCGAAGCTGACAGATTTGACTTGCTTACTATGGGTCGCCCGGAAGGGCCAGACTGCTACTGCGCAGCAAACAATTTGCTCCGGACATTTCTCGACAAACTAAGCTCGCAATATGGACTTGTTATTATAGATAATGAAGCCGGAATGGAGCACCTCTCCCGGCGAACCACTAATAACGTTGACTTCCTCTGTATCGTAGCCGAACTTACTCCGCTCGGAATTGTTACTGCAAAAAGAATCTTTGAGCTTGCTGAAAAATTGCCAATTTCTGTAAAAAAAATTGGTGTTATATGGAATAGGGCTGAAAGCCCAAAGCAGTTAGATGGCATCGAAACCCTCGGCTGCATACCTCACGACCAAGACGTGCTGAACGCTTCGATACAGGGAAAAACGGTCTTCGACCTGCCACAGAACTGCCCTGCGCTTTTGGCAATTAAAAATATACTCAAAAACATTTCTGTATTGAACTCATCATAAACTTTGGAGGATTTAAAATGACGGTTCCTGATGTTGTAGAACATTTTACTGGTGAAGTTTCGCGAGTTACACTTGGCGCAACAAAAGAACAGGGCGGCACACGAACCTCAACAATAACTGTAGGCGGAGCACGTAATATCGTTTATGGCGGCTCGCCAGATGATGCCGGTGAAAAACCCGTCATCGCTATGGATGTCATAGATACCAGGCCCGAAGATTGGCCCAATGTCCTTGCCGAACCATATAAAGATGTCCTTGACAGCCCCACCGACTGGGCCAAAAAGTGTACGTCCGAATTCGGAGCAGACCTAATCTGTATCAAGTTTGATGGAGCTCACCCCGACAAAGCCGACAAAGACGCCGCCAGCGTCGTTAAGGTTACCGAAGAGGTTTTGAACGCCGTAGGTGTGCCACTTGTGCTCTGGGGCTGCGGCAACAATGAAAAAGATAATCAAATTATGCCTAAAATTTCTGAAGCAGCAAAAGGCCAGAACTGCCTGTTAGGCGTTGCCGAGGAGGACAATTACAAATCTATAACTGCCATCGCTCTTGCCGACAATCACAATCTTATTACCGCCGCCCCCTTGGATATTAACATCGCAAAGCAGGTTAACATCCTCGTCTCCGATATGGGATTTCCACTCGAGAAAATAGTAACATTTCAGGCCACAGGCGCTCTGGGTTACGGAGTAGAATATTCCTACTCCATTCAGGAACGCCAGAGATTGGCTGCTCTCGGCGGCGATAAGATGATGGCTATGCCGATAATTTGTGATGTCGGTTATGAGGCCTGGCGGGCAAAGGAAGCCAAACTTGAAGACGTCCCAGGTTGGGGAGATGTCAAGGATAGAGGGCCAATGTGGGAAGCAGCCACCGCAATCTGCATGCTCCAGGCCGGTGCAGACATAATTCGAATGCGACACCCACGGGCTGTCGCCACTGTAAAAAAATTCATCGACGAGATATATAACAGTAAAAACAAATAAACAGAAGGAAAGGTGCTAATTATGATTCTGATTGCAGAACGAATCAACGGGATGTTCAGCGATGTCAAGCAGGCCATTGCAGAAAAGAATAAAAAAGTCATTCAAGATTTGGCCCAAAAGCAAACCGACGCCGGTGCCGCTTACCTCGATGTAAACGTCGGAACTGCAGCCGCTGATCAGCAAGCAGCTATGCAGTGGCTGGTCGAAACCATCCAAGAAACTTGCTCTACCCCGTTGTGTCTCGACTCACAGAAACCCGACGTCATCGTTGCGGGATTGAAGGTCGCAAATACCGAACAAGGAATCATCCTGAATTCTTCGCCGCTTAACAGGAAAAACGATGAGCAAATACTCGACAAATATATCGATATGGCAAAAAACGCAGGACCTAAGGCAAGCATTATCGCGCTGACTATGGACAAAAACGGCGTCCCGCAGGATACCGACACGCGAGTCGCAATTGCAGCCGAAATCATCTCGAAAGCCGCAGAGCTTGGCTTCGACACGCAGCGGCTATTCATCGATCCTGTCATTCTCCCCATTAAAGTCCCCAACGCACAGACACAACCAGCAAATGTATTCGCCGCAATGGTCCAGATAAAAATTCTCGCAGAGCCAGCTCCGCATATCACATGCGGCCTATCGAATATCTCTCAGGGAGCAAAGGAAAGAAGCCTGATAAACCGCATATTTCTTGCTATGGCCGCCTCCCATGGCATGGATTCCGCAATTGCCGATGTGCTCGACGAAAAGCTGATAGACGTATTGGCCACCGCTGAGCTGTTGATGAACAAACAGATATACTCGGACAGCTTCCTGAAGGTTTACAAATCCAGCAATAAACCTTGATAAGGATTATCAATGTTAGAGACGCTCAAAAAAATAACAGAAACGAAAGGAAGGAAAACTGTATGAAGCTCGACGCAACTAAAATGAAGGACTGGCAGATTGCAGAAGCCGCCGAACAGCAGATGAAACCGGTTCGTCAGCTGGCAAATGAAATGGGACTAAAAGAAGATGAATTACTGCCTATGGGACGCGCACTTGGCAAAGTCGATTACATGAAGGTGCTTGACCGCCTGAAAGGTGCGCCCCAGGCAAAGTATATCGACGTTACCGCTATTACGCCGACACCGCTCGGAGAGGGCAAAAGCACAACCGCTATCGGCCTTATCGAAGGTCTGGGCAAGTTGGGCAAACGTGTAGTCGGCGCAATCCGCCAGCCGAGCGGCGGACCGACATTCAATATCAAAGGCTCAGCAGCCGGCGGTGGACTCGCCCAGTGTATTCCTCTCACACCATTTTCAATCCGCCTAACGGGCGATATAGACTCGATAACAAACGCGCATAATCTGGCAATGGTTGCTTTGACGTCCCGGATGCAGCACGAGAGGAACTACGACGATGAAAAGCTGGCACAAAGAAACCTAAAAAGGCTCGATATTGACCCTAACCGTGTCCAGATGAAGTGGGTTATGGACTTCTGCGCCCAGGCTTTGCGAAATATCACAATCGGCAAAGGCGGCAAAATGGACGGTTACGAAATGGAGTCTGGGTTCGCCATAACCGTCTCAAGTGAAGTAATGGCTATTCTGGCAGTTGCCAAAGACCTGAAAGACCTGCGTAAGCGCATGTCAAAAATAGTCATCGCCTACGATAAAAAAGGCAACGAAGTAACCACCGCTGACCTCGAGGTCGACGGCGCTATGACCGCCTGGATGGTCGAAGCCATTAATCCAAACCTGCTGCAAACAATCGAAGGCCAGCCTGTATTCGTGCACGCCGGACCCTTTGCAAATATCGCCATCGGTCAAAGTTCCATCATTGCCGACGAGGTCGGAACGAAACTGGGCGACTACCACGTTACCGAAAGCGGCTTTGGAGTGGACATCGGCTTCGAAAAATTTTGGAACTTAAAATGCCGGATGTCCGGCCTGACTCCGAACGCCGTCGTTATCGTGGCAACTATTCGCGCCCTGAAGATGCACGGTGGAGGCCCCGCCGTAAAACCGGGCATACCGCTGGCGGAAGAATATACTAAGGAAAATCTCGAACTGCTCGAAAAAGGCTGCGATAACCTGATCGCTCATATCGAGACCGTCAAGAAAAGCGGCGTCCGTCCCGTTGTTTGCATAAACAGCTTCTACACCGACACCAAAGCCGAAATTGAACTCGTCCGCAAAGTCGCCGAGCAAAACGGCGCCTTAGCTGCGGTCTCGGAGCACTGGCTAAAGGGTGGCGAAGGGGCAGTCGAATTAGCTGAGGCCGTCATTGCCGCCTGTAATGAAACGAATCATTTTAAGTTTCTCTATGAGTTGAATACACCGCTGAGAAAACGAATCGAACTAATTGCTAAAGAAGTATATGGCGCTAAAGCTGTGACTTATACCGATGGTGCTCTGGAAAAGGCAAAGGCCTTCGAAGCGGATCCGCAGGCCGGTGAGTTGGGTACCTGCATGGTCAAAACGCATCTGAGCTTGTCACACGACCCGGACATAAAGGGCCGGCCGAGAAACTGGGAGCTTCCTATCAGCGACATTATGGTCTATAAAGGGGCTGGCTTTATTGTGCCCGTAGCTGGAGCGATTAAGCTTATGCCGGGCACTGCATCGAATCCGGCGTTCCGCCGAATTGATGTTGATGTCAACACTGGGAAGGTTCAGGGACTATTTTAGTTCATTACTGATTACACATTATTGGTAACTGCTCACAGTTTTTAGCACAGTGATGTTGAATATTGTCGTTTCATCAAGCAAGTAATAGCGAAATTGTTAATAAAATCGAAAAATTCCAACTTTCACTCCTATTTACATATTTTCGGTTATTTTCAATAACTCTATCAGCTTACACAGAAACATTTTCACATACCTTGTTGCCATTTGTAAATCCGCACGACCTAGAAGCTTCTGCACACAGATACATCATCCTATGTATAAAACGATTAGACAGGTCAGGCAGAAGTGTGTAGTTTTAAGTATAATTCTCTATGCTGTTCGATGTTCCATGTGAAAGTAATAGTGTCAAAAAAGTATCAATCACCACCAATGAATCATTTGTTATGTACTTGCCAACTATTTGTAAACTTCATTTTTAGCCCAGAAATCGAATGTAATCCATTATGAGAAAAGCATTTACAACCAGAATTGGGGGTTTTCAGTCCATTGCTCTACCAGCTGAGGTACCTGCCCGTAAGTTATTTGGTACTAACACGTTTATGTTTATCCTGTCAAGTTCCCAGATTGCAGAAACAGCGAAAAAATGCACATCGGTGTCAGATTAAGTGATAGCTAACTCAGGATTCCCAAGTTTCATAGCTATCTTGGAAGTTTCAGCATAATTCATTGTGGTATCGTCCAAAAACCTTTAAAGCATCAGATCCTCCGGATGATAATCGCGTATAAATGATTCTGGGGAAACCGAGGCATCGGTAGCTTAATCATATATTTTGTTCTCAGCTTTCGTGTTTTCACAGTTTTACTCATGATATTACCGACTGAAGTGATTAGTTATGCCGATACTATTCACATAATTGGCTTTGTCTAACTTTGATCCTTTAGCCAGCTATCGATAGCTTCTGCAGCTTCACGACCACTGTTAATAGCTTGAACGACCAGTGACGCTCCACGGATAGCATCGCCGGTGGCAAAGACCCCAGGTTCGGTTGTTTGATAACCCCGTACCACGATATTACCGGAATTATCGAGCTTTAGGCAGAGGTCTTCCACAAGCCCCTTATGTACTACATGAACAAATCCCGTTGCCAGCAGCACCATATCAGTATCGAGATTAAACTCGGTACGGGGTAGCTCTTTCAGCGTCCAGTCGCTGTTCTCTTTGACCCATTCGACCTTACAACACTTCAGGCCGCTGACTCTTGTTTCTACGCCCGAGAATTCCTTGGTCATAACAGACCACTTCCGTTGGCAGCCTTCTTCCTGCGAAGAAGACGTTCTCATAACTCGAGGCCACATCGGCCAAGGGGTATCAGGCGGCCGGGTGTCGGGCGGCTGGGGCAGAATCTCAAGTTGATAAATCTCTTTAGCACCTTGTCTTTGGGCCGTGCCAACACAGTCACTGCCGGTATCACCGCCGCCTATTACTACTACGACTTTATTTTTGGCTGTGACTGTTATAGAGTTACATAGGGGCTCGCCTGAACATACTTTGTTTTGCGCCTTCAGATAATCCATTGCGAACAGGATATTCTCATACCCTCGACCAGAGATATTAATATCTCGAGGCTGCCCTGCACCCATCGTCAGGCATATACAATCGAATATCTTTTTAAGATATCGAATGGTAATATCCTCTCCAACATTAATGCCAGTTAGAAATTTAACACCTTCAGCCGTTAGCTGTTCCAATCTGCGTTCAATGATACTTTTAGCTAGTTTAAAATCTGGAATACCATACCGCATCAGACCTCCAATTTTCTCATCTTTTTCAAAGACCATCACGTCATGTCCAGCTCGAACTAATTGTTGAGCAACTGCTAAACCTGCCGGACCAGAACCTACCACTGCTACTTTTTTGCCGGTTTTATCTTTAGGAGGCAACGGTTTGACCCAGCCTTCTTCAAAACCTCTTTCAACAATCTGAAACTCTATATGTCTAATTAACACAGGTTCATCGTTAATTGATAGTGTACATGCTGTCTCACAAGGAGCCGGACATACCCTTCCAGTAATTTCAGGAAAATTGTTAGTAGAATGAAGCAATTCGCAAACCTGTTGCCACTTGCCTTTATACACTAACTCATTCATGTCAGGAATGCTGTTTTTGAGTGGGCATCCAGTACCATGACAGAACGGTATTCCACAGCCGATACACCTCGCTGTCTGCTGATGAATCTGGTCAGAAGTAAGTGGCAAGTCATATTCGGCAAAATCATGTATCCTTTGCTCGATTGGTCGATGTGTAATTTCCTGACGTTTATATTTTAAAAATCCTTTTATTTCGCCCATGAGAATATCTCTCTTGTTAACCTGGATATCTTCAGATGTTAAAGAAACAAATAGTTTTTTGGGATACTATGTCGCACATAACCTGGAGTTCGTTAGATTCGAATTCGTATACTCTAACGATATTCTTCCACCTCTGTTCTTCCGGGAGAAAGTTAGTTAGGAGATTAGGCCTCTCCAAAAGTCTGTCTTTGTTGAATACGACATTTTCTTTTTGCGGGAAAAGGGCTACATAAAAAATATCACTTTCTACTAAATCGTGAAAAAAGTGAGTGCCATAAGAAAGTTCCGGCATCAAATTTCCCCCTTCATAGGCTAACTCCACAAGTACTGCTATTTTATTGATTTCAGAAAAGTTGATTGGAACACCCAAGCTTGGGGTTGTCGTACCCCATCTGCCTGGTCCTAACACAAGAGTCGGAGTCGTTTTTCTGTGAGCTACCTGCCTGTTTAGCTTACCTACAAGTCTTGCTATACTGTATTTTTTTGAAATTGGCAGGTCTACATATGCTTGCGGGTCAACGTAAATGATTCTTGTTATTGGCTGTGAGATACTCCCCCCCATGGTATAACCTTCCGAGGCAAAAAGAACTTTTTCAGGATTAATGCTTTCGGGAAGTTGCACGCTGGCCTTTAAACCTTTTGTTTGCAAAGGTCTGCATTGAACTAAATTAATTTTAAACAAACCGTCATTTCTCAGGTTGACGGTGAATTCTATATCCACAGGATATTGGTAATGACTATCTAAGATTTTAAGCATTCTTTGCATTACCTGTGGGAAATTAGTTTTAGAAAGGAGTTTCTCAAATGTTAAAGTCCAAGCTCTTCGACCCTTCATGCCCATTTCCTTCATCTTTTTCTCAGTGTGAAGATCCTGGCTGGCGACTAAATCCAATTTCATATTAAGACCATCATTTAAAAGATCCGTGAGACTCACAGTTATTAAGCAATTCTCATTAATATCAAGAAGGTCGACGTTGTGCTGCGAGAACCTGCTCGCATCTTCCCTGTCGGCGTACGGACGCAAAAGTGGTTTATCTAAGGCTATTGTCTGCGGGTAGTCGTCCTCAACCCGCTCTACTGCTCGAGTTCCCAAGCCGAAGACAAGCCTTAGCATACCGGCTTTAGGATTAAGTTCCTGATTCCAGACGAAGGTGTTATGTGAAATCCCTACACCTGCTGCATCTGGGAAAAAATATTGATTCTGATAGGAGCCTGATACTCGTTGTACCAGTAAAGCCATTTGCTCGTCCCGCTGGTCAAGACCTCTTTGGAGACGATATTCAAGGGCGTTCTGGTCCATAGTGCTTGCATAAACTCTTCTTACAGCTTCTTCAAACTCACGATAGCGCTGTTCAGGATCGCCCTGATTTACAAGAAACAGGCTTTCATATTTTCCTGCAAATGCATTTCCAAATGAGTCTTCCAGCAAACTGCTTGAGCGGACAATAATCGGAGATTGGCCGAAGTATTCTATTATTTCTTGAAAGCGCTCACGAATTTGATCAGAGAATTCCCCTTGCAGGATATTCTCTTTCATTTCCGGAGCTATATCGAAATAACCTTCTTTGGTTTTCTGCCTCATAAGTAGTTTCCACCAGCCATTTTCAACTATATAGCTGTAAAAAACATCCGAACCTATATAGAAGGAATCATGAGGCTCCAGATATTGTTCCCAGTCGAATGATTTGTCATTTGACAGAATTTTCTGAGCAAGCAGCATTCCAGCTGCTTTGCCGCCGATGAAACCGCTGCCGATAAGTCTGCTTTTGATATTTATCAAATCTTCGAGGAAAAAAGTCTTCTGGGCAAGCCGTGAAATTCTTTTTTCTCGGCCAACCATTATTCTGCAAAGATCCCGAACAAGTTCTCCGGCTTCTTTTGATTCCGGTGGTGCTTCCGTTAAGCCGTTAGCTTTCATAAAGACCCGGTCCCAGTGGTCCAGATATCTTGCCGAACCGTTCGGGCTTTTCTGAGAAATGTGACTTAACAGCTTACTCGCATCAAAGCTACTTATTACAGGTGTGAAATCCTCGCCTTGCTGCAGATGTGGCAAAAACATTGTTTGGGAATAGCGTCTCCAGACTTTTAATGGGTGGACATATACATTTTCTTCAAAACTGTATACGTCTAACAGTAATTGAGTAGTTTCACGTATGCGAGCGACAGTATGATTGGAATGATGATTTCTCAATATAGCAAAGTAAGCTATAGTATCCAGTTCGAACAAGTAAGGGCAAGTGACGCTAAAGAAATTTCCTATCATCAAATCAGTTGCCCATGCATTTAATAAATCAGAGAGACAATCGAATACATAATAGGCCTCTGTTCCTTCCTTTGAGATTATTGCATGGACTTGTGTGGAAAAAGTTTCGAAACCACTTTTTGCATCGAGCTGGCATACCTTAATACCGGGTCTTTCTTTTATAAGGGGTTCATGTTGGGCAAATCTAAAGTAAACAATGTTTCGTCTGTCTTCCAAAGCTTTGTCAATATAAGGCTTAACAAAACGGCTATAGTCCTCCACGCTGTCGACCTGCCAAACGACATTGTCACCTTTTTTCAAATCACAAAGTATATTGTCAAGGCTTTTTAGCCCCGTGCTGGGCCGTGTAGCCATAAATTAACCTCTTTTTCTGCGATATTGCTTATATTCTATTTTTAACTCTTTAATTTTGTATCTTATTATTCTTGTTGTTGTTTTCAAATCTCTTGCTACAGCGGATATGTTCCCATTGAGACGTTCGAGTGATTCAATAATTATGTCACGCTCAAACTGATCTGTTCTTTCCTTTAAAGAACCATTTCCGAGTATATTTTCACGGCGCTTCTTATCCTCCAACTGACGATTAAGTCGTTGAGTTTCGTTTTCAAGCAATTGACGTTCTATTGCTGCTTCGCGATGGGCCTTAAAAACAATTGCTATCATGCTTGAAACAATATTTAAAAGCTGAGCGTCTTCCTCAAGCAAAACTTCTTCGCGAAAGGTTTTATCAACTGAAAGCGTTCCTATTACTTCATTTCCGATAATGATTGGGGCACAAATGAAGCTTAACTCTTGTTTTGTAACATTCCATCTTTCGAAACGATTTAAAAACAATGGCTCTTGTGAGATCTTAGGAACAATAATTGTTTTACCGGTTTGGACAACTTTACCCGTTATCCCCTCTCCCAGTCGATATGTTATGCGTTTGCTTTTTTCTTTTGAAAGACCATGAGCAGACTCAATCTTTATCTCATTATTGTCCGGTGCAAGAAGCGATATCGTACCTCTATTGAGGCCAAGTTCCTTATCCAGCAAATCTAGGACTTTGCTAAAGGCCTGCTGGAGATGTACTCCGGAAGCAAGTATTTGGCTAACTTGATTAAGGCTTCGAAGTTGACGTGCATACCGAGTGGTGTGAACTTTGTTATTTTGCCATAGTACGTTTTTGGGATTCATTCTTAAATGGTCTTAATTTTCTTAAAATATGACATAATTGTAATATTATTCAGAAGCAATGCAAAGGAATTTTGTAAATAAAACTAGTACAATCTGAACAGTACTTCATAACTACTTCTAATATAAGGACATATAAAGCATTGTGGGAATCACAGGGAAAAGTTTTATAAAAAAATGCACCTGACTTATATTTCGTTTATATTAACAAATATGTTGCATACTTTAATGAGATGTTTTACAATATTGCAATAATTTACACCAGCAGCCGCGTACTTATAGACTGATTGATATGTAGGTTAATGGGCTATTATCACAGGTATGTTTGCATTGTAAGAGAAGTATATGTGCAAGAAGTCCCCAGAATCTACTAAGGATATTGAAGTAGTAGTGTTGTATTGCCAACACAGTGTTGTTGATGAAACAATATCCTCCACCTGGTCATATCAGACTCAGGGGTTGTCCGTCCGTGCACTAATGATGCCTTGCAGTAGCAAAATCGAAGTACCGTACATACTGAAAATTCTTGAATCTGGTGTAGACGCAGTAGAGATAGTCGCTTGTCCTGAAAAGAGTTGTAAATTTTTAATAGGAAGCCTCCGCGCTGAGAAGCGAATTGAATACGTCCGAGGCCTGCTCATAAAGATTGGTCATACACCGGCGCGGGTCGGAATCAGCCGAAAACTATCCCAATCAAAGGAAATACTTTTAGAAATTGCAAGGGCACGTGCAAATGCAGTTCGTTCACATAGTGAAGGCCTGATGAAAGGAGAATCGCAGTGATTTTTGCAGAATGGAAACCTATTGATGAGCTTGTAGACAAGCTTAAAACCCACAAGAAGGTGCTCTTGGTAGGGTGTGCGACCTGCGTCGCGGAATGTGCCGCTGGTGGTGAAAAAGAGGTAGAGACGCTGGCGCCTCTGCTTCGCATGGCATTGAAAAAAAACGGCCATCCCGTCGAGATAATAACAGCGACACTCGAAAAGCAATGCGAGTGGGAATTCGTTGAGGAGCTTGCTGAAAAAGCAGCGGGCGTTGACGCTATAATGAGCATCGCCTGCGGCATTGGCATACAGGCTCTTGCTGAACGTTTTGATACTATCGCTGTTTATCCCGGCGTAAACACGTCTTCGCTTACTATACGTGAAGAACCTGGTTCGTGGGCTGCAAGATGCGCCGCCTGCGGCGACTGTGTGCTCGGTGAGACCTTTGGATATTGTCCCATCGCAAGGTGTGCTAAGAGTCTTTTAAACGGCCCCTGCGGCGGAACGCGGAAGGACGGGAAATGTGAAGTCAACGAGGACGTGGATTGTATCTGGAACCTTATCGTTGAACGTGCAGATAAACGCGGACAACTCGAATCACTCTATAAAATGAAAAAGGCAAAAGATTGGTCAAATTCACACCACGGCGGGCCAAAAAGAGTTGTCAGGGAGGACCTTAGACAATGAAAATACTTGTAGGAAGTAATTTGGAACGCAGATTAGCAGCTGGTCATTTTGTTGTTACCGCCGAGGTCGGACCCCCAAGAGGGCCGGATCCTAGCGACGTTAAGAAAAAAGCACTGATACTTCGCAGAGTTGCTGATGCCTACAACGTGACTGATAACCAGACGGCCGTTGTCAGAATGTCGAGCATAGCCGCTTCGAAGATACTTCTTCAGAATGGCTTGGAACCAGTCATGCAGATTGTATGTCGTGACAGGAACCGCATAGCTATTCAATCAGACCTTCTCGGTGCATGGGCTTTAGGGATAAGGAACGTTCTTTGTCTTTCCGGTGACCATCAGTCGGCAGGGGCGGGTGGCAAGCTCAAGGGACATCCGGGCGCAAAGAACGTTTACGATATAGATTCCATCCAGTTGATTTCAGTCGTCAGAGGGCTCCGCGATGAAGCTGTACAGGAGGGCGGTGACTCCATTTCACCTGCCGCACCGTTCTTGATTGGCGCGGCGTGGACACCTTTCGGTCCTCCTGAAAAATTCCGAACAATAAGGCTTGCGAAGAAGATAGACGCTGGTGCCGATTTTATCCAAACCCAGGCTGTATATGATATCAAACGCTTCGCAGAGGCTGTAAGACGCGCCGAAGACATGGGCCTTACCGAAAGAGCGGCAATCCTGCCAGGCATCATCGTACCCCGTTCTGCAGGTATGCTAAAGTATATGAATGCTAATGTTCCAGGTGTAGAAGTTCCTGAAGAAATAATCAAGAGAATGAAAGATGCGAACGACCCGAAGACAGAGGGTATTGAGATAACTCTTGAGCTTATCGAAGCATTAAAGAACTTAAGCGGCATAAGAGGTGTCCACCTCCAAGCAATAGAAGCAGAGGAGATTTTACCCGATGTCATAAAGGCCGCGGGTCTGCTTCCGCGTCCGCGAATCTATTAGCTCATCACGGCTTTTTAGCCTTGGTTATATGTATGTGCGAGAAGCTAATATGCCAGTAAAATATCACGTTGAAGTTAAAACAGCAGAACCAAGGTTTTTTCCTGTGCCCAGGTTCAGTGCCATAGAGAATGACGGTTGTTTAGGCTGTATGCAATGCGTTAAACGCTATGCTTGTGTTTATGATGTTTACAACAAGCGTAAATTCGACACGCCACAGGTAGTTGATACGGCTGATGTGGACTGCATAAACTGTATGCGGTGTGTCCAGGAATGTAAAAAGAATATTCTGTTTCGCATGCCTAATCCCGAATACGAAAAACTCGGTAACGAGTATTGGCGACCTGATATTATTGCCAGCATCTGGAATCAGGCCGAGACAGGCAGTATTCCAGTCTCAGGTTCCGGTTACCGCGGCCTGTTCGCCAATAACGGTTTCGATTCTATGTGGACAGATATGTCCGAAATTGTAAGACCTACACGTGATGGTATTCACGGTCGGGAATACATATCAACCTCCATAGAACTTGGCAGACGCCCTGATAAGCTGGAATTTGATGAGTATGGCGACCTCATCACAGATATTCCTGTTTTTACCGAGATACCCATCCCGATAATCTTAGACCTTCCTGATAACAAGTTCATCACTGATTCAATCAAAAAAGCAATAGCTACGGCGGCGGTAAAAGTTAAAACCTTCTGCGTTTCCTCTTTGAAGGATGCCAATAGTGTATTAGATAAACACAAGGAACACCTTATCGTGCGTTTCGATCCGACTTGTGATAACGTCAAAGGTCTGCTTGGTGCAGCTATTGTAGAACTGGGGTGGTCTAAAGAAGTTATAAATATAATCAAAAAAATAAATTCCGAAATTCCGGGTATTGTTTTTTCTGTACGCCTGCCGCTTGATGAAAATGCTGTTGAACGTGCAACTTTTCTAGCAGCCGAAGGACCTGGAATAATACACCTACAGGCAACCTGCAAAGGCAAAGGTTTTGGAAAGAGAAACGATGATTTTATAATCAAACTTTTAAAAGAAGTCCATTTTGCTCTGCTTGAAAAATCTCTAAGGGACCAGATAACTGTTCTGCTCAGCGGCGGCCTGGCTCTTGCTGAACATGTAGCCAAGGCAATCACCTGTGGAGCAGATGGTATTGCGCTCAACAGAACGATTTTAGTCGCCTTGGGCTGCCGCCTTTGCAGGGATTGTACTGACAGAAAAATCTGTCCCATAGAGATTGATACTGCCTCAACTGAGTGGGGAGCACAACGCATAATTAACCTCATCGGTGCATTTCATTCACAACTGATTGAAGTCATGGGTGCAATGGGCCTGCGAGAAGTTCGTCGTCTACGCGGCGAACTGGGAAGGGTCATGTTCTTTGAAGATCTCGAACGTGATAACTTTGGACCATTCTTTGGTAAAAGAATTCTCTCTATCGAAGAGTCCCTCGAGGATGCAGCTAATGAAAAAGGGATGTCTCCCACTGAAGAAGCAAAAATACAGGCAAATTATCCCCCCATTGATAAAAATATCGCTTCGCCTTGTCCTTCAAGATTTAAGAATTCACTTGCCATCTATAGGGTCGTAAGAACTACTGATTGTATATCCTGCGGCAAATGTGCCGAAGTCTGCAAATACGGCGTTCATGTAAAATCCGGAAAGAAAATGCTTGCTCCCAAATCTCATCTTTGCAGAGGCTCTGAAGTATGTCGCACGGCAGGTGCATTTTGTGTAAACGGTTGTCCAGTAAACGCTATTCGAATTGGTCCTGACCCAATGTGGAAGGCATTTGGCGACCCCCGCTGGACGGCAGATCTCCTGGTTAGCACCTGGGAACAAGCCTCTACTGGAATGCCTTCCGATAGAAATCTGGAGTACAAAAAAGGTGCCTCTGGAGGAGGCTTTGACAGAATAAATCTGGTTTTCCCGGATAAGGTTTCCGACACCTCATTCAGGCCTGAAGACGTTGACCTTAGTATAACGCTGAATAAACGAAAAGACGGCCGTCCGGAAGTTGCTATCGGTATCCCATTTTATGGCGGGGGAATGAGCTATGGTTCTATCAGTCTTTCGACAATGCTCTCAAGAGCAAAGGCCTATAAGGCGTTTAACTCATTTACATGTTCCGGTGAGGGTGGTTACCCAGAAGAGCTAAAGGAATACGACGACAATGTAATAACACAGGTCGCAACAGGTCTCTTTGGAGTCAAGGAAGAGACTATCCAGAGGGTCAGAATAGTCGAATTTAAATATGCACAAGGCGCAAAACCCGGACTTGGTGGTCATCTTCTTGGTGATAAAAATACTGCTGTTGTTGCAAAAATGCGCGAGGCTGTCCAAGGAAGCTCGTTATTTTCACCTTTTCCCTTCCATTCGGTCTATTCTGTCGAGGACCATAAAAAACACGTAGACTGGATAAAGGAAATTAATCCTAAAACCCTTGTATCCGTCAAAGTCTCTGGTGCAAGCGACATTGATATGGTTGCCGTAGGTAGCTATTATGCCGGTGCTCACATAGTACATCTCGATGGCAGTTACGGTGGCACCGGTGCTTCGCCGGACATAGCCAAAAAGAATATCGCAATGCCAATAGAATACGCTGTCGGCAAGGTTCACAACTTTTTAAAGGCAGAAGGTGTACGTCAGGAGATAACTCTGATAGCCTCCGGTGGGCTGCGCAGTGCATGGGATGTTGCTAAAGCGATAGCTCTCGGAGCAGATGGTGTTGTCCTAGGAACCGTTGAAATTGTAGCACTGGAATGTATCCGATGTGGTGCCTGTGAAAGCGGCAGAGGATGCCCAAGAGGTATAGCAACAACCGACCCGGAACTGTCAATAATGTTCGATGAAGACTGGGCTACCCAGAGGCTCAAAAACATATTCCATTCATGGTCAAAACAGCTTCAATATATTTGCTGGCGATTCGGCTTCAAAAGCATAAAGCAGTTAGCAGGCCGTTCGGATTTACTAGAACACCTCGATTATGATAACAGGCCTGATATCAAGGGCGGTTAAACAGCCAAACTTGAGGTATATAACGAAATGAATAAATTTGCAAAAAATATCTCTTCTTCGAGAAAGAAAATAATAACCGGCCTAGATCCCAAGGAACTATATCGTAAAGACGTGGTACAGGAAGGCGGATGTGGGGTAGTAGGTTTTGCCTGCACTATTCCCGTGGGCGGGCGTCATATTTTTGAGCCGTCCATCCAGATGCGGAACCGCGGGAATGGAAAAGGAGGCGGCATAGCAGCTGCGGGTCTTGTACCAAGCCAGTTGGGCGTCGATGATAAAACATTACGGGAAAATTACATCCTCCAAATAGCTCTACTCGACCCTGATGCGGCAGTTGAAGTGGAGAGGTTTACCACTGAAAACCTTCGTGTAGATTATATGGAAAAATTGTCTCATATCGATGACCATCGCGACATAGGCCTTGAAGTACGCCCTCCTGAAATCACAAGGTTTTTTGTTCGTGCCAAGGATGACAAACTCACTCGCTTTGCTGAGGAGAACGACCTTGCCAATGAAGCATCGAGAGCAGTCGAAGATGAATTCATCTACCAGAACAGTTTCCTGTTCAACAGAAAATTCTATGCATCGTTGGGCGAAAAACGTGCCTTCGTTTTGAGTCATGCACGAAACCTTATGATTTTCAAGATTGTAGGTTATGCTGAACAGGTTGTTCGATATTACGGACTGGAAGACCTAAAATCTAACGTGTGGATTGCTCACCAGCGTTATCCGACCAAGGGGAGGGTTTGGCACCCGGCCGGCGCGCATCCTTTTATCGGAACGAATGAAGCCCTTGTACACAACGGAGACTTTGCGAACTACTACAGTATTTCGCAATACCTCCGGCAGCATAATGTCATTCCTTTGTTTCTGACTGATACCGAGGTTTCGGTTTTACTCTTCGACCTCTGGCATCGAGTATGGCAATACCCGATTGAGTATGTGATTGAGGCTCTGGCGCCAACTACGGAAATTGATTTTGACAATCTCCCTGAAGCAAAGAAAAAAGTTTACCGTTCTATCCAGGCCATGCACATGCATGCTTCGCCCGATGGACCATGGTTCTTTATTATCGCCAGAAGCAGTCCTGACGATGACAAACTCCAGTTGCTGGGCATTACCGATACAGCCATGTTAAGGCCTCAGGTTTTTGCTCTTCAGGAAGGCGACGTTACAATAGGCCTTATAGGCTCAGAAAAACAGGCCATCGATGCTACTCTTCACTCCCTCAGCCAGGAAGAACCTCGTTTTCGTCCCATTGCTGATAAATACTGGAATGCGAGAGGCGGCAGTCACACTGATGGTGGAGCATTTTCATTCACTATTGAAAACGCAGGCAGTAACGAAAACACCAAACTCTCATGTGCCGATAAGTTCGGGAAAGCTATCACATGCTTTTCCGGAGACTCGAAAGTAGATATCAATACAAAAACTCATATAGATAAAGTATTTGCAGAAATTTCACAAAAGATTGAAAATTCCGCGAAAGACAACAATGCAAAGGGGCTTTTCTCAGAGGTGTCGAGACTGATAACCGAGTGGGGTTTTGACTCATTGCGATGGTTTACATCTAAAGTTGAAGAAGTTGCCTCCCAAAATCCTTCTCATTTCGACTGGGCATTAGAAATACTCTCGCTTCTTAATAATTGCCGATACAACTGTGGAAAAAAGAAGCGTTCTGTAGTTATCCAGATTGTTCGCCATTCCATTGATTCGGTCCTTAAATCTGTACCTGTTATAACCGGAAACAGCCCATCCACCTTTCGCCACATTGATTGGGACACACGTCATAAAATAAGAGCACCGAAAGGAAATGAGAACACGCTTGTTATTTGCGCCCTGAAATTCCCACCTGAAGGAGAAGAATGCGACGCCAAACTAATGGTTAAAGCTTACCATCTCGGCTGGAAGCGATTTATAGTATACAGCTTAAAAGGCCAGCGCTTTACTGGATGCGGTTTCGGTCCCGGCACTTCCGATGTCAGGATTGATGTTTTCGGCTCTCCCGGTGATTACGTCGCTTCCGGCATAGATGGAGTGCAAATATACGTCCATAACAATGCTCAGGACCAGCTTGGTCAGATCATGAAAGCAGGACAACTTGTAGTCTATGGTGACGTCGGACAGGCCTTTATGTACGGTGCAAAAGGCGGCGAAGTTTATGTCCTCGGAAATGCTGCGGGACGGCCTCTCATCAATGCCGTAGGAAAGCCGCGTGTTGTAATCAACGGTACATGTCTGGACTTTTTAGCTGAATCTTTTATGGCCGGCAATCCTCTAAAAGGCGGTGGTTTTGTCATCCTCAATGGAATAGAGTTTGACAACAAAGGACGAGTAATACCGCAAGCTTCACCATATCCCGGTGCGAATCTCTTTTCGCTTGCTTCAGGTGGCGCTATTTATGTCAGGGATCCTTACAAAAGGCTTGTTTCTGAGCAACTCAATGGTGGTCAATTCACCGAACTTACTGAGGAGGATTGGCAACTTATTCTTCCATATCTTGAAACTAATGAGCAGCTTTTTGGTATCTCAATCGATCGCGAACTTCTTACTGTTGATGGTGTTAGACGCGCTCCTGAGGATGTCTATCGAAAGGTAAGTGTATACACGGTCAGATAAAGTGAGACACATAGCTCTTTTAATCAGGAGACGATCTCAACGGATCAAACTAACGACCTCTGGTTATCAATCGGCCGTAATATTGTGAGTTCCAACATCTATCTGCTTGTTATTTGGCCAAGTATAAAAACTCTATCCTTGCCACTTAGCCCTGTTTGAGATATTGCCCTCAAATTGCCCTCAAAACACATCGCAAGATAGTAAAAAATCGTGCAAGAATAGTAAATCAACTAGAGAATTTTAAATCTTTGCTTTCGTTGGAATTAAGTTGTAAACTGAGCTTATTAAATATGCTAAAGAGAAAGGGCAAATCGAATCCCGCCCTCTCCGCTATATTAGATAAGCAAGATACAAGCTCTTAAATATCGATGAGAACTTCTAAGCCGTAGCAGGAGTATAAGAATCTGTTATAATTATAAGCAAACCTGCTATAGATATTAAGAAGTGAGGCCTAGGTTGAAAGTTCAGTGTGAGCTGTGTCCGAAGAGATGTTTGATTGAATCCGGCCAAAGTGGCGAGTGCCGGGTCAGAATTAATATCGACGGCATTCTTCGAACCGTTGTCTACGGATTCCCCTGCTCGATTCACATCGACCCTGTTGAGAAAAAACCGCTGTTTCACTTTCTTCCAGGCAGCAGCATCCTTTCTATTGCCACCGCCGGCTGTAACCTGCATTGCAGGAACTGCCAAAACTGGGAAATATCACAGGCAAATCCTGAAGATACACCTGCATATATTTTTCAGCCAGCAAGACTGGTTGAGATGGCAAAAGAGCGAAACTTCCCCTCAATTGCCTATACTTATACCGACCCGATTATCTATTACGAATATACCTATGATTCTGCAAAGCTGGCTAGGCAGTCCAATATACGAAGCGTCCTTGTTACAGCAGGTTATATCAATGAAGAACCGTGGAAAAAACTGTTAGAAGTTGTCGACGCAGCGAACATAGACTTAAAAGGTATTACAGAAGAATTTTATAAAAAAGTATGCTCCGCAACATTGCGGCCGGTTCAGGAAGCTTTGGTTTTAGCCAAGGCCAGTGGTATACTGGTTGAAGTTACAAACCTTGTTATTCCGACGCTGAATGATAAACCGGAAGAAATTCGTCAATTGGTTCGTTGGATTAAAACGAATCTCGGCCGTGAAACGCCAATTCATTTTTCGCGATTTTTCCCAAGGTATAAAATGCGACATCTGCCGCCGACCTCAGAAAAGACACTGGACACAGCTTATGACATCGCTATGGAGGAAGGAATGGATTACGTTTATATAGGAAACATCCAAAGTAAACGCGGCCAGAACACATATTGTCCTAGCTGCCGAAAGCTGCTTATCGAACGCATTGGTTATACTATTATTCAGAACCACATAAAAGAAGGCCGATGTCCGGATTGCGAAAAAGAGATATATGGGGTCTGGAAATGACACGCAGAAAATTCATTCAGGAATTACTAAAAGGAGCAGCCGCGATTTTTGTAGGCGTTTGCTGGATAGCAAAAAAAGCTTCGCCGCGTAAGTTCGTTCGGGCTATCAAGCTAAAAAGATACCCCGGCCGCTTAAAGCTTTTGCGGAACATTCATAAACAAAGCAAATGGAGCGGTTAATATGAAAAAACATTCGAATAAACCCAACGGTAAAAAAATTCCTTTGCAATTAGCGGTTCTGTTTGGGTTCGTCTTTTGCACACTTCTTGTAACCACCTGCAAAAAAAAGCCCTCTCCAGCTAAAGAAAAAACAAAATCCACAAAAGAAGTGTCTGCAAAACTTGTCAAATCTGTTATTCGTTCATCGCTCGCAGGTAGTTGGTATCTTGCTGACGCTGGAGCACTCAATAAGCAAATAAATGGCTTTTTTGAAAAGGCCGAGGTCGAACCGATAAACAACGTTATTGCCCTTATCCTTCCGCACGCGGGCTACCAATTCTCCGGCCAGACGGCAGCTTACGGACTTAAAACCACCAACAAAAAATACAAACGGATTGTCATCATTGGTCCCAGTCACCGTGTTTATATGGAACAGGTTCTAAGTGTGCCGACAGCAACGCATTACGAAACACCGCTCGGACAAGTACCTTTAGATACAGAATTTATAAATAAGCTTTTGGAACATCCAATATTTCAGAACATACCGCAGGCAAACGAACATGAACACAGTACCCAGATAGAAGTGCCGTTGCTGCAGTATGCACAGAAGGATTTTAAATTGGTGCCGATTGTGACAGGAGATTGCTCATTGGAAACTATCTCTAAAGCCGGTACCATTTTGAAAAGTTTAGCTGATGACGACACGCTCCTTATTGCAAGTTCTGATTTTACCCATTATGGTCCGAACTACGGCTACGTTCCCTTCAGAGAAAATATACCTGAGCAGATAAAGCAACTTGATATGGGGGCATATGAGCATATTAAGGCCTTGGATTATAAAGGATTTTTAGAATATCGCAGCAAAACAGGTGCAACGATATGTGGGTCTGTCCCAATAGCAATATTGCTTTCAATGTTGGAAAAAACTGCTGAACCCGAATTAATTAAATATACAACTTCCGGTGAACTGATGGGTGATTATACCAACTCGGTGAGTTACCTTTCTATAGCTTTTTCCGGCAGCTGGGGACCTCCGGTAGCTACTACTAAACAGCAAGCAAATGGCTGCAAATTAAGCGAGGAAGATAAAAAACAGCTTCTGGATTTGGCCCGTAAATCACTAGTTTACTTCCTTCAGAAACGACAAATTCCACAGGCATCCGATCTTAATATCACGGTCAATGACGCTATGAAATGTCAGCGGGCTGCATTTGTTACACTCAAGAAAAACTCTCATCTTAGAGGTTGTATAGGCGAGATCTTTCCGCGACAGCCTTTATACAAGTCGGTTATCTCCAACGCTATTAATGCCGGCGTTAGGGACTGGCGTTTTACTCCTGTGACAGAAGCCGAATGCAGCGATATCAAAATTGAGATATCGGCACTAACACCTCCCGAACCTGTTGCCTCCGCGAATGAAATCAGAATCGGCATAGATGGTGTCGTATTAAGTAAAAATGGTCGCTCGGCTGTGTTCCTGCCGCAAGTCGCACCCGAACAGGGCTGGGACATAAATCAAATGCTCACGCAATTGTCTCTAAAAGCAGGATTACCCGGCTATGCATGGAAAGAAGATGCGAAATTCCTCGTCTTCCAGGCCGACGTCTTTGGTGAGAGCGAAAAATGAGATTTGCCCGCAACTTTTTGATATTCAGTTACGGACTGTTCACTATCGCTGCACAGGCACTTCTTTTTCGTGAGTTTATCACCACCTTCGAGAGCAATGACATAAGCGTTGGCGTCTTTTTTAGTTCGTGGTTCTTGTGGGTTGGTTTGGGGGCATTCCTGGCATACAAAGCCAAAACCGTTGCTGAAAAACTGATTAACAATATAGAATTCCTGTTTTTATGTTACATCCCGGCTTTTATTGCGGAGCTTCTTTTAATTACTCAGGCGCGTGAGCTTGCAGGTACTACAACGTATACACTGCTGCCTATAAAAACCATCGTATTGTTATCAATATTAGTAAACGCCCCCATAAGTATCATCACGGGCATGCTGTTTCCAGTTGTCTGTCGATGGACCCAGGATGAGGATAAACTTGCTGTTTCACGTGTATACGTTTTTGAAGCATCGGGAAGTTTTCTCGGTGGACTGGGGACAACTTTGCTTTTAGGAACAGGTGTAAGTTCAACAAGAATATTCTTCATACTTGCTTTTATTGTTTCTTTTTCTTTCCTGTGTGTGCGCATTGTCCGGTCGAAGAAATGGGGGTGGGCTTTCATCCCGATATTGATTTGCGTTTGTCTGATTGTTGGTGCTGACAAAAAGCTATCACAACAACTGCGAATCATAAAGTGGAAAAAACTGCTCCCTGAAAATGCTCTCAAGGGTTCCTTCCGAACAGCTCAGGCAGAATATTTATACGGAGTCTATCGAGACCAGTGGGTCGCTGTTCGCGAAGGTAGTGTTTGTGAAGCATTGCCTGATAAAAGCAATACAGGTAGAATAGCTGCTATCGGCCTGTGTCAAAATCCCGATGCTAAAAGAGTCTTGGTCATCGGCTCGGGATTAGGGCTGTGTTATGAGTTTTTGCACTTGAAACAAATCGAAAAGGTAACCTGGGCAAATAGTGACAACGAATATGTGCAGGAAGTTGACAAATTTATACCCACGGAGTTTAAAGTCACCGATAATCGACTTCATCGTCTTACAGGTGACATTCGCTCGCTGCTGGCTAAGGAAAAGCACTATTACGACTTGGTAATCCTTAATCTGCCCGATGCGACCAGTTCGATTCTCAATCGCTATTACACACTTGAATTCTATCGACAGATTAAAGAAGCACTCCGGCCTAACGGCATACTGCAGATCCGTATAACAGCCGGGGAAAACATTATGGGTACCGAGTTAATCAATCTGGGAGCCTCGACGAAACTCACGCTTGGAAAGGTTTTCTCACAGCTTGTTTTGACACCCGGCGAGGATACATGGTTTATTGCCTCTGACACTGCAAAGCTTACCGATGAACCGGATAGTTTACGCCAGCGATTTGCTGCCATAAAAGGCGGGACTGATATTTTCCCGCCGGAGGCCTTGCTCTCTGTTTACTTACCAGACCGTGCCAACGCCGCTATGGAGAGCTATTCGGGTGCAGATTTACCTGAGAGATTAATGATTAATCGTGATTCCAGACCATTGACGCATCTCTACAGCTTATTGCTTGCAGCTAAACAATCAGGAGCACCGGGCACAAAGTTGGTTAAATATTTGGCGCTGGCTGGCCCGTTAGCGTTTGTTATTCCCATTATAGTTTTTATAGCATTGCGCGCTGTTTATATTCTAAAAACAGGCCAACAAGGCCATCTATCCAGCTTCGATAACTCTTTTTTGGTTTTCTCAGCTGGCTGGGTGGGAATAGGGGTAATGATCGTCCTGATGTATTTGTATCAAACTCACTTCGGTTCGCTGTATCTCTACATTGGAGTTATTTCCTCCGTGTTTATGGCTGGCTTGACCGTCGGTGCTGTTCTAATCAAACATTTGCTTACAGATAAAAGAAAAATTCAACCTCAAATTCTACTATTTGCAATTATAGCTGTTCATTCACTAATCTTGACCGTAATTGCTTTCTGGCCGGGTGAAAAATGGACACATTTGAATTTTACGACTGTATTTTTTCTCTGCGGCTTTTGCACCGGCAGTTATTTTCCGCTGGCCGCTAAGCAACTGGCTGATTCTGCTTTTGAAACAGGACAAGCTGGTAGCAAATTGGAAACCGCCGACCATATTGGTGCTTCAGCAGGAGGACTACTGACAAGTCTTATACTTGTTCCTGTCCTCGGGACAAAGCTAACACTATTCATATTTATTCTGCTTGTCCTTGCAAATATTTCCCCTGTGGTACTTAAATTATACAAGCCGGGAAAAATCCCATTTTTAATCACAACCCCATTTAAGTTGCGCCGGATTGGCTACATCCTCTCTTGGATTGGTCTTTCAGTTATTCTATGCTCGAATTTACTGGTTAATGCTGGCGAGGAGTTGAGACCGTCACTGCCGCAATATGCCGCCCAGACGCTGGCCGGCCAAGCAAGACTCGAAGAAATTTCAGTAGGTAATGAGAATAACGTTCGAAAAATCAATTATTTTAAAGTTTACGATGCCAACAATAAACTAAATGGCTACATTTTCAGTTCCGAAGACTTGGCGCCGGAGGTCAATGGTTTTGGAGGCAAGATAAATCTGGCCATTTACGTAAATACCACCGGTGAGTTAATTAATTTCCATATTATATCGTCCAATGAAACCCCTGCGTATCTCGAGCTTATCAATCAATGGCGCAGACTTCTTAGCAGCCATAAGCTTTTTCAGCCGGAACCTTTCTCTGGTATTAACATAGTAACCGGTGCGACCATAAGTTCCACAGCTGTTCTCACCGCGCTGGAGAAGTCAGGTAATAGATTTGCCAATGAGATCCTCGGACAGGCACAGTTCTCTGGAATCTTGAAGGAGAAAGCCCATCGAATTGGCTATCTGCCAGATACCACAGGTATATATCTAATGAGTGCTCTCGTCCTCAGCTTTATCGTAATCTACCATGGCGGACTTAAAAGCAGACTGGCAATACTCTGCTTTAATCTTGTCATTGGTGGCATTATTCTGAACGCCCAGTACTCCAGCGATCAGATAGCAACCATACTATCTTTTCACAACCCAACCATAGGTTTATCTGGTTCTTTCCTGTTAGTCGCAGGAATACCTCTCTTGGTAATAATCTTCGGCAATATTTATTGCGGCTACATCTGCCCATTCGGTGCTGCGCAGGAACTGCTCGGTTATATTGTTCCTCGCAGATTTAAACCCACCATATCAGTCGAATCAATGCAAAAAGCAAGATTTGTCAAATATACTGTCCTGTTTGTTTTGATAATTGTATTCTTCATTTCCAGAAATCGAACAACGCTAACAGCAGACCCGCTCATAGCAGTTTTTTCAAACAGCCTCGCACTTTATACTGTTAGTATCGGCTTGATTGTAGGAGCGGCAATGGTTGGTTCGATTTTCTATACCCGCTTCTGGTGCCGATATTTGTGTCCTGTAGGAGCTTTCCTGTCTCTGCTCAACAATGTAATAGTGCTAAAACGATTTTTACCAACAAAGAGATTTGGTAAATGTGAGTTTGGTCTTACCCCAAAAGACCAAAAGGACTGTTTATATTGTGACAGGTGCCGATATAGCGTTAAAGACCTGAGCCCTGCGTCTTACGTCTCTGGTTTTAGGGCTTATGCGTCCCGTTACCTTGTGGTAGCCGCTGTTGTACTGGGAATTTTTATATCGACGGTCTCGGTAAAGAGGTTAATACAGATTACTCCTGTTGGCACCAGCCTGCCTGCTGTCTCAACAGCCGGTACCGGCCGGCCGAGAGATGTCGATTTGCAGCGCATTCAAACAATGATTCAACAGGGGAAACTATCCGACAAGGAAGCCGAATTCTATAAGAATGCCGAATGAAGAGAAATACCCCCCAAAATAAAAATAGCAGAAAACTAAAAGTAAAGCTTTTAAGAAATGACTTGATTACGCTATTCTTAATTTCCATTAAAAAATGAACTATCCTCTCCGTATTTGCTGATGACGATTCCTCACCTGCGGAAATAACTTATTAGCCACAGGATAAGTGTCAGAACAATCGATATTATTACACAGCTTGCTATTGGAAAATAAATCCGCCAGTTTTTGCCGCTGAATTCTAAATCGCCCGGCAACTTAAACAGGCCTACTCGGCCCAACATCATTACCAATACCCCAACAAGCACAATGGTAGCCCCCATCAAAATTAACCATTTTCCAATCTGTTGCGGACCAAATTCCATAGTTCTTTCATTCACTTATACGCCTGTTATAATAAATTATAAAAGTTTCCATGATTATTCAAAGTGTTAAAATACTCCTTATGAGTAAAGCCAAATGTGATATCCGAATCGGAACTTCAGGTTGGTATTATAGCGACTGGGCAGGGTTGTTCTATCCCTCTGATTTACCTAAGAGTAAATGGCTTGAATACTACACCAGGCATTTTAACACCGTGGAAATCAATAATACCTTCTATCGACAACCGAAACCGGAAACTTTCAATAACTGGCAAAAACAGGCGCCAATAAACTTTCTCTATACCGTAAAGGCCAATCGGTATATAACTCATATTAAAAGGCTGAAAGATGTGAAAGAATCACTTGAAAGGTTTTTAAAAAGTGCTCTATTGCTGAAGGAACACCTCGGCCCTATTCTTTATCAACTGCCCCCAAATATGCATAAAGATCTGAATCACCTAAAAGCTTTTTTGAAACTTCTGCCTAAAAAGCTCATCAATGTTTTCGAATTTAGACACGAAAGCTGGTTTTCAGAAGATGCCTT
>CAZDQP010000016.1:0-29662 GCA_964507485.1 uncultured Pirellulales bacterium | reverse complement strand
GGTGTCCGACGTTCACTGCCAATAGGTCACAAGCGCAAACCGATGAGATACAAAAGTCTTGCAGAAATTACAGAAATCAGCGAAGATGTCGCTTTGGAAGAACGGGTTTATTAACTAATTTGAAAGGGAAATGCAATGGAGCTAAAACTTGATGTTAAAACACTTGTGATAGGGATTGCGATTGGAATTGTAGTCACCACAGTAATAGGGGCCGGAAGTTCAGACGAAGCTGATTTCGGAATTGCCATACCTTCGACTACAAGTGAGGGCACAGCGCTGGTAAGAACGGCCGATGACGCTCTTTACATTGTCAGCGCAAGAAGCGGTATGGCAGTAAGAGTCCTGCAAGGCAGTATAAAATCCGAACCCGGCGACCGCAGGGATGTCAGAAGCAGACCTTTCTCCCTGAGGGGCCCGAGTGAAGTCGTCAAGAAGAAGTATTAATACAGCAGGATTAGAACGCGGTCGGACAACTTAACCAACGCGCATAATCCTCAAGAATATTATGCTGCAAAAAACCGGCAGTTAATAAAGATTTTTGCCAAATTTTGCAGATAGGTGACAATTGCAGGTTTGCGGGCACGAAAATGGAGGTTTTATAGGTCGGCTCTAAATAATAAGCGTGAATTCTGTTCAACCCGCAGCGGCCTTATGCCGATACAATTGTTGAAAGTTGTGAAAGCTGTATAGAGTTAAAAAAGGAGTGCTAAAATGGGAATACAGAACTGGTCGGAGAATGTTATTCTCGTGGACCTTCCTCAAGAACCTAATATGGGGGAGGAGCTCAAAACCGTTACCGAAATGGCGCGTGATAGAGGTGACTGCGATGTTGTCATTGATTTTTCCGACGTCGACATAGTAACCTCTTCAAGTCTTTCAAAGCTTTTGAAGCTGCGCAAGCTGATGGTCGACTGCGGACACCGTCTTATTTTCTGCCATGTTGCCCCTGCTACGAAAGGTATTTTCACGGTAACCGGTCTTGACGGGATTTTCGAACTTGCCGATGACAAGTTCGTAGCCTTGGCAAGCCTTCAGATTGTCAGCTAACCGCTGACTAAGGAGCTTGACATGCGGCTTATCTTTTTGTATAATGTGCCGAGATTTAATCATTGTTGAGCTGACTACGAAACCCACCTGCGTCGGCGGCGTTCGTAATCTGCTCGCAAGGTTTTTACAAAAGCGAAACAGTACAACAGATGGATGAAGAAGTTCTGCAGAAAATCGAGCAGATAACAGGTTATAGATTTTCAAATCGAAATCTTATATCGAAAGCATTTTCCCACTCCTCTTCAGTTAATGACCGTCTTTTCAGCAACGAACGTCTTGAGTTTCTGGGTGATGCTATTTTAGCTGCGGTTATCTGCCGTGCACTTTTCGAGCAGTTCCCCAATTATATGGAAGGCGACCTGACTAAAATAAAGAGTATGCTTGTATCGCGCAGGACGTGCGCACGGGTTACGAAACAGCTCGGGCTACAGGAATTTTTGAAAATTGGCAAAGGTATGTCTTCCAACCGAGCATTGACAAACTCGCTTGCAGCCAGCTTGTTAGAGGCCCTTATCGCTGCAATTTATATTGACGGCGGATTCGACTCTGCGCGCAGCTTCATTTTAAGAGCTTTCGCTGCAGAAATAGAGCAATCCGATGCGGAACAATCCCACGGCAATTTCAAATCATTGCTACAACAACACGCCCAACAGCAGCTTAATACAACGCCTGTTTATGTACTGCTTGACGAAAAAGGACCGGACCACGACAAATGTTTTGAGTCGGAAGTAGTTATTTCTGAGCGTCACTTTCCAAGCGCATGGGGAACAAACAAAAAAGAAGCTGAGCAAAAAGCCGCTTTCAACGCACTTGTGGAACTTGGTGTTCTTAAAGACACTTTGCCCGACAGTGACATCTAAACTGCAGAAAGTCAAACAAACCCGGCAATCAAATGGAAATCAACCATACCAAAGCGTATAAAACCAATGCAGTTATGATTATGAAACCAATTATTGAGCCGAATAAAACGGTTACCTCTCTTATAAAAACCTTTGTTGTAATAGTCGGTAACTTCGTTGCTTTGTAAACTATTGCAATTGCCGCTGTTAAAGGTAATATCCAGAGAATTGACTTCGGGTTTACGCATATCTGCTCCGGCGCTGTAAAGGTTGCAATCACGAGACCTATTACGTACATCTTATTCTCCCGCAGGCACTATTCTGCCGATATGAGCCAGTGAAATGCTGTTAACAATACATAAAAGGTTAAGCAGTCCCGAAACCATTGTATATATCTGTCCGATTTCACCCGGCCAGCCGTAGACAGGATAGCGTCCGCCGGCGGTATGATGGGACAAAAGGAAAACTATCGGTGAATTCATAACCTGCGCTGCTTTAACATAGGACGGGGCAGGACCAACAAGGTCGATTACACCAATCGAGCCGATATACAATCCGATACAAAAAGTCAATGTGAGAGTTACTAAAATAATTACTGCCCGTCTTTTTTCTTCAAGCATAAAATAACCTGCACCAGGCAGCAGCCATCCGAGCAGTGCAACAATCAGTAACAACTGAGTATGATTTTGCTTGGAAAGCCGTGCCATTACAAACCTCCCTGGGGTTCCGCCGGGGTATTTATATCTGCCTGCTCTTTGTCTTCTTCGACCAGTCTAAATTTCATACGTTTCAATATGTTTTCGGGATTAAACAGCACCACAGCCAGAGACTGAGACTGAATTAGGTCCTCCTGATAATCCTGTGCCGCTTTGATTTTATCGTATTGCTGCCTATCAAGACACTTTACCGAAAGACTCTTCAAACAATAGTAGGACATATCCGGCTTGAATTCTATAACCAGAGGCAGAGTGTCGATGGTGACACTATTCTGTGGTATAAGTGAATAAAACCGATTTATGAGCTTGTTTTCTGTTTCGGCTCTACCGACTAACAATTGTCTTGCCGGATTACCCTCACTTTGCAAAGCTACCATTTCCAAATCCAGAGCCGATCTTCTCTGGAGACCAGTCCAGCTTTGCAGTTCAAAGATATTCGGGTCTTCTTCACTTTGCGTGTCCGACTGCCTATAAAGATTATTGAACTTATCAACAGCGCTGCTCCAGCCATCTTTCTCAGCCAGTTCGATGAATTCTTCGGCTCTGTTTTTGGTGGTGTCCATTGCCGCAAGTTTCTTTAAGTCTTCCACAACTGCCTCTCTTACTGAATAAAAATTTTCATCGGTGTCCTCGTCAAGCTTAAGCGAACTTTTATCAACGGTTTGGTCTATGCTTACCGGTTCATGGGCCTTTACTACTTTTACCGCCCGCACAATCACCATTATTCGTTTGAGCACATCTGTTGCCGGCCCGATATTTTCATACAGTCTGGGTTTTGGAACATCAAAGGGGCCAAGTTCACTTGCTGCGAGCTCATCGAGCGCAAAAACAACTCGCGTCAATCCTATGGGATTATATCCAGAACCTTTCAGAAGCGTTATTCCAAGGTAATCATCCCCGAGCATATCGGAGGCACTTAGCAGACTTGTTTGTCCCGTATACACTTTGATTTTATATTTTTCGCTTAACTCTTCAGCGGCGGTCTTGTAATCCCCGGCCATTTGTCTAAACTGCTCGTCGCTGATTTTCGCAAGCTCCATATCTATCTCCTGCAGAGCAGCCTCGGTAAGCGTCCTAGCCTCCTGGAGAATCTTTTCCGCCTGTGAATTTATTTTTTCCCGTCGTAAGCTTTTTAAAATGATACCTGCGACCTCACTATAACTTCTGAACCGCACGGTCGGCGGCAAATTTGGGTCGTTAGGGTCCGAAAGTGACTCAGTAAATTCTTCTCTGTGGTTCTGGTAAAAATCTTCCGCTTCTTCCTGAGTAGGCGCCGTTATTGTCGTGGAAACATCATCAAGTTTAACGGCTATATACTCCAGTTGAACCATATCATCGAATTTATACCCAAAGCCGTAAGGATTTTGTTCATTTATGTCACCGGCAGAAAATTTTCTGTACTTGTCGAACTGCTCAATCAATTCTTCTTCACCCGGCTCACTCTGAGTTTCGGCAAATACGGCCGAATCAAATCTTACAAATTCAACATCGATTGTCTCCTGCCGCCGGCTTATCTGAGACATCATCTGCGAGTTAGTGGTATCTTCACTACCGCAAATCATTCTGGCGTATACCAATATCGTCATTAACCTGCCAAACGCCGTTAATATCTGCTCCTCCGAAACACCGTACTGGCTTGCTATCGACCCTACCACATTTGAGTATGTCGCACCATTAAAAAATTGCGGTATTGTCTTTGCAAGCTGCCCACGGGAAACCTCATTCGGCGTCGTCACGCCGGCGGACTCCGCCTCGTTGCTCAGCAGCAACCAGTATATTTCACTCGGCATAGAGCGCCTGTAAATATCATTAATTTGTTTCTCACTAATTCTGTACCGGTTTGCTCCTGTAATCTGT
Organism: uncultured Pirellulales bacterium; assembly: GCA_964507485.1. Classification (GTDB taxonomy): domain Bacteria; phylum Planctomycetota; class Phycisphaerae; order Sedimentisphaerales; family Anaerobacaceae; genus CAIYOL01. The sequence continues at coordinate 25,203 of CAZDQP010000016.1, read as the reverse complement.
TTAATATAGGTAGACAATGCCGGCGAAATTGTCCTGTCCGAAAACAGCAATTCAGCCATTATTGCTGCATGCAAATCCGGTATGCGGAATATAGGCAAGCTTATGTTTCTCAGCATATTATCCGCCTTCAAGAGCTTTAACGTTTCGAGCTCCTGCCGGGCCAAAGCCAAATCGTAATTTGTTATTTTCCTGTTATCTGCGAAGTAAGCTATGGTTCTGCGCCGTTCCGCCCTTCTGCGGCTAAGCTGGGAGAAGAATGCCTGTCCTACAAAGCCGACAAGTATGAAGATGACTACAATAGCCATCATTTTTCTGTTATTTTTACGAAACCACTTGATTAAATTCATAACTACGCTCCGAACTCATATCAAAACTGCTGGTTCATATCGAGTAGGTTTCCATTATGCAACTGATTGCAGAATAGGGCCCTTTTCTGAAACTCTATAAGTATATTCAACCGCCTGAGCTTTGCAAGAAAAATAGCATTTTAACCAAACCCAGGATTTACAATAAAGATATTTGAAATAAAATATACCTATGGTGCAATACGAATAATGATATTAATCCCACGGAATTATTCTTGCGGAAATACAAAGGAGAAATCGCAACAGCTATTCGCAGAAATATCAAGGCGGGTATTTATCCAGCTCCGGAAACTTTCGGCGCTATGTCTGTCTCATTGGCCTACACAAAACAGGACATAACAAAAATAATTAAAGCAGCGTAAAAATTCTTTCTCGAAATAGAAAGCAAAAAATAATGCTATGGTAAAAAAGCTGAAGGAAAAGACAGAGTCCGCCGGACGTTTTCGGCGTTTTTATCTATTCGGCTTCATAATATTATTGATAGCGGCCGGTTTAGGGTACTGGCATACTTTAAAGCCCAAGAGAGTCTATCGCAAGCACTCCGACGCCGTTTCCAAAGAATTTGAATACCTAACACGCAGGATTAATTTCAGTTTCCCCGGTAACAACCGGTTGAGCAAAAAGGAAGCGGAGCAGGATTTGGACGAGCTGGAATGGCTGCTTGATAACCGCTATTCGTATCTTAAGCTGAAAGGTATCGACTACAGAGCTGCCCTAGACAGAATTCGCAGTTCAGTTGGCAACGGCATTAGCCGCGGAACTCTGGCCCTGCAACTTATGAAGTTTATGGCCCTCTTTGGTGACGGCCATAGCGGCGTGAGCGACCCAAGTCTCAAGCAAATGTGCAATGGATTTCTGCCTTTTCTGGTAGCTGAAGTTGGTGGTCGAGTACCGGCCTTCAAAGCGGACCATTCGGATTTTGTAGATGCCCAGCATCCCTTTCTGCGTAGTATCGACGGGATTGATATTAAAGTGTGGCTCGATGCCGCCGGCCAAACAGCAGCGAAGGGTTCACCTCAATTCGTACATCATCGGTGTATCCGAAACCTCCGTTACATTCAATATCTTCGCAAGGAGCTGGGATTAGAGATTTCCAACATGGTGGAGATTGAGCTGGAGACTATGGACAGTCAAAGCAGTAAAACACTGTCAGTCGCAGTAGCGGAAGAGTTTCTGGAGTACGGCCCTTGGCCTCGAACCCAAAGCAGGATTTTGGATTATAATATAGGATACCTCCGGATTCCTCTTTGGATGTCAAACGAACAGGAGTTCCTTGATGAGCTGGTGGCCTATATGAAGGAATTTCGCAACACAAGGGGCTTGATTATTGATATAAGAGGTATTGGTGGCGGCAGCAGGGTGCCGTTGCGCACTCTATTCCCATTTTTCATGGCCGACAGTGGCCCACCAAAGGTTATCAACATAGCTGCCTATCGACTTGGACACAGAAAAGACATTCTCGATGCCCGCTGGCTATACCCTGCCAGTTCACCTCGTTGGACAGCCGACGAGAGAACATCAATCGAACAAGCGTCACAGCAATTTAATCCCAAATGGCGGCTACCGAGTAACGAATTCAGCAAATGGCACTATTTTGTCCTGAAAGCTAATCGGGAAAATGGAACGTACTACTATCACCATCCTGATGAATACTACGAATTTCAGCGCTTCCGATATTTTTCTCGGCGCTTTCAAGGGCTGGAAAAACGTAACTCTAATAGGTACGCCAAGCAGCGGCGGCAGCGGACGGTATCAGAAGTACAGACTGCATAACTCACACATTAGTATTCGCCTGTCTTCAATGGCCTCTTTCCAGCCAAATGGCAAACTGTACGATGGAAACGGTATTCAGCCCGACATCTTCATTGAGCCGATTCCAACAGATTTCATCGGTGAAACCGATTCCGTGCTCGATTTTGCTGTTAATTATTTTAGCCGAGAATAAGTTCCTTGCGCTTCCCACAAGCGCTTCTGCAGAAAACTAATTCCCAAGTTCCATAACGAAACCACCGTAGTTTTTAAGTTTGATTTCTAAGGGTTTCGTTGAGGTAATCTTGATATTTTTCATATCGAATGAGCGATTATCTTCGCCGTCGGTTATCAGTGTTGCCGTTTTGGCAGTTTTAAGAAAGTCGAGGTCGATGTTTATAGTTTTTTCTATATCTTCACCGTTTATGCCGGCGATATACCAATCATCGTTGAATTTCCGGGCGAGAACAACAAACTTGCCGGGGTAACCATCTATAAAGCGGGTATCGTCCCAGCGTGAAGGAACTTCTTTCATAAAGCCCTTGACATAATCCGGAACGGCGGCCATACCTTCCGGCGTTTGGGCATAATGCTGTATCCCGGAGGTAAATATCACCGCCAGTGCCAATTCAAAACCGTTCGTTGTCACACGTTTTATGTTCGGCACTTCGGTGAAACAAACCGGCGTAAAATCCATCGGGTCAAAAACATTTCGTGTAAACGGCAGAATACAGCAATGATTCGGTTCGAGGTCGGCATTATGCTGGTCGAAAGTTACATACTCGAAGCCCTTTACCGACTCGAAGGTTAACACGTTCGGATATGTGTAATGCCAGCCTCTGGGCAGGGTCGCTCCGTGACAGTTTACCGTTAAGCCGAATTTAGCTGCATCTTCAAAAATATCCTGATAATATGCCATCACAGATTGCCCATCCCCGCCGAAGAAATCGACCTTTATTCCCTTTATGCCCATTTCTTTCAGTTTGCTGAACTCTTCAACACGGACTTCGTGGGTCAGCAGCTTATCTTTAGGGTGGTAGGTAACGGTATTCCAATTGCCCGCTGAGTTGTACCACAAAATAAGCCCGACCTTCTTTTTCCCCGCATACTTGGCAAGCTCGTTCATCTTGTCGTAACCGATTTTTGTGTCCCAGTCCACATCAATCAGGCAGTATTCCCACCTCATATCAGCCGCGAAATCAATAAACCGTTTTTGCACGTCATAGACCACCGAATTATCCTTTAGCATAACCCAGCTCCACGAAGCCCTGCCCGGTTTTACGAAAGAAACGTCCTTCAGCTTCGAAGGCTCTGCTAAATCAGTCCCCAGCGTCGATTCTGCAATTGTTTTCAAACTGTCTCCAACGGCAATAATCCGCCAGGGTGTGGACCAGGGCAGTTTTGATTCGGGATTTGCCGGGCCATCGGCGAAAACTTCCGCCGCCTGAGGAAATCCAATGAAGAACTCATTACCCTGCGACTCTTTTTTTAACCTGCAGCCACAGTAATTTCTGTCGGGTGCGGTTTCGCTAATGAGCATCCAGTATTTGTCAAAGTTAAAGAGCGTTGGGAAAATCCAGCCGGCATTGCTGTGAGGCAGTTTGTCTACCAGGATATCTTGTTTGTAATGTTCCTCGTACGATGGTTGGGTCTGGTTCCAGCCGGATTTTGCCTCCGCTATCGGCTGAATCCACACCTTTGTGCCGGGGATAAAATTAAAGGAGGTGATTTCCTTTATAATTTTTTTCATATCGTCTGATTTTTCTGGGAAATGGTATCTAAAAGCGACGCCGTCATTTGAGACCTGAAAGATAATGTCAATTTTCTTGCCGTTGGCGTTTTTAAGGTGAAATGTCCTTTTGTGCGCAGTGTAAGAACAAAGGCGTTTTTTACCGTGCAACATTTCATAATTGGCTTTGACAGTCTCAATTCCTGACATGGATTCTAATGATAGGTTTTCGGAAAAATCATCATCTCCTCTGATTAATCCTAATTTAGACTCGGCCAGAACGGTTGTACCGGAGAATTCAACCCGGTAATAAGCGTTCTTATCACCGGAGACACAGAAGTATACAGATATTCTCCCATCGGGACTGTTCATTGCACATTCCTTTTCTTCTGCGCAGCAGTGCTGAATACAAAATATAAAAAGCAGTAATGTAAATATTTTAGCTACCGTATTCAACCTTCTAAATCTTTCGTTTGTTTATAACTTATGAATTGTTCCACCGAGATTATCTCCGACTGACTTAGTACACCGCTTGTTGCTTTTGAATTACAACTTTCCATTTTTGAGCGTTTCAACCCGAAGCTCACTAAAAATTAATCCCTTGCATTTATCTCTGCCGAAAAACATAATAGTAATCAGCATTATATACAATACAAAAAACAAAAAGTAGGAGATAAAAAAATGGATTTTGAGCAGGACCAGCAAAAAAACCTGATTGACACTACCGATTGCCTCGAAGCCATCGAGGTATTCAGGTGTTGGAAAAACTTTTCGTTTATAATTGTAGTACTTTGCCTGCTTTTATTACAGGTTTCCTTCTGGCTGGTAAGCACCGGCTTAATCGCAACAAAAGAGACAGTCCCGGACAAGGCCGCTGCAGCGGTCGGTGAACCGGAGCAGATTGCGGAAGAAAACATTAAAAAAGCCGCAGAACAAGTAGCGGCTCCAAATAAGCCAACCGAAGCGGTGTCGGAGCAGTCGCAGCCAAAACTCGCTAAGTTTCAATTCCGTGTAAAATTCAAATATCTCGCATGGCTAACCAGTTTTATCAATTTTGTGCTCTCACTTGCAGCTATACTTTACTGCCTGACAATACTATTCAGCTTAAAAGTTTCTCTCCTGGGCAGACTCGGAGGCATAAACCATATTTGCCGAGCGTTCTTCCTTTCGCTGGTTTTCCTTATTTTGCTTTTTCCCTGGCAGATACCATGGCGGAGGTTTTTTGCCGGCGAGGTTTTTGGAGCAATGTACAGCCCAGGCGAGCTATTAAACTCTTTTGCGGCCCTCAAAGACAGCGGAATCCTCTATAAAACTTTTTACTATTTGCGATTCAGCGGCTACTGGCTGGTTGCAGTGTTATTACTTGTCTTCTCATATATACGCAGCTGCCGCTGGGCAAAGGCCACTCTTCGCCGGCTGGAGGTAATATAAGAGCAGCAATTAAAAAGGCCGGAAGTTGTTACAGTTGCGCAAGCTTCACTGACCACTCGAGTCTGCTGATTATTGTCAGCTTCATCTGCTGTGACCTTGAGTATTTCTTTCATACTCACCATAGCGAACACTAACCGGAGTTTCTGTGCGTTTGATGTATTCTCGCGCATAATCGACGCTGGCCTTCATACTTTCCTGTTCCCAGTTACAATTCAAAAACTTTTTGTACCAACATATGGTATTGTCCGGGTCCTTCAGATAATAAAAGCAGTTTCCAATCTGGTAGGCCAGTCGATGTTTATATTCGTAATAATCTGAGTATTTCCAGGCCTTTTTATAATACTCGAGCGCACTGGAATAATCCTTCTGGTCATAATATGTGTTAGCCATCAGGCTGGCTGCCTGCTGAAACTCAAAGCATTCCGGACCTTCGAGAATTTCTTTAAGTTTTTGGCGGCAGTTTTCGTAATCCCCGCTTCGATAGAAACAATCGGCTAATTCTAATCTGGCTGTCTGATAATCAGGCTTTAATTCAAGGGCTTTTAGACACGCCTGCATCTTTTGTTCCCGGTCATCAGTTTCCCTGCCGTCTTCCAAATACGCCCCGGCATAGCAGTTCTTTCTGATATACTTTAAAAGCCCTATATTTATTCTCCCATAAGAGTCGGACACCGTCTCTTCGAGGACCGAAAGCTCATATCCTTTCTCCCGCACGTTTTCCAAATACTGTTTAAGCCGGTCCGTTTCATGGAGCCAGCAAAAAAGCTCCCTTGCAAAATGACAGCCCAAATCCCACTCTTGGAATCGTTCTCTCGAAGATGAGAAAAGACGCTTTATATTGGGCCTGCGGTCCCCTTCAATCTTACTTCTCAATATTTTCTCCCGCCATGGATTCGGTCTCCCTGCTATTAATTTGCCCCTGACTATCTGTGTATGCGCGCCCAGAAAACAGGCGAAACCTTCGTCAAACCACGCAGGACAGTCGTGATAATTCAGATGGATGAAGCGATGTGCAATTTCATGAAAGAGCGTACCCCGGCAGTTAGACTCCCCATCATCCATAAACTGGTGGGTGTACACTGCTGGCACGTTGGGATCGTAGAAACCGTATTCGACCTCAGCCTTGAGGCCGTTCCTTTTAAGAAGTCGCTGTGTGTCGGACTGGCTCTTGGAATAGTAAATTATTAAAGGTTCTCTCCACCCTAACGGAAAATATTGTTCATGAAGATTCTTGTAATACGCCTCGACATTTGCCTGCACAAGCTGCACATAACACGGGTCTAAATCGCTGTAGATTGCAAAATGTTTGCTTCGGTAATTTTTGGCAAAAGCTCTACTGAAGAGTAAAAGCGCAATACAAAAGCACCAGAAGATTTGTTTCTTCATTTTTTGCCAAGCTCCAGGCGTTAACGAATTTGTTTTTCGATTAAAAATAATATGGAGGCGGGGGGATTCGAACCCCCGTCAAGCCATTTTCTTAACCTCCATTATAATAATAACTTACAGTATAAGGCATTGTCAAGCAATAACTTAAACCATTCCCAGATTTTATCAGTTTTGCTCAGAATTCTCTCTGTTTTCCTCTGAAATGCTCCCGTATTAATCCCGCGGAATTACCTCAATCATAAGGCGACTTCTCCCCTGGCTTTCTCTTGCCCTGAGCCATCTGTCAACAGCCTTTTCACTGAACCTCACAGAGCTACCAAGCTTCACGTGAGGTATATAATCGTAGTGGACCCAGCGATAAACCGTTGATTTACCAACCTTAAGCTTATCACTTAACTCTTCGACTGTCAATAGCTTTTCCATCGCTCACTCAACAGCAGAAATCGTATTCAAGCTGCGTTCCTTTCTCCATAGTGCCCATTTTCACGGTCCGACATTTCAGGGCTGATTATTTCCTGTCCCGGTATTTGCATCAACTTCTGGATTTCTTTAAACAGGTCGGGAGGCTGGCCTTTCTCAATGTCAAGCATCAGGACCTCGGGACCGGTTGGTTCTTCCGGTTCTTTTCTTCTCGCGTAGCTCTCGTCAGAGGCGAGAGCGAAGATTCTGTTGCGAGCAGGCATCAGGCTTTCGCCAGGACCTGATATGCCCAGATACCTGCATCCGTACCTGCCCAGCAGTCCTAAGACCTCTTCGAAAGCTTCTTCCGAATAACCATCGAAACGACCGGCTAAGGGCAAGAGGCTTCCTTTCCTGTCACCGGCTGCGGTAGCAAGTATTTGCCTGAGATAATCCGCTGCTTCAGGACTTATTTCAGCGTCCCTAGCCATAGTGTCTGCGCTTCCTATCCGGGAAAGCCGCCTGCTCCTGAATACGTCGGCGCAAGCTTCCCTTTCGGCATTCTCATAAGAAGGCTCGCCGTACAGAATATCAGGGCCCTGGTACAGGGCGTTCAAAACGTGGCGCACACAATATTCTCTCGTGAGCGTGCCGTTCCTTTGCAGCACGCCCAGAAGCATCAACGCTTCGTGCGCGCCCATGATTAATTTATCGTGCAGGCATTTATATAGATTACTTTTCATCATCACGTTTTCCCCTTCAATCAGGGCAATTCAGGCCCCTGGATGTTTGGTTCGTGACCCAGCATTCCGTCTAACAAGTTTTCACGTCCCAACTCTTGGAAGAAACCTAGCGGGAAAGGTTCCGCTAACGGTTCTCCTAATGCCGGATTGTCAGGCGGTTTCGGTTCAGGTGTTACATTCAGGTCTTCTCCAGCAGGCCAGTCCGGCATGTCAGGCTCAACACCATCCCATATTTCTTTAGTCAGTTCCGGCAGAACGTATTCTTCCTTTTTCTCAGGTTCCTGATGCAGCCCTTCTTCTGCAAGAGAGCCTGCGATTCCGTATTCACTGCTCTTAATTTGGTCAGGAATGCCAAATCCTTCCGGTTCGACCACAGGCCACTTTTCCTTTACCATCGGCTCTTTCAGATGTTTTCCGCGTCTGCGGCCGAGACGTCTGTTTAACCTTTCCAGTTTTCTTCGTTCCGACCTGAGTACCCTGCTTCTATTACGACGTCCGGTCGTTGCATCGAGAAAACGACACCGTTTGCCATCCCAGAATCCACACAACGCACAATCGGACATTACTTTCACAATATCCATTTCCAGTGGGCAGTAAGTTATTTTTGAATGCTGTTTATTTATTTTCATTTTCAAACACGCTCTTTTTCACCTATTAACCAATGAATTTGAATTTATTCTTCCATTATTCTATTACCCAGCCCCAGTCATATTCCGCGCTTACGCAGGTCTCGAAGTCCAGGATAAACGGACCAGAGCCTGCCCCTGCATCGAACATGGAAGCGCCTTCAGAATCTGTGCTGTCGCTTCCGGCTGGGTTTCTTTTCTTGTTCGACCGGGCGCGTTCCCTCTCAACTAACCTGCGAATCCTGTCTTCAAGCACGTTTCGCGCACCCTTGTTCTTCGCAATCACTAGAACCATGTCTATCTGCTTTATGCGTGACAGCTTCACGGCTTTTCTCGCCTCATAATCCGGCTTGTTCGAGCAGCTTATCTGAATCACGATCACCCTTGGGGGGCCGCCTCTTTCTCTCCTGATGTGCGCCGTCAGATCAGGCTGTATCCCGGTGTCTCCGATAGCCCTTCCCTCCGAGACAAAAGAGACCCTCTGGCAGAAGCTGCCGAGCGCCTGCCTCACCCTCTTCAGCATGAACTCATGCGCTATGCCCGACTTGTAGCGGTGCACGGGCAGCCCAAGTCCTTCGGCCCATCCCGTTCCCCTTGCAGTGGGCACGTAAAGCTGCCACTTGGCGCCCACCTTGTCGCCCAGCTCTATCATTCCTAGTGCTTCGAGCTTTTTCCGGGCCCTCGATTCTCTCCCTCTCCCTATTCTCAGGCTCTCCGCGCGTTCCTCTATAAGCTCATGAGGGACACCGCATATCCTTGCCAGAACCTTGAGCGTGTCGCCCTTCACCGCGTTGTCGTCTCCTTCGCCTTCCTCTCCGTCTTTTTCGATTCCGAGCAGGACGTCCGTCACGCTCACGTCCGCGAACTCATGGTCCAGCAGGGCAAGCGATTCCTTTATGCGCAGGCCGATTTCCTCCTCGGAGGGTTTTTCACTTTCCGGTATGTCAACCACCCTCAGCACAAAAGGTTCGGGGATATCGCTGGTCTGGACGACCGCCATCCTTTCCGGCAGCTTGGCAATCTCAGCGGCCTGCGTTCTGTCCAGTCCCATGGAGTTGGAGATTGACCAGATGCATGACGGATTTCCCAGGTGGAAGGCAATCCTTGTCGACAGGTTGGCCAGTATCGCACGAGGCAGCGCGCCCGGCGTCTGGTCGACCACTACGTTGCTGACCCCGTGCTTCCTGCTGAGTCGGAGCTGACGCACTATCAGGGGCTCTCCCAGGTCCTGCCTCTTCATCTTCTGTTCCGAAGCGAGCAGGTGAACCTCCTCCATGATTATCACTGAAACAATCTTGTTCCTCATCTCTCTCGCTCCATGACCGCCATGAACCATGCCAGGAAGATAGAGGTGAATGCGTCCGTGTCCGCTGGGCTCAAATCCGCCATCCTTATAATCAGCGAGCGCCTCAGGATGTCCGCAACCTTTATAGAGCGCTTTGCGTTAAAGCCGGGGAAGTTCTCCAGGAGCCAGTGGAACCTGTTCAGGAGACTCTCGAGAAAACCGGCGTTGCGGCTGTTTGCGCCGAACCTCTTGCCCTCCAGCTGGGTGTACACGTCCGTGAGCAGGGGATAGTTCCTCGTGCCGTCCAGCACGCCGCGCTCGTGATACATCGCCCCTATTACGGCCTCGGCAAGGTTGCAGCTCCCGTCCCTCAGGAACATCACCTCTCTCATTACCCCGACTATCCGGGACAGCCATGAAATCTCCGACAGGCTTGAACCAACCGGGTTTTCGAAAATCGCCAGAGGGAAATCCCTCGCGTTCAGCACGAGCAGCTTTTCAGCCGGGAAGCGATTAATCATTGAGCCGTATTCGTCTGCAAGGTCGAATATGATGACGCACATGCCGTTCTCTATCCATCTTTCACACTGATGCCTGACGACGGAGGTTTTACCCGAGCCGCTCGCGCCGAAGACTCCCTGGTTTCCCGGCAGCAGCGTATCCGGGTGGCGGTAAGTGCCCGCCGGGTTGTCGCCCAGCATGACCTGCCCCAGTTCAAGCCCGCTTTCCGGCAGCTCTTCGGGGATGTCGAAGACGGGCTTCTTCCCGAGGTTGACGCCTCTCCTCCTGCACTTCGCGAGCAGTATCCTTTCACAGCTCTCCCTGAACGCCGGATACCTGTTAGCGTTCTCCACTATTTTTTGTACCTCCGGGTCGTCGCGTCCCGCGAGCTCGGCCAGTTCCTCTATTCTCATCAGATAACTCATCACTTATCCTTTCCAAACACTTCGTCCAGCCACTGCTTGAACGCGGCGCCGCCTCCCAGTGCAACGGCGATGCTGACCGCCAGGGGCATCCAGCGAGGGTCTTCCGTTTTCAACGAGGCGGACGTAAGCAGGAACGAGGCAACGCCGCAGCAGAGCGCCGGAAAGTTGAACCTCCATCTATCGAAGAACTGTCTACGTAACGGCCCAAGTATCAGGACAACGATTATTATCATAAATAGAAACATTTTCATTTTAGAAGTCCCCAGAACATCATCCATAATCCGTACCAGCGGTGACGCGAGCAGAACGTGCGATTGCCGAGTCTCACGGTATGCGTCCCGCACACCAGCATCGAGCATCTCTCGCACCTTGCGGCGCAGCCCTCCTGGTTGCATACCGTCCTCGCGCATATACCGCACGTTCCCAGCAGGGAGACGTCCCTGTATCCAATCAGGGCACCGCAGTCGCAGCGCCTCGTTATCCTGTAGTCTATTTCCGTCTGCGTGCCCTTCTCGTCAAGGTATGTAAAGTACTCGCTTTCACCTCCGATGCCGTCGCTTGAGGCCCTCGGCCCGATGGCGTATATTGCGCGTTTCCGCCCGTCGCTGTTTTCGACAAGCGGCCTTGTTATCGCCTGCCTGTCCCCTCCTGAGTCGTAGAGGTTCTCCAGGCGCTGGCGCTGACGGTCTCTTCGTCTCAAGAGGTTCGCAAAACTTCTTACAAATCCCGCAATCGCATTAACAAACCAGTTCATCTTTTCGGCTCCTCTATTTTTCCGTTCACGACCTTCACCTTTATCAACTCATCCCAGGGACGTTCGTCGATCAACACGGGAGCACCGGAGTAATAATCGCGCGCTTGTTGCACCCTCACCGTCGCGTATTCATCCGGCCTCACGTTCTTTTTAGGCAGCCAGACATACGTTTCCCCGCTGCCGTTGACGTCAGAAATTTCTGCCTTTGTCTCCGGTTCAACCTCGCTTTTCTCGACATTCGTTTCCTGAGATTCCATGACCGTTGTCGAATATGCGGAAACGCACAGAGCGACAGCGGTGAGCCAGACCGCAACAACGAGCAACCACAACGACCTGCGTAACCAAGTCATGAGCTTCGTTTCGTGCCGCGCGAACCACGGGAAGCGGTTGGAAAAAACCAGCACGTAGTTGAGTGTCAATGCCGCCAGTATGAAAACTGCGGGTATAGCGGAAAGGGACCTGTAAGGCTGGACACCGAATGGGAAAAGGTGCGACCCGAAAGAGCATACAAGTTTGCTTCCGCTCACGAAGCCCCACAAGGCCCCTGTGAGGAGAACCATCAATGAAAAGAAGAAAAAGACAAGGCCTCCAATCATGTTCAGAAGCGGCGAACGCACAGCCCAGGATTTACCGGAAGTAAGCACAACAAGGCATAGCCCGAATCCAAGCGTCACCAGAGCGCGCCTTATCGATTTGATTACCTCTTCTCTGTCCATTTGATAGACGGCCATTTTCACCGCCCGTTTAATAATTGGGACGTCAGAGACATGTTGTGTTCTTTGAAGCAGTTTCTTCCAGTCAAACTTCTCCATTTTTACCTCATCTGCAAAATCAGGTCGCCGAGTCCCGCCTGCCCGCGGCAAACGGCGCACCTTCCCGGACGGCGGTTGTTTGTCCAGACCTCCCAGTCCGGCTTGCCATTACTGCCTTTCGTATAGTGCCACCAGAACGAATCTTTTATTTCCCCGCGAAGGATGGCCCAGAATGCCTGCAAAACCTCGCCAATCACCGGAAAAAGGATGTCCGCGCTGGAACCGCCCTTTTCTCTTTCCCAGTCAAGCTTGCTTCTTCTTTCCCGTTCCTCTTCCACGGTAAGGCCGAGCAGTGCCACGGATTCCCTCACGTCATATTTACCATAGCAGGCAAGGCATCCTTTTAGTGAGCCTGGAAGAAACAGACGTACTTCCCCTCCGGTCTCGGTCATGTTCTCCCCGGTGCGTGAGCAGGCTCCGCATATGTCGATGTGCGGGATGTGACAACGGGCGGCAATCAGCGACACCCCCAGCCTTACGCTGTCTTCGTCAACCGCTGTGAAAACGACATCGCACCTTTTTATCTCGTCAACGGCCTCCGCGCTGCTGAGGTTCGAGAAGACGGGGAACACGGGATAACCCGGCATGAACGCCCTTATCGTGCCCGCAACCGCTTCCACCTTCGGCATGCCTACCGCCCCCTCCGGAACAAGCATATCTGGCAGGTTTGACTCATTCAGTATGTCAGAGTCCATCAGGACAATGCCTCCCTCGCTTCCGACTCCCATCTGCGCAAGGCGGAACGCCAGCCAGCTACCTGCGCGGCCCAGGCCGATGATGCCAACCCTCAGGCGTCTTGCACACGATAGAATCTCATAACCAAGCTCGAGATTACCTTTTCCTATGGCGCCCGCGGACCTGCTGAATTTATTTACGAACCGTTCCTCTTCAGTTTTCGAATTTCGCGCACCTTTGCCCTCTCTTCGTGCTTCCAAGCTTTTTGAAAATCCTTCCGTGCCCGCCTGCTTTATGGAAAACATCTGGAAGCTTTTCATGCCGGAGCCAGGGAGGGAAAGGAAAGCGGGACCGCCGTAATTGAATCCCCTGCAAACGTAGTAGATTTGAAACCTGTCGCCCGCGGTTATTATTAGCAGGCCGACGCATCTTTCATGCTTTTCCGTCTCCCTGACCAGTTCACCTGCGGCGGACAGCCATGAATATTCCGACGTCACGCGGGTAAGCAGGGGACACAATCCCGACCTCAGAACATCGGCATCGGAAAGGCCCCCCAGCGTTTCTTTCGGGCAGTAAAAAAGGTCAAGCAAACCTTGTTCGGGATGCTCGCTGATGCCCAGCCAGTGTTTTTTGGCAACTCCCTGCTTCATTCCTGATTTCCCGCAGATTTCTTTCTCGAAGCACCTCTGGGGGATTTTATTCCGTATCATCTTGCACTCCTTCCGTTGGACAATAGCCTGAAGGACAGGCTTGCAGAGACCTGCCCAAAATCCCTGAATCAATCCCCCCTGTGCATCGGTTGCCTCATCCTCCGAAGCTTCTTCATGCTGCGTTCCCTTTCCTTTATTTCACGAGCTTCCTGTTTCCTCCTGCGCTCGACTTCCACCCTCTGAACCTCGGGAGCAACATCCGCAAGCGAGGCCCACGTTTCCTGTGGTATAACCATCGGCGGAAGCGAAACGGGACATGCCAGCGACTGAAACGTGAGCGACAGCGCGTTTTCTGTTTCTTTAACGTTTGTCTTCATTTTTGCCTCCTTTTTTAGTTTTTTTCATCAAAACTGGTATCTCAAATAACACTTTGCACGAAGCCAGCATCAGGGAATTGCCTTAATGCTTTTCTAACGTTCAGTCTTCCGGTGATACGTGAGTGCTTACAACCTGCCAGTTGGCTTCGCGGGATTCCGCCTCAAGCGGCCGCACGACTTTGCCAAGGCGTTTAATCAGGCGGTCGAGCGCTCCGTTCAGCAGCGGTTCGCCGAAGTCGACGGCGAAGCCACCGTTGCAAGGGGCCACGAAGATCTGCTCGGAGTCAAACGAGAAATCAATCAACGCCTGGATGAGTGCGGGTTGCTGGCTCCTGTCCACCTCATGAATTAGGTAAGTCATGATTTTCGCCTCCTTTCTGTCTTGACTTGTTCATTTCCTTCCTGTATAATGCAAAATAGAAGGGCGGCCGCCATCCGTGGCGCACCATAAAAAGCAAGCTCCGTCTTGTTTGACTAACCGGTGTCCTGACCCCCGATGGTTAGCACAAGGAATTCCGTTCGGGAGAAAGGGAAGCCGCCCTTTTATTAATAAGTTTCCTGCCTTACACTACTAGCCTATTACCTGCTACGATGAATCATCATGTTTTAGTTTTTCAAATTTTTCCTAAACAATTCATTGGGTTCGTTTTCTTTTAACTCTATCTGCCACAACACGGGTTCTGATTCCCTTTCGAGTTTTTCTTTTATGAAGGTCGTCATAGTATAACTTGAAAGCCTCCATTGCTATCGAGGCTGTACGGGTTTCTTCATCACTCTGTTTTATGCTAGAGCCAAATCTTTTCCCTGACCTCTTATTAGCTTCCTGCCACGCTTTCCGCCACTGACATAACTCGAAGTACATTATTTCCATTTTTGTTTTAGAATGCACGTTATTCTTTAACGTGATGAAATCCTTACTTGTGTGTCCTATTATAACCGCATCGCCACATGGAATAGGAATACCTTTATCCAGATACTTCTTAACCTCTGAAATACATTTTCTGAATGAACTAGCTAAACTAATGTTTTCTTCACGAACGGGCGTTTCTACACCTATCAATGTGCAGAATATTTTACCCAGCACTATCTTATTTTTCTCCCATAACGCCTCACTGAACCTGAAACGCCTAGGTTTGCCTACAAGGTAGCCAACATCTACCAATTCCGCCAAATCATCAAGGTTATCTATGTTGAGACCAAACCTCTTTGCGCCTTCCTGAGCATTATCAATAAACATCTCCTCGTTCCACGTTTCGTTTTCCATCTCGATATATGTGTCAATCCCTACTTTTTCATCAACACCAACTTTGCTTAGTTTTGTTGTAACCAAACCAACTATAGCAGAATCAGATATAAGAATGTCCCTTTCAAGTCTCAGTGTTTTGTCTTGCCGTGATCCATGTAGGATCCCCCTTGTCTCCAATGTGCGTTCCAATTGCACCACTGCCGGTGGTGAGATACTCAGCGATTCAGAAAGCTCGGTTACTCTAGGCAAACGCCCTCTTTCTTTGGCCCAACTTCTCATCATAACGGCGCAATCTGCAGCTCTTTTGGGTACAGTGACACCCGGGATGGTTTCTAGTCTAATCTGAATATCGTTTACCTTAAGCAGTGAAATACTCATGAGTAAACTGACCTTAATATATTACTTAATATATACCTTAATTAAAACAGGAATTGGCACCGCTGTCAACCTTATTATTTCAGAATGCAGAAAAATGTTGTTTTTATAAGCCTTTGTTTTCAAAGCACTTATATGCCTACCCCGAGAAATTGCCCAGAAATCTTGAGACAGTGGCAACAAATTTTTGAAGTTCAAAGGAACGCTGGAAAGAACAAGATGGAGGCCTATAGGAGGATTGCTAAAGATAGTGATGTTAATCCGACCACAGTTGCTTACCACCTTGACTCAAGATATCGCAAAACAAAACTTCGAGGGAATCGAAAAAGATATGTAAAGAAAGTTCGCAAGAGAAAATACCAGCGCAACTATCATAGACTCATAAGACGGCCCGAAACTCTGCTTGTGCATGCATTTGAAGAAGCTGAAGTATTATCATCTACGGAAATTGCATGTAAGGCTTCCGATATCTATGAGGGTGTCCATTTCAGAACAGCCACAGTTGACAGTGTGTTGAACAGTTACATAGCCCAGAGCAAAGGACCACCATACATAAAAGAAACACGACCAAGCACCTACACATTGCGGAAGAAACAAGAAGAGATAAACCTTAGTATCTAAACAGTATAAATCTCATTCGGCGCAACCTTTATTAACCCATTCAGCGCAAATACCCATCATGAGCTACGGCGGTTTTATCGGCTTGGTGGAGTTGGCGAAGCAGTATGAACTCTTTCCCAATCCCACTCTTGGGGCGTTGCTCACAGTGTCCCTCTTCTTCCCCGAGTTTGAGCAGGACGCCGCCGAATACATAAACTTCAAGATAGCCGACCGCATCTCGCACGGATACAGGGCGAAATTCTAAAAACACATGGTATCCCTTTATTCACCCAGCTACTGGAAGACCTGAAAAGCCTTTTGCCTCTCCTCAATCACCTCAGCGAACCTTTTGAGTTCCTTAATCCACTCGGGATTTATGACATACTCGTTAGTGGCGAGCTTCTTAATCTGCCCTTCTTCCATTAACTCTCTGAGCAGTTTCCATGTCGCCTGATTGCTTATACCTCCTCTACGATTCTTGAGGACCGAGCGCAGCTGTCTAAAAGACATCATCGGCCTCCTAACGAGGGCCCAGATTACAAGTTCCCGACTATGACGAGGCTCTCTGGAAGGGGCCAGGGCAGTAAGCCCCAGCCCTTCTATGTTCTCGAGCACGGGCCCGCCATCCAATCTGGCCTTCCTCATGCACACCAGACCCTCAAGAGCATAAACGAAAACAACATCGTTCACACTCATGCCCGACCTTTCCCTGATTTTCTTAGGTATCACCACACGGCCTTTTCCGTCCATGCGGGCAATTGCCATTTCCATTCGATCACCTCCGACTTAAAAGCGTCCGTTTCCAAATCGCCCTATTTATTGTTTACCTTTTATCGCGCTGGAGTCGGCCTACCATAGTAGGTAGGGAAAGCGACATTTAGCGAACTCGTGTTCGTTAAAGTCGGTTTCAGGCGGAGGCACGTGATAACTAGGTGATGGGCAGAGGAAGTTGTTAACTCCCACAGCCTACACTGCGATACTACTTCACAAGAATGCGGATGGCGCAACATGTATTAGGCTTTTAGTTTGACTAAACCGTTGAATTCGTTTATTGTAAGCAAATAAAAACTGTAGTTCTCATCTCTCGGCACGTATTCGTAATAGAAGTAAAACATTTTAATTAAAATATGAAAAATAATTAAGATAGGTGCGAGGCGATCAATTGGTTCGGTTTATCCACACATCTGACTGGCAGATTGGGATGAAGGGCAGCGGTCTTGGAGAGGCTGGCCCCATTGTGCGCAAGACCAGAATTGAGTCGATCCATAATGTGTTGAAGGCTGCTAAGGAGCACAACGTCGACTTTGTTCTCTTGTGTGGTGATATTTTCGAACACAACATGGTCGGTCAAGATGAGGTAAAAAAAGTTGTTGCCATATTCAATCAGTATTCCGACATTCCTTTGTTTCTTCTCCCTGGGAATCACGATATCCTTGGCGCAGATTGTGTTTACGATAGAGCGATATTTCAGCGGCTAAGCCATCTTATAATCATCCGTACAACCGATCCTGTTGAAGTGAACGGCGCAATCCTCCATCCTTGTCCCGTTCTTTCAAAGGTCGCCAAACAAGACCTGACTGGTTCAATTCCGGTCGTTCGTCAAGTCGATGGCATCCACATAGGGATTGCACATGGAAGCCTGGTGGGAAAATCTCCTGCCCCAAACTGGGAGGACACGGCTTTGCCCATAGATCCATCCTGCGTTGATAGAACGGGGATAGATTACCTTGCTTTGGGCCACTGGCACAGTCACAGATCCTTTGCTGATAAAACTGGCATATCCCGTATGGCATATTCTGGAACCCATGAGCAAACCAATTTTGGTGAAGATAACGCCGGACAATGCTTGCTGGTTCAAATTGATGAGAAAGGGCAGGCGCCTAAAATTAAGCCTATTAAGAGCGGTCAATTGACCTGGGTATCCAATGGGTTTGAAATGAAAGACTCCTCTTCCCTTACCGAGTTGAAGTCTTACTTTGAATCAATCAAAGGCATCAATATGGTCAGATTGGAACTGCGCGGAGAACTGCCTCTGGAGTCCAAGCAGGAACTCGACGACATGTTAGAATTCCAAACAACAGTGCACCAAAACTTCAGGATAAAATTAGAATCACTCAACATTACCGTGCCGCCTAAATTAGAATCCCTCCTCGATTTCGGAGATCCAATCTTAAATCAGACCGACACGCATTTAAAGCAGTTATTGGCAAGCGAGAACGACCCAAGACAGAGAAGGGTAATCGTTGAAGCTCTTGCTCATCTGCAAAGATTTGGACAGGAGGCTCAGGCATGAAGCTACACTGGGTCGAACTCGAAAACTGGAGAAAGCATGCCAGAACAAGGATTGATTTCGACGAGACTGCAACGGTCATTTATGGACCGAATGAGACTGGCAAATCAACCATACTGGAGGCCTTGAGTCGAGGGCTTTTTGACAAGTCTGGCTCCCGTGCCGAAGCCATCAAGTGCGTTAGACCCCTCACTGCTTCCGGGAACGTGACATCAACAGTCCGGATTGAATTCACCCTCAATAAAACAAGATATCGTCTCGAGAAGAACTTCAACTTAAGGAGAGGAACCTCATTGCATAAAATCGATGGTAAAAAAGCTACTCTTCTTGCCCAGGATAATTCAGCAGATGAGCAAGTGATGCAGTTACTGGAAGCTGATTTGCCCTCTTCAAGAGGAAGTAAACCCTCCCAGTGGGGTGCTTTTCGTTGGTTATGGGCGCCCCAGGAAAACAGGGGACTTCCAACTGATAAAGAAGGGGACCCGACCGCTGCCCTGCACCTAGAAGCAAAGGATAGTGGAGCAGTTCTTGTTACCCCAAAGCTTCAGGCCGTTCAAAACCTAGTTCAAACTTCGTACGCTCAATATTTTACAAGGACCGGTAAGACCAGAGCAGATTCCCCTGTGTCAAATGCCGAAGAAAAAATTCAGGCTCACGAGCAGAGAAGCGTTGAGCTGAATGAGATGATAAAAAAGGTGGAGGATGAAAAACAACAGCTTGAGGAGCTTCAAAGGCAACTACCTACACTTGAGCAAAAGCTTACAGAAACCAAGGAAGAACTGGAAAAAGCCAGAGATGAGGTAATCGACTTTTCCGCAATTGAGTCCAAGTTGAAAGCATCTGAGGCCAGCGTTAAGGAGGCAGAGAGGGATGCACGGGATGCAGGCAAAGCGATAAAAGAACTTGAACGATCGGCAAAGGAAATAGAGCAACTCCAGACCAAGGAGAAAAAAGCGAACCAGAACCTTTCTCGACTCGAGGCTGTATGTGAGCAGTTGGAAAGCCGCCAGCAGGAACTCAAAGCAAAAGTCGACGAGAAGGCAATGAAAATAAGGGATTGTGAGGAACTGACCAAGGATGCCCGAGTCTTGTGGACCAAATCCGACACCATGAAAAAAGTCGAGGAGTTGAATGAGAAGATAAAGAAAATAAACGGCATTAACGGACAGATTGAAAGTCTGAGAAAAAACGAAGTACCTCTTGTGCCTACTGGTAAAGAGATTGAGAAACTCAGCCAGAGCCAGATGCGAATCGAAGCATTGAAGGAGAACCTTGCAGCAAAAGGGCTGGGGGTGACCGTTACGCATGGCAAAAAAGGCTCGCTCGAAGTCGAAATAGATGGAGAGAGGCTAAAAAGCGAACGGTTAAGTGCCACAGGAACCGAGAGCGTAAGCGTGGGAGCACCGGGTCTCGGGAAGGTTACGGTGAAAGCCAAGCTGGAGCAGGCACGCGATGCAAAAGTTGACATTAAGCGCCTTGGAGCGAACATCCGGGGGGTATTGACCAAATACAAGGTAAAGTCTATAGACAAATTAAAAGAACTAAGCCAGACGCAGAAAGATATTGCGAATAGAATAAAGGTATTGGATGCCGAAAAAAGAGGAATTGACGAGCGTCCCATCAACGAAATAACTCTCGAATTGAAAAAGCTCAAACAAAAATATGAAGAATGTAAAAAGATCAAGAGGACACCCAAAGCAGTAAAGTCGAACCCTACCGATGTTGACCTTGGAAAACTCGTGAACCAAAGGGAAAAGGAACAGGAGGGTGCGAAGGTCGCTCTCGACAAAGCGAGGGCTGAGAGAGACGAAGTTGATAATAAGGCTGTAGAAAGAAAACAAGAACTAGCCGAAATTCGAGCGGCCGAGAAGCACCTTTCTGAAGAGCTGGACAAAGCAAAAAACCGCGAGCGCGAATTTATCCGCCAGCACGGGTCACTCGAAAACCAAGAAAAAATATTGAAAAATGCACAAGCAGAGTTCAAGAAACGGACCGAGGCTTATGAGAAGATAAAGCAGCGGTACGAGGAGTTGGAGAAAGGTCCCGTAAATAGAATAAAACGCCTGAAAAGGCAGATGGAAAACCAGGAGCAAATAATTCAGCAACAGCGAGCTTCTATTGACCAGCTTAAAGGGGGGATACGCACGGAAAGCTTGGGGGGTGCATACTCGGAACTAGCGGAAATCGAATCCAGTTTGGAAATCCTAAATGAAAGACTTGAGAGAGAGCAGATACGTGCAGAATCGTGCGAACTTCTGAAAGAAGCGCTAGAGAAGCAGTATCGTTTAGCTTTAACAGCGGTAGCCGGTCCAATACGGGATGAGGTGAAGCGCTCGCTGAGTTACGTTACAGGCTTCGTGCACGAGGATGTGGAGCTGAATGAATATCTCTTTCCAATCCGACTAGGTGAAACGGGCCTTGATGATATATCATTAGAATTTAACGACGCTTCGTCCGGACTGAAAGAGGTGGTCGCACTCTGCGTCAGGCAGGCTGTTGCAAAACATCTGAGCGGAAGAGACACCCAGTGTCTCGTCCTTGACGACCCCTTTGTACATGTTAGTTCGGACCGCTCCAATAAAATGATTGAGCTCATAAATGAAGCGATAAAAGATTATGGACTCCAGGTAATAGTATTTACTCACCGGCCAATGGAGTTTGCCGGATTCACCGGCAAGATGGTGAATATTTAACGTGTGGAATGAAAGTCTGCACAACTTTCACCCTAGCCCACGTCAGAGAGTTGTCGAAGCCCCCCTCCTTGGAGTATACTCGGTTTCTCGTTGTTAGCGAAGGTGCTAAGAACTAAGATTAGATACAACTTCGGCTCAGGTTGTGTTCTTTCAGAGGGCTTTTGTAGTTGAGCTTTGCTGAAGTCCCCCTTAAAATTAAAAAACCAGTTAAACATTATATCTTCTGTGGAGTGCTGAATATGAAAAAGCAAGGACTTATTCCGGCATTAACCAGCGTTATAGCAATATCGATAGTGATTGTCAGCGTTGTTTCTTTTACCATCTACCATTCAAGACTGATAGGCCCGGTAATTATACTGCTGGGGCTGATTCCTTGGATCCCACTAAAGCTTTCTGGAAGAACGATAAAATCCACGGGAGCAGACATAATCTTTGGGATGATTGATACAGGCATATTGGGGATTGCAGCACTAATTGGAGCAAGTTTCGCAGGGGTGCTTGGAGCAATTGTCGGTGGAGCGGTTGGTGACTCTATAACAGACGGACTTGCAGGACTGTTTGAAGGAAGAATGGCACAATACCTCAGAAAGCACGAAGTTGAAGATGCAAGAACACCCCTGAGTTCTTCAATGGGGAAAATGAGCGGCTGTTTGATTGGGGTAGGAATGGTACTGACAGTTGCTTGGACCTTCTTAGGCATAGCCATATAGCCGTGGCGGTAGCCGTAAGGAAGAATTAGCAGAACAGAATGAAACCGATAGCTTATCTTCCTTCCTAAGCGTCAGGTTTTGTTCGTCTGTATGTAACATGTTGTTTGGCGCTCTTGGGGGCTTGTAAGGATATACAGGCTTTGTAGTTTGGTTTTGCGCAGTGAATTACGATTTTGCGTATTGTTTTGTCTGAAAGTGTAAAACTATGATCAGGAAACTTAGGTGTCGTCTCCGAGTCTCCACAGCGTTGCGTTTCTTCCACTTACTTCCATTTCCATCCTCTATCCTCGTTGCCTATTTCAAGATAGTCATTGTCTTCTTCGGTATCAATTGGTTCCTTAGTAAAGAGAACTGTTAGTGTCTTCCGATAGCTGCCAAGACCAACCACGTCCTCTTTCATCTCAAATTCCGGTGCTTCGTCAAACCAGTATTGAAGATGTGTCCAACCTTCTGCCTTTTCACCATTCAACACATTTACCGGATTTTCATTGAATCGTGCTGTAGCAGTGCCAGACGGGATCAAGGAGCCCTTCTTTAGCCATCGCAGCCCTTTAATGTTGGTCAATGCTTGGGACATGAAGCACCACTCAACTTTATTCCCGCTGCTCATAATTACTGCGACAGGATCCTCCGCCAGTTGGGCGAAACGTATTGCGGTGGCTGTGATGGAGGTGCGGCATTTGGAGGCCATGCTCTCCACCGCTAGGAAACCCTCACCAGCTTGTTGAAGTGCTGTCAAGAAAAGGTCCTCCGGCATCAACAAAGACTTTGCGAAATGATCCGCCTGTTTTTCATAATTGTCATCAGAAATGAAACCGCTGTAAGACTCATGCAATTGACGTCCCGAAGCGAAAAGATGCTCTGGATGTCCCGGAATAAAATAGTGACCTAACTCGTGCGCTACTGTAAATCGAACAAAGCCTTCATTTTTGATATGTGTTGCATATTGTATAGAGAAGTCATTTCCGAGCCTAAATAAGAAGCCAGACACACCAGGCCGATTGGAATCTTTGGGTTCAACCGTAATGCCATGTTTTTCTGCTATGCTAAAAGGACAAACAGGCAAGGCTGCTACGTTGAGCCTTTTTATGAGTGATTCGGCTTCTCTTTCTGCCTCCTGAATTTCTATCTTGGAGATCATTAAGTATCACCTTTCGGCTGCTTCTCATTTTTCTTCGCAAACACTTCCGCCATTTTAGCCAAGGTTTCTTGGTCCTCCGGAGACATTCGCTCAAAGTCACGGAAGAGCTGCTCCGCAACAAGACCGCGGCTCTTGGGTTCATCAGAACGGCCTAATAGATAATCTACTGTTACCCCAAGAGCATCCGCGAGTCGCTTTAAATTATCAAACGAAGGCGATCTGCGGTTATTTTCGAAGTGCGATATTGCTGAGGGTTGGAGGTCAGCCCTTTTCGCTAGGTCAGTCTGGCTTAACCTCTTGGACTCACGGGTGGTCCGGAGCCTTTCGGAAAAAATATTCGGATTTTTCTCCATTTTGATAGTTGACTCCAACGAGAGTTCAGTATACAATAATATTAGTAAGAAGTGGCGGCTTCAGATGCGGCCGCCTTATTATTTGTCCATACTATAGACGACTTGTAACATTATATATGACGCATATGGCATAGTCAAGCAGATTTAGTGGATAAGAAAGGTTTTTCTATGTGCCCAGGTATGGCCATAAACAGGATATGTAATTGTTTTAGCGAGATAAATAGCCGGCGTTAAGAAAAGGGGCTGACAGTGCAGCTCCAGGCTAACGGGACTATTTTTAAATTAACGGGCGGTTTGCTTTAAGCCGCGCAGCAAATCACCCCAGATGTCAAGTCGCGGCAGAAAGTGATGAACAAATGAGTATAAAAATTAGCAGATACAACTTTGAAGGTCCGTATTCATCGACCGACAGTCTTAAAGACCGGTCTGGCGTCTATGTGATCCTCTGCACAGGGAATTCCAGCTATAACCCTGTTGATTGTGGAGAGTCGGCTACCGTGAAAAGCCGGGTCGAGAATCATGATCGGAAGGCCTGTTGGAACCGAAATTGCAACTCGACTTTGAAGGTTGCCGTACTTTATACGCCCAATCTTCAGGCGGCAGGGCGTGTTGCCATAGAGCAGGAAATCCGCAATGATTACAACTTCCCTTGTGGAAGCAGGTAATCATACACAAAGGGACATAGGGTGAACCGAGGTTGAAGGTGAAAGGGACCATGGTTCAATATGATGAGTCCGTGTGAGCAGTCTGCGCACTCACAAATTATAAAGCCAATTTATGGCAACAACTGAGTCGTGAATTTCAAAACAACAGCAGTTGTTCGTTGCCATGTGTGTTCCTTTTTCTTTTACCTCGGCCTCCACCTTTCTTGACAAAGTTTTCCGGGTCGACGTAAAACAACCAGCCATCCGGCCTTGATTTACGGTACTCTTCTGATTTATTCGATTCGTTCAGCTTCGACCACATTTGTTCAACACCTTCCGTCTCCAGACCATCGACCAAAGCTTTTGCTAGTGCCGTGGTTATGTCGTCACCAGAGGTGAGGGCAAGAAGCCCATCTTCAGAAAACTTGCCTTCAATCGCAAGGCTCGCCTCCAGTTTTGAACCCATCAACTGCATTGCTTTCTCCTGCATCGTGGGCCTATAGTATAAATAATTTACGGATACGGGTTGTCGCTGTCCGATACGCCAACTCCTTCTTGATGCCTGCCTGAGGGTGAATATACTGTAACCCGTTTGATAGAAAATCAGATCGGGGAAATCATACAGGTCCAGACCGGTCTGGACGAGTTTCGGATTGGCTATCACCACATCCGTGCCTGATTCCACCTTCCTGTGAATCCAGTCCTCCCTTTTCTCCGGATCTACCGATGCTCGCAAAATTTCTGCATTGATGCCCTCATCTGTAAGACGCTCCTGTATCCTGGTAGTTACGTCCTTCGTGCTCGTGTACTGGGCATACACGAACGCGTTTCTTCCTTCCGAAAGGCTGTCCTTTACTAACTCGATTAGCTTTCGTTCCTTGTTGTAAATTTTGCCTTTGGGCAGTTCTACCGGTTCTACAATCACGTGTCCCGTATGAGGATGGACAATCGGCTCGTTGTCGAACGGCCTGTCGGGGTAGGAGAGCAGTGCGTTCACGTAAGTGCCGAGCAGGGACTTGCTGCCTTTTGCCAGAGCCTGCCTGACTTCGCTGGAAAGCTTGTCTTCAAGGTCTCTGTAAACCTCCATTAGTTCCTCGTCCATCTCGATGCCGTGCACGTGTTCGGAAATCGGGGGCAGGTCGTCAGTCATGTCCTGCAAGCTGAGGAACACCGACTTATCAAGCAGGTGCTTGCTGAACACCAGGGGCGAAACTCCCGGTTTCCTCTTGAGTACGGTTCGGCCT